>NZ_JBDJNS010000023.1:0-61531 GCF_039674545.1 Luteimonas sp. TWI382
GGGCATGTTTATGCAGGTTCATCCGGGGCTCCTGGGGCTGGGTTGGCTTCGTAACCCCCCATCTTCCAGAGACGCCCCGGATGAACAACCTACTGAAAGATCACACCTAGCGGGCGAGGACCGCCGCGATCACCAGCCCTGCGCCGAGCCACGCCAGATCAGTCGGCGTATTGGCCAGGCCGGCCAGCGTCCAGGCGTGGTGCGGCCCGAGCTTGAGTGCCGACTCCCAGGGCATGAGCCCCATCGGGCGGGCGAGCTGGGTGGCGACGATGCCCCAGTTGGCGATGACGATCGCCAGCAGCGTCGCGGCCGTGCCGGCGAGTGCACGTACCAGCCCGGGGCGGAGCCGGGCCAGGCGCACCAGCAGCGCGGCATCGAGCGCGGCCACCACGGCCATCCAGGCGCCTTGCGCGCCCAGCGCGTCGGCCAGCAGGATCCAGGCGGCGGCGATGCCGGCGCTGCCGAGCAGCAGCAGACCGATCGCCAGCGGCCAGCGCCGGGCGCGGGCGGGTTCGGACATGGAAGACAGCATCGCGGGAATGGTGGGTCAGCATACCGGCGCGCGGCGATACAATGACAGCCTTGTCGCGGCCACTTCCGGCCCTCATGTCCTGGGCCATGTACTCCCGCAGCAGCGAACCCGTCCGTTTCGAACGCGATTGCGAAGCCGTCCTCGTTCCCCAAGGCGAGGAGGTGACGCTGCCTGCCGGCAGTGCCGGCTACATCACCCAGGCGTTGGGCGGCAGCTACACCGTGTTCGTCGAGGGCAACCTGTTCCGGATCGCGGGCCGCGATGCCGATGCGATCGGCAAAGAGCCGCCGGTGCCGCTGGAACTGCCCGACGACGCCGACGACGCTGCGGTCGAACGCATGGTCTGGCACCAACTGCGCACCTGCTTCGACCCCGAGATCCCGATCAACGTCGTCGACCTGGGCCTGGTCTACGAGGCCGTGGTGATTCCTGTCGACAATGGGCACCGCAAGGTCGAGGTGCGGATGACGCTGACAGCGCCGGGCTGCGGCATGGGCGAGATCCTGGTCGACGACGTGCGCAGCAAGATCGAGCTCATCCCGACAGTCGACGAGGCCGACGTCGAGCTGGTGTTCGATCCGCCGTGGAACCGGTCGATGATGTCCGAGGCCGCGCAGCTCGAGACCGGCATGCTCTGACGGCGCCACCGCGCCGCGCATCCTCAGATCCCAGGGCCAGGCGCGCCGGGCGTGCGGCTGCGTGCCGGTGGGCGCGGTGATCCGATGCCAACGGCACGTGCCTGCCGGTATGCCGTGCACCCGCCCCAATGCGTTCTGACGTATCGCGCGCGGTGCGCGACACCTGCCCGGGCCACCTCCAAGCCGTCAGGGGTCAGAGGTGCTGCTCACATGGCTGAACGCAAGGCATCATGCAGAAGTGTGATGCCAGTCGCATTTATTATCGAAAAATTAATGGAAACCGCCATTGCACGCGAACATGGCTGTCGCGTAGCGTCAGTTTGCGGTCAGTTTCGTCATGTCCGCGTTCGTTGCGGGCCGGCCATCGCCATCGCGATGCACCCGGCTCCGGCCCCGCGCCGCGGCTCCGGCGCACCCACCGTCTCGGGGGTTTTCCATGTCGAACACGTTCATTCCCTCCCGCCGCCTTCGGCGCCGCGTGCTTGCGGCGGCCACGCTGGTGGCCCTTGCCGCGCCGCTGGCCGCGACCCAGGCCGTCGAGCGGCTCGATCTTGCGGGGTTGCAGTCGGCCGAACAGCACGATCGCTTCATCGTCAAATACCGTGAGGGCAGCGCCGCGCAGGCACAGCCGGCCTCGATCAACGCGGCGCTGGGGACCGTGGCCGGTCGCCTGGCCGTCGGCGGCGGCAAGCAGCTGCGGCTCGAGCACCTGCGACGCACCGCGGTCGGCGCCGATGTCGTGCGCACCAGCCGCAAGCTGGACCGGGCCGATGCCGAGTCGGTGATGCGCCAACTCGCGGCCGATCCCGATGTCGAGTACGTCGAGGTCGACAAGCGCAACCGCGTGTTCTGGACCCCCAACGATCCGCGCTTCAACCAGCAGTACGGCTTCGGTACCGGCCCCGGGGGCATTCGTGCGACCACCGCCTGGGACGTGACGCGCGGTGCGGGTGCCGTCGTCGCGGTGCTCGATACCGGCATCACCTCGCACAGCGATCTCAATGCCAACATCCTGCCCGGCTACGACTTCATCACCGATCCGGCGATCGCAGGCGATGGCAACGGTCGCGATGCCGACCCCAGCGACCCGGGCGATTTCGACGGCATTTATCCCTCGAGCTGGCACGGCACGCACGTCGCGGGCACGGTCGCGGCGGTGACCAACAACGGCATCGGCGTTGCCGGCACGGCGCCGCTGGCCAAGGTGGTGCCCGTCCGTGTCCTCGGCCGTGGCGGCGGCTACGACTCCGACATCGCCGACGCGGTGATCTGGGCCTCGGGCGGCACGGTCGCCGGGGTGCCCGTGAACCAGAATCCGGCCGAGGTCATCAACCTGAGCCTGGGCGGACGCGGCACCTGCGGCAACACGATGCAGAGTGCGATCAACGGCGCGGTCGGTCGCGGCACCACGCTGGTGATCGCCGCCGGCAACAGCAACGCGAACGTCTCGGGCTTCTCGCCGGCCAACTGCGCCAACGTCATCGCGGTGGCCTCCAACACCAGCACCGGCGCACGTTCGAGCTTCTCCAACTACGGCACCGGGATCACGCTCTCGGCGCCCGGCTCAGGGATCGTGTCCACGCTCAACAGCGGCCAGACCACGCCGGGCAGCGAGAGCTACGCCTCTTACGACGGCACCTCGATGGCGGCGCCGCATGTCGCCGGTGTGGTCGCGCTGGTGCAGTCGGTGTCCAATCCGGCCAAGACGCCGGCCCAGATCAAGGCCCTGCTGACCAGCACGGCACGCCCGTTCCCCTCGACGCCGTCCCAGCCGATCGGCGCGGGCATCGTCGATGCGAAGGCCGCGGTGGATGCCGCGTCGGGGGGCGGCGGCACCGGCCCGGGGCCCGATCCGGGCGATGGCAGCCTGGTCGTCGGCACGCCGATCACCGGCCTGTCGGGCGGCACCGGCAGCAGCCAGTTCTGGACGGTGAATGTGCCGTCGGGGGCGACCAACCTCGTCATCGCGCTGTCTGGGGGCAGCGGCGATGCCGACCTGTACGTCCGGTACGGTGCGCAGCCGACGACCTCGACCTGGGACTGCCGTCCCTATCGGTCGGGCAACAACGAAAGCTGCGCGTTCGCCGCGCCGCAGGCCGGGACGTACCACGTCCTGGTGCGCGGTTATTCATCGTTCTCGGGGGTCACGTTGCGCGCCGATCACGACTAGCGCGGCGGGGATGCAGGGCTCGGGGATAGAGGGCAGGCGGCACGCCATGATCGTCGCGCGTGTCGCCGGCGGAGCACACCGGTCTTCGGCGTGCTCCGTTTTTTCGGTGCAATCCAACGAGGGGTAGAAAGGGATGAAGACTCTGATCGCAAGCCTCACCGCCGGCGCGTTGTCGCTCGGCATCGCGACGGCGGCACCGCGCGACGCGCGACCCGCGGCGTTCGCCAACCGGTTGCCGGCCGAACACACCGTCGAGCTCAAGCGCATGCCGGGCGTGGATGTCGCCCGGCTGCGCGCCGAGGACGCCCGGCAATCGCGCACCCAGGGGCTGCGCCCGGTGCGGTTTGCCGCACCGCTGGCCGTCGACCTGACCCCGGGCGATGCCGGTGACTGGGACGAGATCGCCGGCGGCAACCTGGTCTGGCGGCTGCGTGTGGAATCGAAGGATGCGCTGTCGTTGAACTTCGGCTTCTCCGAATACCACATGCCCGAGGGCGGGCGTCTGCTGGTCTATCCGGCGGGCCTGGACCGCAACGCCGACCCCGAGGCGATCCGCGCTTTCGACGCCGCCGACAACAAGCCGCACGGCGCGCTGTGGACGCCGATCGTGCCGGGCGACAGCGCGGTGCTGGAGGTCGTGGTGCCGAAGGCCAAGCTGCCCCAACTCAAGCTGCGGCTGACCAGTGTCAACCACGACTATGTCGGCTTCGGCCGGCTCGCGCGCGAGGGCGCGCTGGCGCAGACCAAGGGCGCGTCGGGCAGCTGCAACGTCGATGTGGTGTGCCCCGACGGCGACGACTTCCGTGAGGAGATCCCCTCGGTCGGTGCGTACTCGCGCTTCGGTATGTTCTATTGCAGCGGATCGTTGCTCAACAACACCGCCGGCGACCGCAAGATGTACTTCCTGACCGCGCACCACTGCAACATGGGCACGGCGGACGCGGCGGCCAGCATCGTCGTGTACTGGAACTACGAGAACTCGACCTGCCGCACGCCGGGCAGTTCCGCCAGTGGGGCCAACGGCGATGGCAGCCTGGCGCAGAACCAGACCGGTGCGGTCGTGCGCGCGACCAACGCAGGCTCGGACTTCACCCTGCTCGAGCTCGACACGCCGGCCGACCCGGCGTTCGCACTGAGCTGGTCGGGCTGGGACCGCCGCGACCTCGCCCCGAGCGGCGCCACCGGCATCCACCACCCGCGGGTGGCCGAGAAGCGCATCACCCATTCCGACAATCCGTTGCGCGTGGAAGGCTATCTGGGCGCCAGCGGTAACAGCCATCTGTGGGTGCAGTGGAACCCGCGCGGCACCACCGAAGGCGGATCCTCGGGCTCGCCGCTCTACAGCCCCGAGGGCCGTGTGATCGGTCAGCTCCACGGCGGCTACGCCTCGTGCACGACGACCGGCGCCGACCACGTCGACTGGTACGGCCGGCTGTTCACCTCCTGGACCGGCGGCGGCACCGCGGCGACCTCGCTGGCGAGCTGGCTCGATGCGAGCGGCACCGGGGCGCAGTTCGTCGACACCCTGACCGCCGACGGCGGCCTCGAGCCGGGTGCGCCGACCGCCGACTTCACCTACGCGATCGATGCCGACACGCTGACCGTGACCTTCACTGACACCTCCAGCGCAGGCGAGGACGCAATCGACAGCCGCGCCTGGACGTTCGGCGACGGGGCCAGCTCGACCCAGGCCAGCCCGGTGCACACCTATGCCGAGGCCGGGACCTACACGGTCACGCTGACGGTCACCGACACCGAGGGCCGCAGCCACAGCCGCAGCGAGACGCTCGAGGTCGGCGACACCGGGCCGGACGCGATCGCGATCGAGAATGGCGTGGCGGTCCCGGGCCTGGGCGGCGCGGCGGGCAGCGAGCAGCTCTACAGCCTCGTCGTGCCCGAAGGCGTCAGTGGCCCGCTGCTGATCACGACCTCGGGCGGCACCGGCAACGTTTCGCTGTACGTCAGCCGCGACGCCGAACCTACGGTGGAGGCGTTCGACTTCCGTTCGCAGCGTCCGGGCAACAACGAGTCGGTCCGCATCGTCGACCCCGAGGCCGGCACCTACTACATCAAGCTGGTCGGCGCCGCGGCCTTCGCCAACGTCACGCTCCAGGCGCGCCATGCCGAGCCCAGCGACGGGGGCGGCCAGGGGTCGTTGCGCAATGGGGTGCCGGTGACCGGCATCTCGGGCGAGGCGGGCAGCGCGCAGTACTGGACGGTGCAGGTGCCGGCTGGCGCCACGAACCTGACCGTCACGATGACAGGCGGCACCGGCGATGGCGACCTGTACGTGCGCCGTGGCGAACAGCCCACCACCAGCGAGTACGACTGCCGGCCCTTTCGCTTCGGCAACGAGGAGACCTGTACGTTCGTCAATCCGCAGGCCGGCACGTGGCACGTGATGGTGCATGCGTACTCGGCGATCTCGGGCGTCACGCTGACGGCGACGTACTGAGTGAGGTCGGCGCCCGGTCGCGGTGGTCGCTGGCAGCCAGGCCTGCGCGCGATCGTCGATCGACCGGGCGATGCGGCCATTCGCGGCGGTCCAGCGGGGTCGTCCGGCATGTCGCACAACCGTCTTGCGGCCTTCATCCCGGCATCGCCGGGATGAGGGCATGCTTGATCCCGCCGCAGTCCGCGGTTTCGACAGGGCAGGGCCATGCGTCCGATTTCAATGGGCTACGCGATCCTCGCCGTGGCGGTGCTGTGCGCACCGGTCGCGGCGCTGATGGCCTCGCGTGGCCCCGACGCGCCCACGCCGCACAATGAGCCCGCCATGCAGCAGCGTTTCATCGTCAAGTACCGGGCCGGCACCGAGCCGGCGCGCGATCCGCATGCGGTGCAGGCGCACCTGGATCAGGTCGCCGAGGCGCTGCCGCGGAGCGGCAAGGCGGGCTCGACGCTCAGGCTGTCGTGGCTGCGGCGCCTGGCGGTCGGGGCGGATGTGTTCTCGGTCGATCCCGCGCTCGATGCGGACGGCACCCGGCGTCTGCTCGACGCGCTGCAGGCCGACGGCGAGGTCGACTACGCCGAACCCGACGGCATCATGACCATTCAGCGCTGAGGCGCGGCCGCTCGCTCAGGCCACCGGCTCGAAGCGATTGGCCTCGACATTCTTGCGGACTTTGAGCGGATCCCAGATCCGACCGTTCATCGCCACATAGACCCCCGGCGGCTTGGACTGTACGGCGCCCACGGCGGTGCCGATATTGAACTCCGCATCCGAGCCGCGGAAGCGCGCCGGGCTCAGCGCCCCGGTCAGCACAATGGTCTTGTCGGTGATCGAGGCCAGTACCTTCGCGGTCTCGACCATCGAGTCGGTGCCGTGGGTCAGCAGCACATGGCGTGCGGGCTGCGCGGCGATCGTTGCGCGGATCAACTCGCGGTCCTCGTCGGTGATGTGCAGCGAGTCCTTGCGGATGATCGGGATGACCCGGAACCGAAACGCGACGCCCAACTCCTCGAGCATGCGTCCGATCTGCGGTTCGCCGACCTGGTAGTCCGACTTGTCGTCGAAGTAGATCTTGTCGATCGTGCCACCGGTGGTGACGATCAGCAGCTCGTCCATTGCCATGAAGTCTGTGTGGAGTAGTGGGAATGATAGCGGGGGCGATTGGTGCTGCGCGATCGGCGATGGAAAACCCAATGCGGCCGGCTCGGCTTCGCCCCGTCTGCGATCATGGATTGCCGCGCTTGCGCGAGAAGCGCGCGCGCATGCCCGGCAGGCTGGCCGAGAACACGACGATCAGCGACAGCGCGATGCCGGCCCAGGCCAAGCGCCCCTGCTCGGGCTGCGACCAGGCGTACATCACCCCGTGCGAGAACCAGAACAGCGCCGCAATGCCCGACCACAACGGCGCGCTGGGCGCGCCGCGCAGCACGCCGGCCAGCAGCAACAGCGGCGGCAGCACGAACACCAGCAAGGCCGCACCGAAATGGGCATCGCCCCAGTGCCAGGCCAGGTACAGCAACGCGATCGCGGCCAGGGCGCCGGCGAGCGCGGGACGCGAGCCTCCGACCCTCATGCCGCGAGCTTGCCGGCCAGCATCGCGATGCGCCGGCCCAGCGCCCGGGCGAGGACGGCCTCGTCCTCGCTTGGTTGCGGGTCGTCCTGCTGGCCGGCGACGTGGCTGGCGCCGTAGGGCGTGCCGCCGCTGCGCGTGCTGGTGAGCGCGGGCTCGGTGTAGGGAATGCCGGCGATCACGCAGCCGTGGTGCAGCAATGGCACGAGCATCGTCAATAGCGTTGCCTCCTGGCCGCCATGCTGGGTGGCGGTCGAGGTGAACACCCCGGCCGGCTTGCCGACCAGCGTGCCGCTCGCCCATTCGGCGCCCAGACCGTCGAGGAAGTGCTTGAGCGGGGCGGCCATGTTGCCGAACCGGGTCGGGCTGCCGAGCAGCAGGCCGGCGCACTCGGCCAGGTCGGCGCGTTCGACATACGGCGCGCCGTCCTCGGGCACCGGGGGCGCGGCAGTCTGGGTAACGGCGGCGACCGGCGGCACGGTACGCAGCCTTGCCTGCATGCCGTCGACTTCGCCGATGCCGCGCGCAATCTGGCGGGCAAGGCGGGCGACCGAGCCGTTGCGGCTGTAGTAGAGGACGAGGATCTCGGGCATCGATGCAATCTGCGGTCCAGGACGTTCAGTGTGACAGGCCGGGGCGGCGGTGTCCGGGCGCGGCCGGGCTTCGGTGCTGCCCGCGTCACCGCTTTGCTACGCTGCGTCGATGGAACCGCTCGACACCCTGAGCCGCTGGAGCGAGCGCATCACCGACCGCGCGCGGGCGCTGTCGTTCGCGCGTTTTCTGTGGCGGCGCTTTCTCGACGACCGGCTGTTCGAGGCCGCCGGCGCGCTGGCCTTCACGACCGTGTTCGCGCTGGTGCCGCTGTCGATGGTGGTGTTCGGCGTGCTGACCGCGTTCCCCGCATTCGGCCAGTGGCGCGACCAGCTCAGCGACTACATCTTCTCCAACTTCGTGCCCAGCAGCGCACGCGCGGTGGAAGCGGTGCTGCTGCAACTGTCGGCCAACACCGGGCAGCTGACGACCATCGGCGTCGTGGCGCTGGTGATCTCGGTGCTGGTGACGCTGCTCAGCGTCGAGGGCACCTTCAACCGGATTTGGCGGGTGAAGTCGGCGCGGCCGACGGTCGGCCGTTTCCTGGTGTACTGGACTGTGCTCACGCTCGGCGCGCTGATCGCGACCGCGAGCCTGGCGGTGTCGGCACGGTTCTTCGCGCTGGAGATCTTCAGCACCGATTCGGGGCGCTGGTTGCGCGGTGCGATGCTGTGGGCGGCGCCGATGCTGATCGAACTGGTCGCGTTCGCGACGATCTTCCGGGTCGTGCCGCATCGCACCGTGCAGTGGCGGCACGCGTTCGCCGGCGCCGCGCTGTCGGTGCTGCTGTCGGAACTGGTGAAGTGGGGCATCGGTCTGTATCTGGGCAGCTTCAGCGCCTACGAAAAGATCTACGGCCAGATCGCGTTCCTGCCGATCTTCCTGCTGTGGGTGTATCTGGGCTGGGTCGCGATCCTGCTCGGGGCCTCGTTCGCCTCGTCGATCTCGGCCTTCCGTTACCAGCCGGCGCACCTGCGGCTGCCGCGCGGCTATGAGCTCTACGGCCTGCTGCGCATGCTCGGCCGTTTCGCCGAGGCCCGTCCTGCCGGCCGTGGGCTGCACAGCGACGAGATCCAGACGCTCGAACCGATGCTGACCGACGCGCTGGTCCAGCAGATGCTCGCGCAACTGGAGGACATCCAGTTGTTGCGCCGCGCCGAGACCGGGGAGTGGCTGCTGGCCCGCGACCTCGATGGCCTGAGCCTGGCCGAGCTCTACGAAGCCTGTCATCTGCGCATCCCGATCGAGGAAGCGCATCTGCCGTGTCGCGACGACCGCCTGGGCGTGGCCGCATCGGCCGCTCTCGACGACCTGCGCATCCCCTTGCGCGACCTGCTCAAGCGCCGGGTTGCCGGCGTCTACGCCCCACCGGAGACTTCTGCATGATTCGCCGCCTCGTTCCTTGCCTCGCCCTCGCCGCCGCCCTTGCCGCCTGCCAGCGCGGCGAAGAGGCCGCCGCTCCGGTCGACGACCGCGCCGCGGCGACGCCTGCCGGCGACTCCGCGCCGGCGTCGTCGCACGAACGACCGGCACTCCGCGTCGAGACGATCGATGGCGGCACGTTCGATCTGGCCGAGCACCGCGGGCAGTGGGTCGTCGTCAATTTCTGGGCCACCTGGTGCGCGCCATGCCTGAAGGAGATGCCCGAACTGTCGGCGCTCGATGCGATGCGCGAGCACGTGCAGGTCGTAGGATTGGCCTACGAGGACACCACCGCCGAAGACTTGCGCACGTTCCTCGAGGCGCGTCCGGTGGTCTATCCGATCGCGATCGTCGACACCTTCGAGCCGCCGGCCGATTTCGAGACGCCCAAGGGCCTGCCGATGACCTATCTCATCGGGCCCGATGGACGGGTGGTCGAGAAGATCCTCGGGCCGGTCACCGCGGCGAGGCTCGAGGAACTGATCGTGCAGGCGGGCGGGCCCGCAGTCGGCTGAGCCGCGCGACGCGGCCCGGCGCGTGCCGGGCCGTCAGGATCATTCCGGCGTGGCCGCCGCGCGGTACGTGGTGCTGCCGCCGCTTGCCGTGTGCGGCGGTGCGGGGCCGCGCTGGGCGTGCAGCAACTCGATGTTGGGATCGACATCGAGCCAGCGCTGCGGCGGCAGGCCGATGGCGCGGTCGAGGATCGTCGGCATCAGCCCGGACGGCAGGCCGCTTTCGCTGTTCCACAGCACGACGATGCCCAGATCGCGCTCGGGCATCATCGCCATCAGGCCGCGGTAGCCCTGGACGGCGCCGCCGTGGAACACCACGCGCTCGCCCGAGTAGTCGAACACGCGCCAGCCCAGCCCGTAGCCGGCGGCCTCGAGCCGGTCGCGGCGCCAGGATGAGTTGCGCATCTCCGGCGGGGTGCCGACGATCGGTGCCTGCAGCGTCGCCAGCAGAGGGGCCGGCAGCACGTCGGGGCGGTGCCCGGTCTGGCCGAGCATCCACTGCGCCATGTCGGCGATGCTGGCGTTGACGCCCGCGGCCGGCGCGAGTCGGTAATAGGTGGGCTTGGGCATCAACGAGGTCCAGCCTCCGCCCGCGCGCACGTGCGGCTTGGCCCAGCGCGGGCTGGCCTGGATGCCCTCCAAGCCGTAGCTGGCGTCGTTCATGCCCAGCGGCTTGAAGATCCGCCGTGACACCGCCTCGCTGAAGAATTGCCCGGAGGTCGCGAACACGACGTCGCCGATCAGGCTGAAGGCGACGTTCTGATAGGCATAGCAGTTGCCGGGCTGGCAGGTCATCGGTGCCGCCGAGAGTCGCTGTACCAGGTCGTGATAGTCGGCATTGCGCTCGATGTCACGGTCGTAGGTGTTGCGGCCCAGGCCGACGCGATGGCTCAGCACGTCGGCGACGGTGAGCTGCTGGGCGGCCGAAGGATCGGAAAAACGCAGCGACGGCATGTAATCGACCACATGGCTGTCCCAGCGCAGCGCGCCTTCGGACACCAGCAGGCCGGTGATCGTGCCGGCGAAGGATTTCGACAGCGAAGCGAGCCGGAACACGGTGTGCGCATCGACCGGCTCGGCGGACTTGACGTCGGTGATGCCGTAGCCGCGCGCGCTCAGCACCTGGCCGTTGTGGACGATCGCCATCGCCAGGCCGGGCACGCGTTGATTGGCGACCAGGTCCTGCGCCATCGCCTCGAACAACGCGACATCGAAGCCGCTGGCCAGCGGCTTGGGCTGGCGTACCGGCATCAGCGGCTCGGGCTTGACCGCGTCCTCGCGACTGCGGGCCATCGGGCGCTCGTTCAACGGCACCACCGAGGCGACTTCGGCAATGTCGTCGGCCGCTTCGCTCTCCGCAGGCGGACTTTGCGCCGCCGAGCCGAGCGCGGCGGGCAACAGCAGGCCGATCAGACCGATCCGGGCCAGTGGGCGGCGAGCTGGATGTCGGCTTTTCATCGGGCCTTCCCCCTGCGTATGCTCCGGCGATGCGGGGATGATATAGCGCGTCAAATCCAATTTGCATGAACAAGGGGAAGTTTGATGGGTAGCCCGCTGATCCTGCTCGTTTTTGTCGGTGCGGTCGTTGCACTCGTGCTCTGGGGCATCGGGATCTACAACGCACTCATCACCGCCCGCAACGCCTACCGCAACGCGTTCTCGCAGATCGATGTACAGCTGCAGCGTCGGTTCGACCTGATTCCCAACCTCGTGGAGACCGCCAAGGGCTATCTGCAGCACGAGCGGCAGACGCTCGAGGCGGTCGTCGCCGCACGCGGCGCGGCGCAGGCCGGGCTCGCGGCCGCCAAGGCCGCGCCGGGCGACCCGGCCGCGATGGGCCGACTGGCGCAGTCCCAGGGGGCGCTCGATGGCGCGCTGGGCCGGTTGTTGGCGGTGTCGGAGGCCTATCCCGAGCTCAAGGCCAGCCAAACCATGCTGCAGCTGACCGAGGAACTGGCCAGCACGGAGAACAAGGTGGCGTTCGCGCGGCAGGCCTACAACGATGCGGTCATGGCCTACAACAACCGGCGTGAGGTGTTCCCCTCGAGCCTGGTCGCCAACAACTTCCGCTTCCGGCCGGCGGCGCTGCTCGACATTCCCGCCGATCGCGCGGAAATTCGCGACGCGCCCAAGGTGCGCTTCTGAGCCACGGGGAACGGGACTCTTGCATCGGGGACGGGCGCGCGGCGCGCCGCCTGCTTGAGTTTCCGGTTCCGGTGTCCTGATCCCGGTCTGCCATGAACTTCTTCGAACGCCAGGCACGGGCCAGACGGCAATCGACACGGCTGGTGGTGCTGCTGTCGCTGGCCGTGATCGCGATCGTCGCAATCGTCGACGCCGCGGTGTGGTGGCTGCTCGGACCGCACGTCGTCGCGCTGGCCTGGGCGACGGCGCTGACCGCCGGCACGATCGCGCTCGGCTCGCTGTACCGCATCGCGACGCTGCGCGGCGGCGGCGACCGGGTCGCACGCCAGCTCGGCGGCATACCGGTCGCCGAGGACACCCACGACCTGCATCTGCAGCGGCTTCGCAATGTCGTCGAAGAAATGGCCATCGCGTCCGGCGTCCCGGTGCCGCGCATCTATGTGCTCGAGCACGAACCGGGCATCAATGCGTTTGCCGCCGGTTACACCGCGTCCGACGCCGTGGTCGCGGTGACGCGCGGGACCCTCGACCGGCTCAATCGCGACGAACTGCAGGGCGTGGTCGCCCACGAGTTCAGCCATATCCTCAACGGCGACATGCGCTTGAACGTGCGACTGATGGGCGTGCTGTTCGGCATCCTGATGCTCGGGGTCGCCGGCCGCAAGGTGCTGGTTTACGGCCGCCACGCACGCATCAGCCTGTTCGCCGCGCTGTTGGGCCTGGCCGCCGTGGCGATCATCGTAGGCAGCGTCGGCACGTTGTTCGCGCGCATGATCAAGGCTGGCGTGAGCCGCAGCCGCGAGGAACTGGCCGATGCCTCGGCCGTGCAGTTCACGCGCCAGACCGCCGGTCTTGCCGGTGCGCTGAAGAAGATTGCGGGCGTGACGGACGGATCGCGCTTCCAGCACCGCGGCGCGGCAGAGGAGGTCAGCCACATGCTGTTCGGCGACGGGCTGGGGTTGCGCGGGCTGTTCGCCACCCACCCGCCGTTGCTACAGCGCATCCAGGCGTTGGAACCGGGATTCGATGCCGCGCAGCTCACGCGGCTGCAGGTGCAGTGGTGGCAGTCGCCGCCCGACGGATTGGGCGAGGACGCTGCGCTGGGCCTGCTGCCCGCGGTGCAGGCCTTGCCGCAGGCCGGCGGGTCGATGGCGCTGGACCCGCGCACGGTGTCGGCCCAGGTCGCGCAACCGCACCAGGACGATTACGCGCGGGCGCATGCCCTGGTGTCGGCGATCGGTGACGACCTGCGTGCGGTGGCCCTGCATCGAGACTCGGCCATGCCGCTGCTGCTGGGACTGTTGCTCGACGACGATGCGGGCGTGCGCGGCCTGCAGCACGAGGCGATCGCGAGCCGGCTCGGTCAGGCCTCGGCGATCGAGGCCGACCACCTGCGCCAGTCCCATCTGCGTACGCTCCATCCGATGTTGCGCCTGCCACTGGCCGCACTGGCCTTCCCGGTCCTGCGCCGGCAGACGCGGCTGGCGCTCGCGGCGTTCCTGGACACCGTCCATGCGGTCGTGCACGCCGACGAGCATGTCTCTCTGTTCGAGTACTGCCTGGCGCGACTGCTGAACACGCAGGTCCGTGAGGCGCTCGCGCCGGCGCGCCATGTCCGCTTCGGGCGTCGCAAGCCGGGCAACGTCAAGCACGAGTTCGCGACCTTGCTCGCGGTGGTCGCGCAGGCGGGCCATCCCGGCGACCCGGCCGCGGCCCGGCGCGCCTATCTGGCCGGCATGCAGCGGGTCTTGCCGCGCGATCATCTTCCCTACGCGCCGCCGATCGCGGGCGTGCAGGCACTCGATGCGGTCTGGGCACCGCTCGACGCCCTCGATCCACTGGCCAAGCAGGTGATGGTCGAGGCCATCACCGCAGCCGCGAGCCATGATGGCCGCATCCGCGTCGCCGAGTCCGAACTGCTGCGCACGATCTGCGGCGTGCTGCACTGTCCGTTGCCCGCCGCGCTCGAGCCGGCCCCGGAGCGCCTGCTCGGCGCGGCGTGATCAGGCCTTCAGGATCAGTGCGGCGGCGCGCTCGGCGAGCATGACGACCGGTGCATTGAGATCGCCACCAGGCAGCGTGGGCATGACTGAGGTATCGACCACGCGCAGGGCGGCGACACCGCGGACCCGCAGCTGCGGATCGACGACGGCCTGCGCGTCGTCGCCCATGCGGCAGGTGCCGACCGCGCGATGGACCGATTCGGCCTGGTCGCGCACGAATGTGGCCAGGGCGGCCTCCGAGGTGCCGTCGCCCGGCGGCAGCGGTGCGCTGCGGATGCCGTCGAAGGCGGGCTGCGCCAGGATCGTACGCGCAATGCGTGCGCATTCGACCAGCATTCGCAGGTCGAAGCCCGCCGGATCGGTGAGGTAGCCGGGGTCGATCCGCGGTCGGTCGGCGATCCGGTTGCCGGTCAGCTGGACATGGCCGCGGCTGCGCGGTCGCAGGACG
Source organism: Luteimonas sp. TWI382 (assembly GCF_039674545.1). Lineage (NCBI taxonomy): Bacteria > Pseudomonadati > Pseudomonadota > Gammaproteobacteria > Lysobacterales > Lysobacteraceae > Luteimonas > Luteimonas sp. TWI382. The sequence goes on from NZ_JBDJNS010000023.1 coordinate 14,484, forward strand.
CAGGCGCGCAGGCTGCAGCCCGCACCGAGCGTCGCGTCATGTGCCTCGAGCTGCGCCGGCGCGAAGTGGAGCTGGATGTCGGCGCGGTCGTCGCTGGCGAGTGATGAACGGAAGAAGCCGCCCGCCTCGAACCCATTGCTGGTCCCCGCGCCGCGCCGGCCGCGCACGAAGTAGTCCCAGGCCATCGCGACCTCGCGCAGGCGGCGATGGCGCGCGGCACTGTCGCTCCGGAGCGCGATGCGGATGCCGAGCGCGTCGCGCAGGTGGCGACCGACATCCGGTGCGTCGTGCACCACCGGCAGCCCATGCCGACGCAGCGCCATCGCCGGGCCGATGCCCGAGAGCATCAGCAATTGCGGCGAGTTGATCGCGCCGCCGCACAGCAGCACCTCGCGCGTCGCCGGCTGGTGGAACGCGCCGCGCGCGGTGGCGTAGACCACGCCCGATGCGCGGCCGTGCTCGAACGTCACGCGGTTGACCCGCGCCCCAGTCACGATCGTGAGGTTGGGGCGTGCCCTGGTCGCGCGGTCGAGATACGCGGTGGCCGCCGAGCAGCGTGCGCCCTCGCGCTGGGTCACCTGGTACAGGCCCACGCCGTGTGGGTCGGGGCCATTGAAATCGGTCGTGGCCGGCAGCCCGGCCTGGCGCGCTGCTTCGATGAACATCCGCGTGCGTGGGTCGACATGGCGCAGGTCGGAGACCGTCAGCGGCCCATCGCCGCCGTGCAGCATGTCGCCGCCGCGGATGTTGCCTTCGGCCCGTCGGAACCACGGCAGCACGTCGCGCCAGGCCCAGCCCTCGGCGCCGTGGGCGGCCCAGTCGTCGTAGTCGGCCGGGGCGCCGCGGGTGTAGCACATCGCGTCGATCGCGCTCGAGCCGCCCAGCACCCGCCCGTGCGGCCATCGCAGGGTGCGTCCGGCGAGCTGCGGCTGCGGCGCGGTGGTGTCGTCCCAGGTCACGCCCCGGCCGCGGAGCTTGCCCGCCGCCGCGGGCATGTGCAGGAACGGGTGGGTGTCGTTCGGGCCGGCTTCGAGCAGCAGCACCTGGAGCTGCGGATCGGCGCTGAGCCGGTGCGCGAGTACGCAACCGGCGGCGCCGGCGCCGACGATGATGTAGTCGTAGACGGGCGGAGGCGTTGGGGGCATCGGATGCGTGGGCAGGGCGGGGCGACAAGGATAGGCGGGCGCGGTGCACAGCGCTGGCGGTAGCCGGGGTCATCGGCTAACGTGCGCGTCGACAGCCGCCTCCCGCACGTGTCCCGATGACCGACGTTGACGCCGATGCTCCCCACGGGCGCGGCCAGTTCCGGCGTGCGCTGCGCGAGTCGCCGCCGCTGTGGTGGGCGCTGCTGTACTTCTTCTGCCTGCTGTGCGGCTACTACGTGCTGCGCCCGGTGCGTGATGCGATGGGCGCCTCAACCGACGCGGTCGCCATCTTCCCAGGCTTCATGCTCGACTGGGCCGCCTCGCGCGGGATCGCACTGGGCGAGCTCACGCTCCAGGTGCTGTTCACCGGCACCTTCTTCGTGATGCTGGTGTTGCAGCCGCTCTACGGCGCGCTGGTGTCGCGTTTTCCCAGGCGGGTCTTCCTGCCTGTGGTCTATCTGATCTTCATCGCGTGTCTCATGGCGTTCCGGTGGGCCTTCGACAGCGCCTTGCCCGGGCGCGGCGCGCTGTTCTTCATCTGGATCGCGGTGTTCAACCTGTTCGCGGTCAGCGTGTTCTGGAGCTTCATGGCCGACGTGTTCGATGATGCGCACGCCAAACGCTGCTACGGCTACATCGGCGCGGGCGGGACGATCGGCGCGTTTCTCGGGCCCCTGATCACGACATTGCTGGTCGGACGCATCGGGGTCGGGAACCTGCCGCTGATCAGCGCAGGCTTTCTGGCCGTCTGCCTGCTGTGCATCCTCAAGCTGCGGGCCTGGGCACGCCGCAACGAGGCGCGCCGCGCCGCGCAGGACGAGCGTGCGATCGGCGGCTCGGTCTGGGCCGGGCTGAAGTTGATCGTCCGCGATCCGCTGCTGCGCGGGCTGGCGCTGCTGATGTTCTTCGGTGTCGGCGTCGGAACGCTGCTCTACAACGAACAGGCGGCGATCGTGCGCGCGTCGTACGCGACTGCCGAGGCGGCCACGCGCTATTACTCGACGATCGACTGGGCCGTGAACGGGCTGACGATCCTCGTCCAGTTGCTGCTCACCCGCTGGTTGCTGCGCCGCTTCGGTGTGGCGCCGCTGCTGCTGTTGCCGGCCTGCGCAATTCTGGTCGGCTTCTCGCTCCTCGCGGCCTCGCCGTATCCGCTGCTGGTGGCGGTGGTCCAGGTCGCGACCCGGGCCAGCGAGTTCTCGCTGTCGAAGCCGGCACGCGAGACGCTCTACACCCGGGTGGATCGCGAGTCGCGCTACAAGGCCAAGGCGGTCATCGACACCGCGGTCTATCGCGGCGGCGATGTCACTTTCGTCTGGGTGCACAAGGCCTTGGCCGCGCTGGGTTCGCAGGTGGTGTTCCTGGCCGGCGTGGGCATCGCCGCAGGCATGCTGGCCGGCGCCTGGCGCGTGGTCCGTGCCGAGCGCCGGCTGCCCGATCGCGAGCGCGATCCGATCATCTAGCTTCGCCTGTGCAGTGGCGCGCGACCGGTGTTCAACCCGATGCGAACCCACGCACCGCCAGGGCGGTGAACATCAGCGCGCCGAGCAGGAACAGCGCGCTGAGCAGGTGCACCAGTCGATGGTGCACACGGAGCCAGACGAACTGCATCGTCAGCCGCAGCCAACAAAAGGCCGCTATGCCGGCGAGCATCGCATGGCCCAGCGACGTGCCGGCGAGTGCGCCCGGCATCGCCAGGCACAGCCACGCGACACCGAAGAACACCAGCACGAGCTGCGCATTGGCAATCTGCACGATCGCGCGGTTGGCGACTGTCGTGGCGTGCAGCGTGCACGGCCACCCGAACAAGCGCCAGAACGCAAAGTGGAAGACCGCAAAGGCCAGGCTGTGCACGCCGCAGGCGATGAGCAGGGCGGCGTCGAAAGCAGCAAGGCTGCTCGATGGCATGCCGGGCTCCAGAGACGAAAACGGGCACGGCCTGCAGGAGGACCGTGCCCGTTGGGGAACGCAGATCGCAGCCTCAGGCTGCTTCGCGTGACCCGTCTTCCCGGCGGCGTGCGACCAGGTCGCGATAGCCGGCCGAGCGCAGTTCCTCGGGGTCGAAGTCGTCAACGGTGATCGTGTCGAGCGTCAGCGCGCGCAGTTCCTCGAGCAGCCCACGCTCCTCGGCACTAATATGGCCTTCGCGCACGGCCTCATCCAACTGGGCGTCGTAGTCCAGCGCCTCGATGCCCTTGCTCTTGAGCGCCTTGAGGAACTTGCGCTCCACCGGCTCGGCCGCGACCGCCTTGGCGAGGTAGCTGGCGATGCGGCCGCCGGGATTGCGCTCGGTCGGCTGCAGGAACACGCCATCGGCCAGGCGCTCGCGCGCATCGTTGAGACTCATCAGCAAGGCCGCCACACGGTGCCCCAAGCGGTCGCCGGGCGCCTCGGCGCGGCGGCCGAGCGGGAAGATCAGTGCCCACATCAGCCAGCCGACCGGACGGATCGGGAAGTTGCGCAGCGCCGCCGACAGCGCGGTCTCGATCTTGTGCACGCTGTCGTGGAATGCCCAGGCCAGCAGCGGCTTGTCCGCTTCGGGCGCGCCCTCGTCGTGATAACGCTTGAGGATCGCACTGGTCATGTAGATGTGGCTGAGCACATCGCCGAGCCGGCCCGACAGCGACTCCTTGAACTTCAGCTTGCCGCCGAGCATCAGCATCGACACGTCGGCCATCAGCGCAAGATTGGCCGAGTAGCGGTCGAGCTTGCGGAAGTAGCGCCGGGTGTAGGCATCGCCGGGTGCCGCGCCGATCCGTGCGCCGGTCAGGCCGAACCAGAACGAGCGCACCGCATTGGAGATTGCAAAGCCGATGTGCCCGAACAGGCTGCGATCGAACGCCTCCAGGCCCGCCGCGGTATCGGGGTCCTGCGCGGCCTTCATCTCCTTCATGACCCACGGATGGCACAGGATCGCACCCTGGCCGAAGATCAACAGGCTGCGCGTCATGATGTTCGCGCCCTCGACGGTGATCGCGATCGGCGCGGCCTGCCAGTTGCGGCCGGCGAAGTTGCGCGGCCCCAGGATGATGCCCTTGCCGCCGATCACGTCCATCACGTCGCTGATGACCTCGCGGCTCATCGTCGTACAGTGGTACTTGGCGATCGCCGACGGCACCGACGGCACATCGCCACGGTCCACCGCGGCTGCCGTGGCCTGCGACAGCGCGCTGATCGCGTAGGCCTTGGCGCCGATGCGCGCCAGCGCTTCCTCGACACCCTCGAAGCGTCCGACCGACAGCCCGAACTGCTTGCGGATGCGCGCATAGGCGCCGGTGATCACCGCGCCGGCCTTCGCACCGCCGCTCGCCGTCGACGGCAGCGTGATCGAACGGCCGACCGCCAGGCACTCGTTGAGCATGTTCCAGCCCTTGCCGGCCATCTCGGCGCCGCCGATCAACTGGCTCAGCGGAATGAAGACATCCTTGCCGCGGATCGGGCCGTTCTGGAACGGCGAGTTGAGCGGGAAATGGCGGCGGCCGATCTCAACGCCAGGGGTGTCGCGCGGCAGCAGCGCCAGCGTGATGCCGATGTCCTGGGTATCGCCGATCAGACCCTCGGGGTCGTACATGCGGAAGGCCAGACCGATCAAGGTGGCGACCGGCGCCAGCGTGATGTAGCGCTTGTCGAACGTCAGCCGCACACCAAGCACGTTGGCGCCGTTCCACTCGCCCTTGCAGACGATGCCGTAGTCGGGGATCGAGGTCGCGTCCGAGCCGGCGAACGGACCGGTCAGGCCGAAGCAGGGCACCTCCTGGCCGACCGCCAGGCGCGGCAGGTAGTAGTCCTTCTGCTCCTGGGTGCCGTAATGGTTGAGCAGCTCGCCCGGACCGAGCGAGTTCGGCACGCCGACCGTGGAGCTGACCACACTCGAGACCGACGCCAGCTTCTGGATGACCTTGTGGTGCGCGAGCGCCGAGAAGCCCAGACCGCCGTAGGCCTTGGGGATGATCATCCCGAAGAAGCGGTTCTCCTTGATGTAGGCCCACAACTCGGGCGGCAGGTCGGCATGGACATGGGTCAGCTCCCAGTCGTCGACCATCGCGCACAGCGTCTCGACCGGCCCATCGAGGAAGGCCTGTTCCTCGGCGGTGAGCTGCGGCTTGGGATAGTTCAGCAGAATGTTCCAGTCCGGATCGCCGGTGAACAGCTCGCCCTCGAAGCCGACCGAACCGGTTTCCAGCGCGATGCGCTCGGTCTTCGACAGCGGCGGCAGTACCTTGCGAAAGAACGTCAGCAGCGGCGCGGTGATCAGCGCCTTGCGCACCGGCGCGATCAACAGCGGCACCGCGATCAGCGCGACGACGACGGCGGCGACGACGGTCGCCGTGGCATTGGCGCCAAGCAGCCAGCAGGCCAGCAACAACGTGATCGTGATCGCGGCCCAGTAGGCGAGTCGCAGCCGGTGGTAGGCGGCGAACGCGCCGGCAAGGAGAAAGGCGAGGAAGGGGATCGCGACACTCATCATGGACTCCGACAGTCGGCGAGGCAGGCGGGAGGGCGACGGAGACGTCGCCCCAATGGGCCGATCTTGACCGTACGGTCGAGTATGGTAATGCGAACGACCGAAGTCAATGCTGCGCCGCGGCGCGTCTTCGCAGCGTCGATACTGTTGCCGACGCAGGCGTATGGATAGACTGTCGCGATGAGCAAATCCGCTTCACCGCCCGCCGCGGGCACCGCCCGGACCGGCACCACTGCGCCCGAGCGCCAGGGGCGCCTGAGCGCCGACGACTGGGCCCAGGCGGCGCTGGACCTGATCGCCGAAGCCGGCGTGCAGGCCGTCGCCGTCGAACCCCTGGCCCGCCGCCTCGGCGTGACCAAGGGCAGCTTCTACTGGCATTTCCCGTCCCGAGACGCCTTGTTGCAGGCCGCGCTCGAGCGCTGGGAGAACGTCGAGCAGGAGGCCCTGTTCGGCGCGCTCGAATCGATGCCCGACGCACGCGAGCGCCTGCGCGCGCTGTTCCACATGGTCGCGCGCGAGTACAAATCGCACGTCATCTACAGCGCCCTGCTCAAGGCGCAGGATCACGCCACGGTGCAGCCGGTCATCGAGCGCGTGTCCAAGCGCCGCCTGGACTACCTGACCGCGTCGTTCCGCCAGGCCGGACTCGCCCGCGAGGACGCCCAGCACCGCGCGCGCCTGACCTACGCCGCCTACGTCGGCTTCCTGCAGCTGAACCTGCAATTGCACCAGGCCCGCATGCAGCAGGAGGAGTTCGACGCCTATGTCGAGCACTTGGCGAGGACGCTGGTGCCGAGGTGAGGGCTTCTTCGCTTGCTCTGTGCTGCACGTAAGATGTGCCCACGAGGAAGAAACTACTCAGGCAAGGCGGTAAAAAAGCGACGGCTCCATATGGAGCCGTCGCTTTACTGCCTAGATGTGAATCTAGTAATGCCTCAGAAGTTCTGCTGGTAGTTGAAGTAAATGAACCTGCCGGGGATCAAGTACTGAGCGTCAAAGGTGTTTGAGAACGCGTTAGAAGACAGCGGCGGTTCTTTATCGAACAGATTACGAACGCCTGCCGTGATCTTCGAGTTCCAAGGCGACTTCCAGCTCGCCTGGGCATGCGTGTAGGTGACGCCTCCAAAATAGTTCGTGGGTGCCCTGCGAGGAACCCCAATGACGGTGCTGGAGCCGGGAACAAACTCGTACTGGTCCACAATGCGGTCGGGGTCCGAACACATGTTCACAAGGTCCAGGTACTGTGGATCGACTGCGCCCAGCGCAAGTGCCGTATCGCGGAACATGGTGCAGCTTTCACGAACGCGACTGCGATACTCCAACGTAACAGAGGCGTTGAAGTCGGCGTACTGCCAATTCGCAGTCAGGCTGGAGCGCAAGCGGTGACGCGGAGCGCCGGTCGACGAGTTCCCTGCCACGGTGCCGACTACATTGCCAGCGGAGATGCGGCCATCGCCGTTGAGTTCGCCGCGCTGGATTTGACCCACGTCACCGAAGTAGCTCACGTAGGTGTTGTCCATGCGGAGCTGGAAATTTCCAAGCCGAGCAGTTTCGAACCTATAGGCCGCGCCGAAATCAAAACCTTCAGTCTCCAGGCCGCCAACGAAGTTCGTGTTCTGGGCCATAATGGCGGAAACTTCGCCGATGTTGCCATTGACCGCGCCGGCGGTATCGCGAGTGATCAACGAGCAACTGTTGAGGTTGAGCTGCTGGTAGCATTCGTTGAGAATAGTCTGCGCCGCTGACGATCCGACTGCATTGCGAATGGTGATGTTGTACCAGTCGACGTACGTATCGAAACCCGGAAGCCATTGCGGTGAGTAAACCAGTCCAAGTGTCTTGGATACGGAGGTTTCAGGCTGGAGGTTGGTGTTGCCACCGGTGGTTGCGTATGTTTGAGACAGGCGAGAGACAAAGCCCTCTGGAGCGCCCGTTGCGCGACACAGTTCACGAGTCGCCGCACTGGATTGGAACGTTGGATTTGTTGCATTGCAGGGGTCAGAGAAGGACGGGCGACCCGTCGCCGAGCCCGCAAACAACTCCGATACAGAGGGTGCGCGGAATCCTTCACCCCATGAGCCTCTGACGAGCAGGTCGTCTACCATCTGCCAGCGAAAGCTAGCCTTAGGGTTGGTGGTGTCGCCGAATGTGGAGTAGTCCGAATAACGGCCCGCAAGTGACAGCTCGAGCGACTTGGCCAAGAATGCGTCTTTCAGCAGGGGGACTTGGAGTTCGAGATAGGCTTCGTCGACGCTGTAGCTGCCGCGCGTCGGCAGGAATGGATTGTCGCCGAGCACCAAACCCGCGGCGGTCAACGGGTCAGGTTCGTTTGAGCCGAACTCTTTCCTATGTTCGAGTCCAAATGCGAAGGCAAGCATGCCTGCCGGAAGTTCGAACAGTTCGCCGCTGAGGTTGGCGGTTGCTGATTCCAAGGTGGACTTCTGGACATTCTTCGGATTGACCGCGATCCAATCGAACATGTCCTGCGTGAAGCCGGTTGGGCCGCCCAGTACGTTCATGGGCACGCAATTGGCGATGATCTGCGTCGGGGTTCCGCAGCGGGCTACACCAGCGCTGTCGATGAATGAGGGGCCGGTTGCTTGATTGACGCGCGTGGAGAAGTAGAAACCGTTCTTCGGCTGCAATTGCTTGTTCTGAGAGTATGAGTATCCAACGTCCCAGTTGAAGAAGCGTTCGCCGAGTTCGAAGAAGCCATCAAGGCCTGCGCTAAAGCGCCATGTATCCTGCTCCTGTCCGTACACGCGCGGGAAATTGGTGGGCCGGAAGGCGGCCCCGACGATATCCACGCCGAAGGGGTTGTAAATGCTGGCCGAGGAGATGGTCAGGGGTGACAGAGGCTGAGCTGCCAGCTGAGCTTCACCAGTGCGATTGGTGTAGAACACGTCACTAGTGAAGCGGACGGCGTCGTGAAGCTGGTAGCCGACTTGGCCGAAAACGGAGTAGGTTTTTTGCGGCTGAACCAGATAGTTGTCGGGCGCAAAGTTGTAGCCGTCGGTGAGGAAGTTAAATGGCCGGAAGTCAGACTGCGTTGTTGGGGAACAGACTTGATTGGGTAAGCAGCCCGAGTTCGAGGGGTCGAGAATGAGGTTGCGTCCTGCAACTGTGAAGTTGCCATATGGGCCGACCGGGCTCGCGCGTCCCGGAGCCGATACCGTCGCCGGGAACCCATAAAGCGGAACCGCGGAGATCGCCCGATCGCCGGCAGAGATCGAATCTTGCTTGTTGTAGGACAAGCTCAGAAGGCCGGAGAAGCGCTCAGTCGTTCCGCCAACCGTAAAGTCATAGGATTCCCGAGCGCCGTCGCCCTGCGAGTACTGCCCGTAGTTCGCGTTGAACTGCGCGCCATCAAAATCCCGGCGGGTTTGGATGTTGACGACGCCGCAGATTGCGTCCGAGCCGTACAGAGCTGAAGCGCCGTCTTTCAGAACTTCTACCCGCTCAACCGCAGCGAATGGAATCGAATTGAGGTCCACCGAGCCGCTGAGGCCGTTGTCACTCACCCAGCGTCGGCCGTTCACCAGCACCAGCGTGCGATTGGCCGCGCAATTACGGAGATTGACGCTGGAGTTGCCACTCGTGTTGCCGTTGTTGGTGTTCAGGCTGAGGGATGGGCCGTTTGCGCTGATCTCGCGAAGGACGTCAGATACCTGAGTGAGGCCAGTGGCTTCTAACTCTTGCCTGGTGATTGCGAGCACGGGCAATGCAGCCTCGGACTCTGAGCGCTGAATGCGGGATCCCAGTACCTCGACACGATCTAGCGTTTGGGCTTCCTGCGCACTCGCGGTACTTGTAGCTGCAGACGCCGTTGCGCCGGCGACAAGCGCGAACGCAATCGCGCCGCCAAGCTTTGTGGTCTTCAACTTCATTCCTCTCTCCAAGTCAGTCTTGGGATTTCCCCAGGGGAACCCGCCGCAGGCGTCAAGCGAAACGCCAAATCCAGCAAGGTTGCACCCGATACTAGCGAGGGCGAGAGAAAAATTAAAGCTCCGTTAACGAAATGCTTGCGCGGCGTGAAATTGCGGAGATCGGCGATATCACGCCCTTCAAGCTGAATAGGCATTCAGTCTGTCTGCTCGCATGGAAAGGGGCAAGACAAAAAAGGGCGCCGATGGCGCCCTTCACAGATCCTGCTGGTACCGGATGTACGGCACGGCGCCGTCGTCGTCGGGCAGGTCGGCCATGCGCGAGAACGGGTTCTTTCCGCGGGTGACGACGTTCTCGGCGCCGACGGTGAGCTGGCCGCTCCAGGGCGTGCGCCAGCTGACGCCTACGCCCAGGCCTTCCCACTTCGGAAGCCCCGGGGTGTCGACCACCTGGCCGACGATGTTGGCGCTGAAGCGCCCGATGCCGCCGCCGACGCTGACGCTGCTGCTGGTCCAATGTCCGCTGAGGTCGGCCGGGGCGGTCGCCGACGGGATCAGGGTGGCCTTGGCGAGTGTCCCGGCCAGCGAGACATACGCGTCGTCGCCGATGTTCTTCCTGGCAAACACGGTCAGGTCGTGGACGTCGACCCGGCCGGCGGAGCCGCCTCGTGCCGGGGTCAGCCAGCCGGGAAGGGTGTCGCGGCCTTCGCCGAGCGTCACGCCGGCGCCGCCACTGGGGCGGCTGAAGGACGCGGTCGCGGTCGCCCGACGGTTGCCGGGGGCCGGGTCGTCGAGCGAAGCGAGTTGGCAGTTGCGCGCCAGGCTGCTCACGGCGCCGTTGAAGCTGCTGCCCGGGCTGCACAGCAAGGCCAGCGAGCTGCCGGGTTCCAGGCCGAAGGCGGCGTCGAATCGGTTTTCGCCCATGCGCCAGCGTCCGCCCGCCTGGTGCGGCGTGGCCGGTTCGAGGACGAGGAAGGCTTCGACCTTGCCGGAAGTGTCGAGGACCGGCAGCACGGTCTGGTTGCGCCTTTCCTGCGCATGCGCACCCGTCGCCATGCACAGCGCGAGGGACGAGGCGAGCAGCAGTGGCGTCAAGGACAGTCGCATGGCCGATGTGACCCGGTCGTTGCCGGGAAGTTCCCCAGATTCACCGACCCTACTCTAGAGGGTTTATGTTTATTTAACAATCCTGCCGCTGTTCCGGCAGGGCCCCTACTGCAACCGGTCCGAGACCTCGCCGCTGGCCACCGGGGCCGCGAGCAAGCGCTCGATCTCGTCCTCGGAGAATCGGTAGACACGACCGCAGAACTCGCAAGTCACTGACGCCTCGCCATCGATGGCCGCCGCGCGGGCCTCCGTTTCGCCCAGCGAGACCAGCATCGCCTCCACGCGCTCGCGCGAACACGAGCAGGCGAAGGCCAGCGGGCGTTCGCCGAGCAACTGCGGATCGTCGTCGGGAAACAAGCGCGCCAACAGCGTCTCGACGGGCCATCGAAGCAGTTCGCCGGTCGAGAGCGTGTCAAACAGGATGCTCGCCCGGTTCCAGCCGTCCTCGTCGCCCTCGTCGCCCGGCAGCTTCTGCAGCATCAGCCCGGCGGCGTGGTCGCCTTCGACCGCGAGCAGCACGCGCGTGGGCAGTTGTTCGGACTGGCGGAAGTAGTCTTCGAACGCACCCGACAGCGATTCGGATTGCAGGCCGACCAGGCCCTGGTAGCGCATCGGGTCGCGGCCCTGGGCGGGGTTTTCGATCGTCAGCGCCAGGATCGCGTCGTCGCCGAGCGCGCGCAGGTCGCGCGAGATGGTCGCAGCGCCCGTCTCGGCGATCCGCGCGATGCCGCGGATGGTGCCGGCGGCAGTGCATTCGGCAAACAGCGCGCGCAGCGGGCCGGATGCGCGCAGTTGCACCGACAGCCGCCCATCGACCTTGGCATGGCCGGTGAACAGTGCGGCGGCCGCGCAGGCCTCGCCCAGCAGGACTTCGACCGAGGCGGGATAGCGGGCGTTCGCCAGGACCCGGCGCCAGGTCTCGGTCAGGTGCACGCGGACGCCGCGCACGCCGGCGCGCTGGAGCAGGAAGCGGGACAGCCGGTCGCTGTCGGGAGCGGAGGTTTCGGTCATGGGTTCGTCGGAAAGCGGCGGCGATTGGCGGCATCGGGCGTGCCCGATACAGTGGCCGCCATGATGCAGTCGGTTCGAGAAGATGGGGGCGAGGGCAACGCGGCGCAAGCAGGCGTTGGACATCGGGATGTGGCACCGCGTCGGCGCCGGTGGCTGCGCCGGCTGCTGTGGCTGCCGGTGCTGGCGATCGGGTTCACCGTGCTGCAGGTCCTGGTGCTGCGCGTGATCGATCCGCCGTTCTCGACGGTCATGGCGCTCCGCCAGGTCGAGGCCTGGACCGGCGGCGAGGCCGATTTCGTGCTCTACCACCAGTGGCGCGATCTGGATCAGATCGCGCCGTCGCTCGCGGTCTCGGTGATCGCCGCCGAGGACCAGAACTTCGCGCGGCACCGCGGCTTCGATCTCGAGGCGATCGAGCGTGCACGCGCGCACAACGCGCGTGGCCGCTCGACCCGGGGCGCGAGCACGATCAGCCAGCAGACGGCGAAGAACCTGTTTCTGTGGAGCGGGCGCAGTTGGGTGCGCAAGGGGCTGGAGGCCTGGTACACGGTGCTGATCGAACTGCTCTGGCCCAAGACCCGGATCTTGGAGGTCTACTTGAACGTCGCCGAGTTCGGCGACGGCATCTACGGCGCCCAGGCGGCCGCGCGCGCGCATTTCGGCAAGGACGCGGCGCAACTATCGCGTGCGCAGAGTGCGCGGCTGGCGGCGGTACTGCCGAGTCCGCGGCGCTACAACGCCGCGCGTCCGGGTCCGTATGTGCAGCGCCGGGCACAGTGGATTGAACGCAATGCGCGCCAGATCGGCGGCGAGGGCTATCTGGAGGCGCTGCGATGAGCGCCGGCGTGCAGGCCGAGCGGCTGACGATCGTCATCGCCGCGTTCGACGAGGCGCGGTCGCTACCGCTGTTGCACCCCAGGATCGCGGCGGTCATGGACACGCTCGCCGACGACGGGATCGATGTCGGCGTGCTGTATGTCGACGACGGCAGTACCGACGGAACCTGGGAGGTGCTGCAGGGGCTGGCGGTATCGGATCGCCGCGTGTCGCTGCTACGGCTGTCGCGCAACTTCGGCAAGGAGATCGCGCTGACCGCCGGCCTGGACCTGGTCACGGAGGGGGCGGCGATGATCCTCGATGCCGACGGCCAGGATCCGCCGGAACTGATCCCGCGCTTCGTCGCGCTGTGGCGCCAGGGCTACGACGATGTCCACGGGACCCGGGTCAGCCGCGAGGGCGAGCGGTGGATCAAGAAGCTCACCGCGCACGTGTTCTATCGGGTGATGCAGCGGCTCGCCAAGACACCCGTGCCGGCCGATACGGGCGACTACCGGTTGCTCTCGCCGCGTGCGCTGGCCGCGCTGCGCCAGTTGCGCGAGCGGCACCGCTTTATGAAGGGGCTGTTCGGCTGGATCGGATTCAACCGCGTCGCGTTGCCTTACCAGCGGCATGCGCGTCTGGCGGGGCGCACGAAGTTCGGCTTCTGGCGGCTGTGGAACTTCGCGCTCGAAGGCGTGACCAGTTTCTCGACCGCGCCGTTGCGCCTGGCGACCTACGTGGGTGTGTTCACCGCGTTCGGGGCCTTCGCGTTCGCGCTGTGGGTCATCGCCAAGGCGATGCTGTTCGGCGACCGCGTGGCCGGTTGGCCGACGATGATGGCCGTGATCCTGTTCCTGGGCGCCGTGCAACTGGTGGCGCTGGGCGTGATCGGGGAGTACTTGGGCCGCCTGTACGAGGAGTCCAAGCAGCGTCCGCTCTACTTCATCCGCGACTGGCACCCGGCGGGGGCTGCCGCGCCGGCGGTCGACAATCCAGGCGACGACCGCCACGGCCGCTGAGGCTCACTTGGCGTAGGCGCCGCCGCAGTCGCTGTCCTCGCCGCCGCCCAACTCCAGGGTCGCCAGCAGTGCTGCAGGCGGCGCGATCGAGCCGAGCGCAAGGGCGATCGCGCCACGCAGGCCCAGGCGGGCCATGTCGGGGCGGAAACTGGGATCGGCGAAGGTGCCGCCGATCACCAGCGGCGAGCGCAGCGCGAGGATGCTGCGGTCCTTGGGCCGCGGGCGCAGTTCCAGGTCCAGCGTCTCCTGGCCGAGATCGATGCGGCCGTCGCCGACGATGAGCGTGTCGGTGGTGTCGAATGCTAGCGCGCGACTTTGCATGACGCCCTTCTGTACGCCGAAATCAGCGAATGCGCAGCGCACCGGAATCTGCTTGTCCTTGCCGATCAGGTACTTCAGGGTTTCGTAGATGTCGATCCCCGCCAATTCGACGAGCATGTTGCTGACCCGGCCCTTGCCCATTCCGACGGCGATGTCGCCATTGGCGCTGCCCAGCATCGCGGCAACCGAGTTGCCGGTGCCGGCGAGGGTGAAATCGCCGCCGATCTTGCCCACTGCCTGGCTGGCGAGGGCGGTGTCGGGGAACAGGCCGCCCAGGTCGACGCGGCGGACGCTGGCCTGGAGCCGGGTGTCGATGGTGTCGTTGCGCGCATCCATCCGGATGGTCGAGCGGATGTTGCCGCCCGCGACGCCGAAGTTCAGCGGATCGAGCCGGAGCAGTCCGGCCTCGAGCTTGAGGTGGGCATCCATGTCGTCGATCGGCAGTTTGGGGGCATTGATGCGTTGCGCACGCAAACGCACGTCGGCGTCCATCGAGCGCAACTTGCCCAGTTCATAGGGGGTGTCGGGAATCACCTTGCCCTTTGCGGCCAGCGCCTGTTCGCGCTGGACGAGTTCGGGATCCAGTGGGGTATCGCCTTCGGCGTCCGGGGTGCCGCCGATGAAGCCGGCCAGATCATCGAAATCCAGGCGTCTGGACACCAGGTCGGCCTTCAGGAACGGTCGCTCGCCGCCGACGGTGAAAGCGGCCGACCCGCCGAGGTCGCTCTGGCCGACCTTGCCGGTGAAGCCATCGTAATGCCAGGTCTGGCCGTCGCGAGTCAGGCGCCCGTCGAGGGCGTAGGGCGGGGTGTCGGGCAACGCGACGCCGACCAGTGGGTACAGATGGTCCAGGTTGCGGCCCGACAGCGCGAACTGCAGGTCGAAGTCGCGCAGTTCGAACGGCGCGGTGAGGCTGCCGCGCGCGTGTGCGTGGGTCGTGCCCGCCGACGCGCGCAGGTCGAGGTGGTAGGGCTTGTCTTCGTCCTGCAGCGCGAGCGGCGACTCGGCCACGCCTTCGAGCGTGAAGCGGTTGCCGCTCCACTGGCCGTCACCCTCGATCGCAATCGCCGGCGCGGCGTCGGCGCCCGCGCGCGAGGGCCGGCTGGCCAGGCGTACATCGACGCGGGTCTTGCTCGGTGCGTCGACGAAGCGCAGGCGCCCATCGTCGACCCAGAGACGGCGGATCTGCATCGGCTCGCCGTCGCCATCGCCCATGTCGAGCGTCCAGTTGCCGCCACCGCCGTCGGGATTGGTCTCGAGCAGCAGGACCGGGCGCGCCAGCCGAATCTCGGGCAGTCGAATACGGCCACGCAGCAGCGGGAAGACCTCGACCTGCAGCTCCAGCCGGTCTGCCGCGGCCATGGTCCTGTCCTTGGCCCAGTCGGCGTTGGCGAAACGCAGACGGTCCGCACGCACGGTGGTCACCCGACCCAGGTCGACATCGAGGTCGCCGCCGATCTGCAGCACGCGTCCTGTCTGCGCGTGGACGATGCGCTCGACCGGGCGTTTGAACCAGTTCCAGTCCCAGAAGATGAGCAGCAGCAGCACCAGGACTGCGATCACCCCCAGCACGATGCGCCCTGGGTGTCCGGAGAACGCGCCGCGCAGGCGTGCGGCGGGCGGACGCTGCGGCGGTACGGCAGTGGGCGTGGAATCGGTCATCGCGGCTCGCATCCTGTTTGCGAGGCACCATCCCGCCGGATCGATCAAGCCCGGGTGAATCCGTTGCGGCGCGTTCAGCGCCCGGCTGCGCGGTCGGCGCCGCCAGCCATTGGCTTCAGCGTGCCGGGACGACCTGCGCCAGCACCGCGACGTAGTGGCAGACGCTGCCGGCGATGCAGAACAGGTGCCAGATCGCATGCGCGTAGGGAATCGACTCGCGCATATAGAAGAACGTGCCCAGGGTGTAGAACACGCCGCCGGCGATGATCCAGCTCAGCGTCCAGGTATCGAGCGCAGCGGCGACCGGGCCGATCGCAATCACCACCAGCCAGCCCATCGCCACATAGATCGCGGTCGACAGGCCACGGAAGCGGCCGGTGTAGAACAGCTTGAAGACAACGCCGGCCAATGCCAGCGTCCAGATGGTGCCAAACAGCCACCAGCCCAGTGTGCCGCGCAGCCCGATCAGCGTGAACGGGGTGTAGGTGCCGGCGATCAGCAGGTAGATCGCGCAATGGTCGAACACCTTCAGCCGGCCCTTGAGGACCGGATGGTGGACGGCGTGATAGAGCGTCGAGGCCAGGTAGAGCAGCAGCAGCGTGACGCCGAAGACGATCGAGGCGCCGAGCTGCCAGCCGTTGCCGAACAGCGCGGCGAGCGTGATCAGCACTGCGCTCGCCGCCAGTGCGGCGGTCGCGCCGAGGCCGTGGGTCAGCGCGCTGGCGAATTCCTCGCGCTTCTCGCGGAGCGACAGGGCGGGGGAGGGCATGATGGGTGTCCGGCGGGGGAGGGACCGACCGGATTATGACCCCCGCGGCGCGGTCCTGTCAGACCGCGCCGGTCGAGCCGGCCGTCAGACGGCCGGCATCGCGTGCGCATGCTCGCGCGTGGCCAGGAACTCGACACCCGGTGCGCGCTCTTCGGCCAGTTGCAGGTTCACCCGGGTCGGCGCCAGATAGACCAACTGGTCGGCCGCGTCGATCGCGAGATTGCCTGCGTGCTTGTCGCGGAAGTCCTCGAGCGTCTTGGGGTCCGCGCAGCGGATCCAGCGCGCAGTCGAGACCTGCACCTGCTCGAAGATCGCGTCCACGCCGTACTCGTCCTTGAGCCGGTAGGCGACCACGTCGAACTGCAGCACGCCGACCGCGCCCAGGATCAGGTCGTTGCTCATCAGCGGCTTGAAGAACTGGGTCGCGCCTTCCTCGCTGAGCTGCGCCAGGCCCTTCTGCAACTGCTTGAGCTTGAGCGGGTCACGCAGGCGCGCACGGCGGAACAGCTCGGGCGCGAAGTTGGGGATGCCGGTGAAGGCGATCGGTTCGCCTTCGGTGAACGTGTCGCCGATCGAGATCGTGCCGTGGTTGTGGATGCCGATCACATCGCCCGGATAGGCCTCGGCGGCGATTTCGCGGTCGCTGGCCATGAACGTCAGCGCATTGGCGAGCTTGAGCTCCTTGCCGCTGCGCGCGTGGAAGGCCTTCATGCCGGCGGCGAACCGACCCGAGCACACGCGCATGAACGCGACCCGGTCGCGGTGCTGCGGGTCCATGTTGGCCTGGATCTTGAACACGAAGCCGGTTAGCTTGTCTTCCTGCGGCGCCACCGTACGCGTGGTGGTCGGCCGCGGTTGCGGCGGCGGTGCGTGTTCGACGAAGAAATCGAGCAGCGGCTGCACACCGAAGTTGTTGACGCCCGAGCCGAAGAACACCGGCGTCTGCCGCCCGGCGCGATAGGCCGCAAGGTCGAACGGATGGCTGGCGCCCTGCACCAGCTCCAGTTCGTCGCGCAGGTCGGCCAGCATCGCCTCGCCGATCCGCGCGGCCAGGCCGGGCGCGTCCAGCGACGGGAAGATCGTCGAGTCCTGGCGGGTGAAGTTGCGTCCCTGCTCGTAGAGGTGCACCTCGCCGGTGAGCAGGTGCACGACGCCCTTCAGGCGCTGGCCCATGCCGATCGGCCAGGTCACCGGGGCGCACTGGATGCCGAGCACCCGCTCGACCTCGTCGAGCAGGTCGACCGGGTCCTTGCCCTCGCGGTCGAGCTTGTTGATGAAGGTCATGATCGGTGTGTCGCGCATGCGGCACACCTCCATCAGCTTGATCGTGCGCTCCTCGACGCCCTTGGCGACGTCGATGACCATCAAGGCCGAATCGACCGCGGTCAACACGCGATAGGTGTCCTCGCCGAAGTCGGCGTGGCCGGGCGTGTCGAGCAGGTTGACGATGCGGCCCTCGTAGGGGAACTGCATCACCGAACTGGTGACCGAGATGCCGCGCTCCTTCTCCAGCGCCATCCAGTCGGATGTCGCATGGCGGGCGGCCTTGCGCCCTTTGACCGAGCCGGCCATCTGGATCGCACCGCCGAACAGCAGCAGTTTCTCGGTGAGGGTGGTCTTGCCGGCGTCGGGATGCGAGATGATCGCGAAGGTACGGCGGCGGGCGGCTTCGGTGGCGACGTCGGGCATGCAGGCGACGCACGCGCGCGCGTGCGGTCTCGAGGCTTCAGGGAGCCGGCGATTATACGCGGCGGGTCGGTTCAGTCCGGTGGAGGCGCGGAGAAGCGCAGGATTCCGCCGGGGCCGAACATGCGGAACGGCAGCGATTCCAGGCGCAGGCCGCGGTTGGCCTGGACCGCGAAATGCAGGTGCGGGCCGGTGCTGGCGCCGGTGTCGCCGGAAAAGCCGAGGATCTGGCCGCGGCGCACGCGCTCGCCCGGCGCGACGATCACGCCGCCGCGCTGCAGGTGCGCGTACAGCGCCATCGTGCCGTCGTCGTGCAGCACCCGCACGAAGTTCGCGCGGGCCGGGTCGTCGTGCGCCGTGCCGATGCGCGTATTGCCCCCGATCGCGACCTCGGTCTGCATGACGGTGCCGTCGCGCGCGGCCAGGACCGGCGTGCCTGCGTCGACCGCGAAATCCACGGCGTAGGCGTGCTCGGGGGCGCGATGGCTGAAGCCACCGCCGAAGCCCTGGGCGACCCGCAGCGGGGCGCCGCGCAGCGGGTAGCCGTACTCGACATCGCGCGGGCGCGCGCCGGGATGGCCGGGCACGGCGGTGAGCGCGAGAGTGACCGCACTGTCGGCGGCATCGGGCAGCCAGGCCACGAGCGTGCGGCCATACGCCGGGACGGTCGCCCGGGCCGGCAGCGGCGGATCGCTGCCCGGCGTCGCGCCGTCGGCGGTCAGCAGCACTTCCACCGGGCCGGCCAGGGTGTTCTCCGCGACGATGCTCACGCGCCTGCCAACGGGCTGCCGCTGCAGCCGGACAACTGGCGGCACGGCGGTTCCCGGCGACCACTGGGTGGGCGCAGGCGGCGATGCCGGCCATGCGCCACTGGACGGCGTCTGGGCCGAAACGACGGCCGGTGGCAGCGCAAGCGCCAGGCCCGCAAGGCCGCTGGCGAGCGCGGCACCGACTCTCGGGCCGCGGGGGCTCGCGCGCCGGGCCTGACCGGGAGGAGGGAAGCGGCGCATGCACTCGATTATGCCGGGCCATCGCCCGTCGGCTATTGGCCTGATGTTCCTGGGCGCCGGCGCCATCGGTGGCGCAGCGGCAGATCCGCGGCATTGCTCCGTACGAATTCCATCGCTGCATCCGGATGAAGCGATTGACATCGTGGGTGGACGCTGGCAACCTGCGCGACATCCATCGAGACCGGCGGAGGGACAGGCCCTTTGATGCCGGGGCAACCTGATGGGATCCGCGCGCCGCGCGGGCCCCGTCGCGGTGCCAAGTCCTGCGGGGACCTGTGCGTCCACCGGAAGATGGTTGTGTGTTGCTTCGACATCGAGGCAACGCATCCGCCGAGTCGGCGGCTTCCGGCATCCCCCGCAAGACGCGATGGTCCGTTCCCACCTGGACATCGCCATGAGTCTTGTCGACACCGCGCCCCGCTATCTCGATGCCGGTCCCGATCCGGCCTTCTTGCCCACGTCGCCGCCCTCCAACGCCGCGACCGAAGACCGCGCCGTGCGCGGCCGCATCGATATCGCGCTGCCGATGCGCCACGCTGGGCTGCGCCACGTCGGCCTGCGCTACGAACTGCGCGGCAGGCCCGGTGCGCCGGTGGTGTTCGTGGCCGGCGGGATCTCCGCGCATCGCCATGTCGCCTCGAGCGCTTCGTATTCCGAGCCGGGCTGGTCCGAGGCGCTGGTCGGGAAGGGACGTGCGCTCGACCCGGCGCGTGCGCAGGTGCTGGCCTTCGATTTCATCGGCGCCGACGGCGCGCTCGATGCGCCGATCGACACCACCGACCAGGCCGATGCGATCGCTGCGCTGCTCGACGCGCTCGACATCCCGGTGCTGCACGCCTTTGTCGGCTATTCCTACGGTGCGCTGGTCGGACTGCAGTTCGCGGTGCGCCACGGCGGCCGGCTGCAGCGGCTGGTCGCGGTCAGCGGCGCGCACCGCGCACATCCCTATGCCGCCGCGTGGCGTGCGCTGCAGCGCCAGACCGTCGCGCTGGGGCAGTTGCAGTGCGCCGACGCGCAAGGCCTGTCGCTGGCCCGGCAGTTCGCGATGCTCAGCTACCGCACGCCCGAGGAGTTCGCCGAGCGCTTCGACGCTGCGCCCGAGGTCGTCAACGGCCGCGTGCGCGTGGCGGCCGAGGACTATCTCGACGCCGCCGGTGCGCGCTACGTCGCCCGTACACCGATCGCCGCCTGGCTGCGGTTGTCCGAATCGATCGACCTGCATCGGATCGAGCCGGCGCAGATCCGGGTGCCGACGACCGTCGTCGCGGTCGAGGGTGACCGGCTGGTACCGCTGGCCGACGCGGTGACGCTGCTCGAGGGCCTTGGCCCGCACGGCCGGCTGCGCGTGCTGCGCTCGCCCTACGGCCATGACGCCTTCCTCAAGGAAACCGATCGCATCGACGCCATCCTGGCCGTCGCCCTGCGCGACACCGACCACGGAGATCCTGCATGAGCATCCAGAGCCCGTCCTTCGATCCGGCCGCGTGCCGCCCCGGCACACGCGCGGTGCGCGCCGGCATCGACCGCGATCCGGCCTACGGCGCGGTGACCCCGCCGATCGTGCTGTCGAGCAACTTCAGCTTCGAGGGCTTCGAGCGCAAGCGCGAGTACGACTACACGCGCAGCGGCAACCCCACCCGCGACCTGCTCGGCGAGGCGCTGGCCGCGCTCGAGGGCGGCGCCGGCGCGGTGGTCACACCGACCGGCATGGCCGCGATCACGCTGGTGCTCAATACGCTGTTGCAGCCCGGCGACCGGCTGGTGGTGCCGCACGACGCCTACGGCGGCAGCTGGCGGCTGTTCGATGCGCTGGCGCGCAAGGGGCATTTCGAACTGGTCACCGCCGATCTCACCGACCCGCGCGCGCTGGCCGATGCGCTGGCCCGCAGGCCGAAGCTGGTGCTGATCGAGACGCCCTCCAATCCCTTGCTGCGCATCACCGACCTGCGTTTCGTCATCGAGGCCGCGCAGCGCGCCGGTGCGCTGACCGTGGTCGACAACACCTTCCTGTCGCCGGCGCTGCAGCGGCCGATCGCGTTCGGCGCCGACGTGGTGCTGCATTCGACCACCAAGTACATCAACGGGCATAGCGACGTCGTCGGCGGCGCGGTGGTCGCGCGCGATGCCGAGGTGCACGCGCAACTGGCGTGGTGGGCGAATGCGCTGGGCATCACCGGCTCGCCGTTCGACAGCTTCCTGACCCTGCGCGGGCTGCGCACGCTCGATGCGCGGCTGCGCGTGCACCAGGAGAACACCGCTGGCATCGTCGACTTGCTGGACGCGCATCCGACGGTGGCGAAGGTGCACTACCCGGGCCTGGCCTCGCACCCCGGGCACGCGGTCGCCGCGCGCCAGCAGTCGGGATTCGGCGCGATGCTGTCGTTCGAACTGTCGGGTCCCGATCCGCGCGCGGCGGTGCGCGCGTTCGTCGACGGTCTGCAGTACTTCACGCTGGCCGAGTCGCTGGGCGGCGTCGAGAGCCTGGTCGCGCATCCGGCGACGATGACCCACGCCGCGATGAGCGCGCAGGCGCGCGAGGCGGCCGGCATTTCCGAGGGCCTGTTGCGGCTGTCGGTCGGCATCGAGGCGCTCGACGATCTGCTCGCCGACTTGCAGGCAGCGCTGGCGCGCGCGGCCACGGTCGCCGGCCAGGCGCCGGCGATCCGCGCCGGAGCCGACGCATGAGCACGGTCGTGGCCCTGCGCCGTGCGCGCCGGACGCAGCCGCAGCCCGCCCGGCTCGCATTGCTGGGCACCGGCACCGTCGGCAGTGCCTTCGTCGCGCGCTATCAGCGGCTGGCCGCGCAGGGCGTGGCGCTGCCGGCCGTGGCACGGATCTGCAACTCGCGCACGCAGATCGCCTGCGGCGACGATCCGGTGGCGGTGCTCGAACAGGCGCGCATCGCGGCGAGTCGGCGCAACGGCTTTCCGCCCTGGGCCGAGGGTGAGAGCCCGCGGCCGGGCGATATCGTCGTCGATGCGACTGCCAGCGAGACCGTCGCCGACTGGCATCCCGAGTGGCTGGCGCGCGGCGTGCACGTGGTCACCGCCAACAAGCTCGGCACCGGCGGCGAGCTCGGCCGGGCGCAGGCGATTGCCGAGGCGGTCGGCAGTGAAGGCGGCGGCCGCTACGGCGACAGTGCCACGGTCGGCGCGGGGCTGCCGTTGCTGCGCAGCCTGCGCGCGCTGGTCGCCGGCGGCGACCGCATCCACGCGGTCGAGGGGGTGCTGTCGGGGTCGCTGGCCTGGTTGTTCGCCCGGTTCGACGGTAGCCGCCCGTTTTCGACGTGGGTGCAGGAGGCCCGCGCCGCCGGCTTCACCGAGCCCGATCCGCGCATCGATCTGTCGGGCGAGGACGTGCGCCGCAAGCTGCTGATTCTCGCGCGGGCGTCGGGCCTGCCGCTGTCCGCGCACCAGGTGGCGGTCGAATCGCTGGTGCCGCCGGCGTTGGCCCGATGCGCTGCCGCAGCGCTCGATGACGGCTTCGCCGAGCTCGATGCCGCGCTTGAGGCGCGCTGGACCGCCGCGTCCGCTGAAGGGCTGCGGCTGTGCGTGGTGGGGCGTTTCGATGCGGTTGGTGGTGCCAGCGTCGGCCTGCGTGCGCTGCCCGTGCTGCACCCCCTGTGCGCAGGCGGCGGGACCGACAACCGTGTGGCGATCCACAGCGACCGCTACCGCGAACAGCCGCTGGTGATCCAGGGCCCGGGCGCTGGCGCGGAGGTCACCGCGGCCGCGCTGCTCGACGATGTCCTGGCCTGCACGCGGCGCTGACCCGCGACAAGGGTGGGGCAAGCCCTAGATGGGGTTGGCCCGGATGGCGGCAGGCTGAACGGCGCGCTGGAATGGCGTCATTCAGTTTCCATGTCGATCACAGGGGTATCCCATCATGTCCAACCCATCCTCCTTGAGCATGTCCGTCTCGTTGAGCGTCAGCGGCCAGTTGCCGTCGACACAGAGCTCGGCCAGCACCCAGCGCACCGCCGACGGCCGTGTGCAGTTCGAGAACGACAACTACCGCATCACCGCCGGCGACAACGACGAGGTGGTGGTGTTCAACAAGAACACGGGTGAGAACTACCGGATCTGGGGCGATCCCCACGTCGAGATCGACGGCAAGCACGCCTTCGATTTCTGGGGCCAGACCACGTTCCTGCTCGACGACGGGACCAAGGTCACGATCGAGACCACGCCGTGGGAGCAGGGCGGCAATGGCGCGACAGTGGCCTCGGTGGTGACGATCACCGACGGCGACTACGGCGTGCAGATCTCCGGCGTCGACAGCAACACCTACGGCGACCTGTCGTTCCAGGAATTCGCCGGCGGCGGCCGGCTGCTCGATGCCGCCGTGCGCGACGGCAATGTGCTGCTGGAGAACGAGAACGGCAGTGGCTTCATCGCCGTCGACCAGAACGGCAACATCCAGAATGTCGACCAGGCCTTCATCAATGCCACCGACGAGCTGAAGAACGGCGGCCCGAACTTCCTGGCCCATTTTGCCGAGATCTTCTCGTTCTTCACCGGCCTGATGTCGATCGGTTTCAACGGCGGCCTGGCGCTGGGCAGCGACAACCCCGACCGTGCGCCCGAGCCGAACGCCCAGCCGGTGCCGTGGCAGTTCAGCCTGACGCTGTCGATCCGCGCCTGATCCACGCGTCTCCCAAAACGGCGTGCCGCGACCGCGGCGCGCCGTTTCCGTTTGCGGTAGGCAAGGCGCCGCGCAGGCGGCTCAGCACTCGATGACGTTCACCGCCAGACCGCCGCGCGAGGTTTCCTTGTACTTGTCGCGCATGTCGCGGCCGGTCTCGCGCATCGTGCGGATGACCTTGTCCAGGCTGACCTTGTGCTTGCCGTCGCCGCGGAAGGCCATGCGCGAGGCGTTGATCGCCTTCACCGCCCCCATCGCATTGCGCTCGATGCACGGAATCTGCACCAGGCCGCCGATCGGATCGCAGGTCAGGCCCAGGTTGTGCTCCATCCCGATCTCGGCGGCGTTCTCGATCTGGCTCGGTGTGCCGCCCAGCGCCGCGGTCAGTCCGGCGGCCGCCATCGAGCAGGCCACGCCGACCTCGCCCTGGCAGCCGACCTCGGCGCCGGAGATCGAGGCGTTCTCCTTGTAGAGGATGCCCACCGCGGCCGCGGTCAGCAGGAAGTCGAACACGCCCTGCTCGTTGGCATTGGGGATGAAGCGGTCGTAGTAGTGCAGCACCGCCGGCAGGATGCCGGCCGCACCGTTGGTCGGCGCGGTGACCACGCGTCCGCCCGCCGCATTCTCCTCGTTGACCGCGAGCGCGTAGAGATTGACCCAGTCGAGTACGGTCAGCGGGTCGCGCATCGCCGCTTCGGGCTTGGCGGCGAGCTCGGCATGCAGCGCCGGCGCGCGGCGGGTGACGTGCAGCCCCCCTGGCAGGGTGCCGCCCTCGCGGATGCCGCGCGCGACGCACGACTGCATCGCCGCCCACAGTTCGCGCAGGCCATCGAGGATCTCGGTCTCGCTGCGCCAGACTTTTTCGTTCTCCAGCATCAGCCGGGCGATGCCCAGACCGCTGTCCTGCGCCTGGCGGATCAGCTCGTCGCCGCTGGCGAACGGGTAGGGCACCTGGGTGGTGTCGGCGACGATGCGGTCTTCGGCCGCCTCGTCCTGGTTGACGACGAAGCCGCCGCCGACCGAGTAGTAATCGCGCGTGGCGATCACCGCATCGTCGGCACCGTAGGCGGTGAAGCGCATGCCGTTGGTGTGGAACGGCAGCTTCTGGCGCTTGTTCATCACCAGATCGCGCTTCTCGTCGAAGTCGATCTCGTGGGTCCCGCCCAGCCGCAGCCGGCGTTCGCCGCGGATGCGCGCCAGCGCATCGGGGATGATGTCCGGGTCGATGCGGTTGGGCATGTGCCCTTCCAGCCCCATCATCAGCGCCTTGTCGGTGCCGTGGCCGCGGCCGGTCAGCGCCAGCGAGCCGAAGACCTCCGCGCGCACGCGCACGACCTCGTGCAGGCGGCCGGGCTCGGTGAGCCAGCGCGCGACGAAGCGGGCACCGGCGCGCATCGGCCCGACGGTGTGCGAGGAGCTCGGCCCGATGCCGATCTTGTAGAGGTCGAAGGTGCTGACAGCCATCGCGCTATTCTACGGCCCGCTTCCCGTTTTATGCCTGACGCGACGCCGCATGACGACCCCGGCCCTGATCCTGTACCAGCGCGACGACTGTCATCTGTGCGATCTCGCGCTCGAGGTGCTGGCGCAGGCGCGCGCGCCTGCGTTCGACAGCGTCTTCATCGATGACGACGACGCGCTTGAGATGCGCTACGGCAGCCGGGTGCCCGTACTGCACGATGCCACGCGCGGCGTCGAACTGGACTGGCCGTTCGACGCCGACGCGGTGCGGCGGATGCTGGCCTGACGGCGGGCGGCGCGACGTCAGTTCGCAGGCTTGAGGTAGACCCGGGTGGCGACCGCGATTTCGTCGGGGATCGTGCCGGTGTCGGCCCATTCGCCGCCGCCGACGCCGAAATCCAGGCGACGCACGGTTGCCCGGCCCGAGAGCAGCGGGCGCGGGCCCGGGGTCCAGGTGAAGGTCAGCGTGACCGGCTTGCGCACGCCGCGCAGCGCGAGCTCGCCGTCGGCGGCGTATCGGCCGTTGCCCAGGTCGCGGAACCGGGTCGCGGTGTAGGTCGCCTGCGCGAAGCGGGCGGCATCGAAGAACGACGCGCCGCGCATCTCGCCGTCGTAGTCGTCGTTGCGGGTGGTCGCGGTCGCGATCGGGATCGTCACTTCAAGCTTGGCGCCGGTCAGGTCGGCCGGATCGAACGCGAGCGTCGTGCCAAAGTCGGGGAACGTGCCGGTGAACACCTCGCCCTGGTACTTGCCGGCGAAGGCCAACGACGAGCCGGCGGCCTGCACGTAATCGGCGGCGGAGGCGGAGAGCGGCATCGCGACGGCGAGCGCGGCCGCGAACAGAAAGCGGGGAGCGAGGGGCATCGGTCAGTCCTGGGATGAGGGTGGGGAGGCAGAGCGTAACCAGCCACGCGGCAGCATCCGTGCCAGCGTGGCATCGCGCAGGAACAGGTGGTGATACAGCGCGGCTGCCGCATGCAGCAGCGCCAATGCCACCAGCGTCCAGAACAGCAACTCGTGCGCCTGGCCGGCCAGGCCGCGCAAGTCCGGGCTGCGCGCGACCAGCGCCGGCAGGTTGAACAGGCCGAACCACTGCAGCGGGTAGCCGGCGGCCGAATTGAACGTCCAGCCGCTGAGCGGGATCGCCAACAGCAGCGCGTACAGCAGCCAATGCGTGAGCGTGGCGAGGCGGTCCTGCCAGCGCGGGGTGCCGGCGACCGGGCGCGGCGCGCCGGCGAACAGCCGCCAGACCAGCCGCAATGCGGCGAGTGCGAGGATCGTCAGGCCCAGCGATTTGTGCAGCGCATAGACCTGGACCTTGGTCGGGCTGGGCCGCATGTCGCCCATCGTCAGGCCGATGATGCCGACCGCCAGGATCAGCACCACGACGGTCCAATGCAGCAGTTGACTGACCGCGCCCCAGCGCTCGACATTCTTCAGGGTCATGGGGTGTCGTCTCCAGGCGAGCGGGTGCCCGCCGCCGCGTCGTCCGCATCCGCGTCGGCATCGTCGCGGCTCGCGCCGCGCTCGCGCACCGCTTCGAGTTCGATGCGCAGGCCGACCGTGTCGCCGATCATCGACGGCCAGGCGTCGATCCCGAAGTCCGCCCGCGACAGCTGTGCGGTCGCCGAGAATCCGACCATGCGTCGGAACGGCGGCATCGGGTGGCGACGTGCGGCGTTGAACGTCGCATCGAGCGCGACCTCGCGGGACACGCCGCGCAACGTCAGCGTGCCGTGGACGATGGCATGCGTGGCATCGCGCGGCTCGATGCGGCTGGAGACGAACGTGGCGGACGGATGCTGCTCGGTGTCGAGCAGATTGCGCGCGCGGACGGCGCGGTTCCAGCGGTCGTCGCCGAAGTCGACGCGCTCGAGCGGCACCGAGACCTCGACCCGCGCGCTCGACCAGTCCGCAGGATCGAAGATCAGCGTGCCCTGGCTGCCCGACACCGTGCCGATCGCCTTCGACAGGCCGGCGTGTTCGATGTCGAGCATCACCCGGGTGTGCACCGGGTCGAGCGCGTACTGCACCGGTCGCGCGGCCGCTGGCGCGCAGCTCAGCGCCAGCAGCAGGCAGGGGACAAACAGGCGCCGCGGCAGTCGCATCGTCTCAGGCTCCGGTCGCCGCGGACGGCATGCGTGGATTCTAGGCCCGAATCGCACGGTCGCGCAGCTGCGGCGCCGCTTGCATCCGGGACGATGCGTTGCGAGCATCGCGCGTTGCGGGCAAGGCCGCGGGGAAAGGGATGTCGGGCCCATGTGGAAGCGTGTCGCCGCTCTGGCGCTGATCTGGACGTTCGCCTGCGGTGTCCTGGCCGCGACGCCGGAGATGCCGCGCCTGCGGGTGCTCGGCGTCGCCGACGGCCTGCCCACGTCAGACGTCACCGGCATCGCCCAGGACAGCGACGGCTTCGTCTGGATCGCCACCGCAGATGGCCTGGCCCGCTACGACGGCGCCGGGTTTGTGGTCTGGCAGCATGATCCCGAAGCGGCGGACGCCTTCCCCGGCAACAATCTGCAGGCGCTGCACGTCGACCACGAGGACCGCGTCTGGGTGGCCGCCCAGGAAGGCGGCGTGGCGGTGATGGACCGCGACCGCTCGGCGGGCTTTCGACCCTATCGGATCGACGCCCATCCCGAAGCGCGGCTCGGCGATGTCTGGGATTTCGCCAGCCGCCCGGGCGAGATCTGGATGGGCCTGGGCACCGATGGTGTCTACGGCCTGCGCGCCGATGGCAGCTTCGTGCATCTGCGTCATGATCCCGGCGACCCGCGCACGCTGCCCAGCGACAACGTCGTCAGTCTGTCATTCGACAGCGACGGCATGCTGTGGATCGCGACGATGGCGGGCCTGGCCCGTTACGACGGTCGCCGCGTCTGGCGCGAGCCGCTGCCGGGCGGCGACATGCCGCTGACGGTCACCGACGTCCAGGCGATGGGCGACGAAGTCTGGGCCTCGAGCGCGCGCGGGCTGTTTGTGCGCACGCGCGATGGTCAGTGGCACTGGCGTCCGTGGTCGGGCATGTTCGCCCGCCCCAACAGCGTGCTGTCGATGCTTGCCGATCCGCGCGGCGGCTACTGGCTGGGCACGCGTCGCGGCCTGTGGCGGTTGTCCGAGGATGGGATCCCGACCCCGGTGCCGGTCGGCAGGGACGCCTCGCGGCCGTTTCCGGCGCGGGCGATGTTCCTGCAGCCCGACGGCGCGCTGTGGGCATCGGCGCCGGGCGAGGGCGTCGGCTTCCTGCGCTCGGACTGGCGGCACGTCGCCGAACTGGTACGCGGAGAGCGCGGCCTGCAGGGCCACGGGTACGCGACGATCGCGCCGGCCAACGACGGCGGGCTGTGGCTGGGATCGGAAACCGGCGTCGTGGAGCACGTCGACCAGGCGCTGCAGGTCTCCCGGCTCGACGGCACAGCACGCGCGCGCCTGGCCAACCAGCGCATCCTCGGCATGGCCGAGACGCGCAGCGGCGTGTTGTGGATCGGGCATGTCGGCGGGCTGTTCCGGCACGGACCCGACGGCACGCTGAGCGAGTGGGAGGGCGAGCCGGGCACCTCGGTCGCGCACGGCGTGGGCTACAACATCGTGCGCGCCGCCCCCGACGGCACGTTGTGGACCGGCAGCATGGGCGGCTACGGGGTCGAGCACCGCGACGGCGACACCGGCCGCATGCTGTGGCAGGCCGGCGACGATCCGCTGGTCCATGAGGGCGTCTACGGCTTCGACGTCGCGCCCGACAACACCGCCTGGGCGGCGTCCGTTCCAGGACTGGGCTACTTCGACCCGCAGGCCGGTCGGTTCGTGATCGTCAGCGGCGAGCAGCCGTACTACGCGGTCGCGGTGCAGGGCGAGGACACCGTCTGGGCGGCCGGGCGCGACGGCCTGGAGCGCTGGCAGCGCGCGGGCGGGAGTTGGGCGCGGCAGGAGCGGATCGGCACGCGCGAGGGGCTGCCGTCGGTGATGCCGATGGGGCTGGCGGTCGACGTGCGCGGACGGGTCTGGGTCTCCACCCGGCGCGGGCTCTACCGTTGGGATCCGCAGGCCCGGCGCATGCGCCGCTACGGCAGCGAGCACGGCCTGTCGTCGCAAGAGATGCTGTTCCGCTCGATCGCGGTCAGCAGCAGCGGCCTGCTCGCGGCCGGCACCGCGGTCGACTCGGTGGCCATCATCAACACCGCTTCGGAGGAGACCGGTCGGGTGGACGAGCCGAAGCTGCGCGTCCTGGGTCTGGACGTGCGCCGCGACGGGCTGTGGCAACCGCTGGACGGCACCAACCCCGAACTGTTCCCCGACGACCGCGAACTGCGCGTTTCGGCCCGGCTGCTGTCCTACGACGACCCGGGGTCGAACCACTACTGGACCTGGCTCCAGGGGCTGGACACTGGCTGGATCGACCAGGGCGCAAACGGCGACCGGGTGTTCTCGAGCCTACGACCCGGCAACTACGTGCTGCGCATCCGCGCCAGCGACGCCTATGGCAACGCCGCGCCGATGCAGGAACTGCGGTTCCGGGTGTTGCCGCCGTGGTGGCAGACCTGGTGGGCGCTTACCTTGTTGATCTGCGCGATGGGGGTGTTCGCACTGTGGGGCGCATCGATCTATCGCCGGCGTGTGCGGCGGCGCGCGGAACTGCAACTGGCCGGACGCCAGCGCGAACTTGCCGAGCAGGCGTCGCTGGCCAAGAGCCGGTTTCTGGCCACGCTCGGCCACGAGGTCCGCACGCCGATGACCGGTGTGCTGGGCATGAGCGAGTTGTTGCTCGACACGCCGCTCGATGCCCGGCAGCGCGGCTACACCGAATCCATCCGCCGCGCCGGCGACCACCTGATGCGCCTGGTCAACGATGCGCTGGATCTGGCGCGGATCGAAGCGGGCAAGCTCGAACTCGATCCACAGCCATTCGAGCTACGCGCGCTGATCGAGGACATCGTCTCGCTCTCCGCGCCGATGGCCCGGCACAAGGCACTGGGCTTTGAGGTCGTCTTCGACGATGGCGTGCCGGCCTGGGTGCACGGCGATGCGGTGCGTGTGCGGCAGATCCTGCTGAACCTGATCGGCAATGCGATCAAGTTCACCGACGATGGGCGGGTGGGGCTGCGAATCGCGCGTCCGCCCGAGGGCCTGCGCTTCCAGATCAGCGACACCGGGCCGGGACTCAGCCCCGAGCAATGCCAGCGGCTGTTCCGGCGCTTCGAGCAGGCCGACGGTGCGCGGACCGCGGCGCGCTACGGCGGCAGCGGCCTGGGGCTGGCGATCAGCCAGGAGCTGTCGCTGGCGATGGGCGGCCGGATCGATGTCGAGAGCACCCTCGGCGAAGGCACCCGGTTCACGGTCGTGCTGCCGCTGGCCGAGGTCGCCACGCCGCCGCGGCGCACGCGCTTCGAAGGCCACGAGCGCATCACTGCGGCGGTCGGGCTGGTGGTCCTGCTGGTCGAGGACGACCAGACCGTGGCCGACGTGATCCGGGGCCTGCTCGAGGCGCAGGGCCACCGGGTCGCGCATGCGATGCACGGGCTCGCCGCGCTGACCGAAGTGCGGACCCAGGTGTTCGACATCGCGCTGCTCGACCTGGACCTGCCCGGCATCGACGGCCTGACGCTGGCCGGCATGCTGCGTGCCCAGGGCTTCGACCGCCCGCTGGTCGCGGTGACCGCGCGCGCCGATGCCGAGGCCGAGCCGGCGGCGCGTGCGGCCGGTTTCGACGGCTTTTTGCGCAAGCCGCTGACCGGCGAGATGCTGGCCGACGCCCTGGCCCAGAGTTGGCGGCCGATCCACGAAGGCGGCGGCCTGGACGACCTCGAGGACTGAGCGGCGGCTTGGCATCGCCTGCACGGCGGCGTCGCCAGACTGCCGCCATGGCCGCTTCCCGTCCGCCGTCCACCGCCCGCATGCCGAAAGCGCGGCGCGACGACCTCATCCAGTTGCGCCCCGAGGGCCTGTACTGCCCGGCCGGCGATTTCCATATCGATCCGTGGCGTCCGGTGCCGCGGGCGGTGATCACCCATGGCCACGGCGACCATGCGCGCACTGGCATGGGCGCCTACCACACCGCGCGCGCCGGGCTGCCGATCCTGGAGTGGCGCCTGGGCGAGCAGATCTACGTCGCGCACGACTACGGCGCGCCGTTCCAGATGGGCGCGGCGATGGTCTCGCTGCATCCGGCCGGCCACGTGCTGGGCTCGGCCCAGGTGCGGGTGGAGGTCGATGGCGAGGTGTGGGTCGCCTCGGGCGACTACAAGCGCCAGCACGACCCGACCTGCGCACCGTTCGAGATCGTGCGCTGCGACACCTTCATCACCGAGGCCACGTTCGGCCTGCCGGTGTACCGCTGGCCCGACACCGCGGAGGTTGCCGGTGAGATCGAGGCCTGGCGCGCGCAATGCGAGACGCGGGGCGAAGCGGCGGTGCTGTTCTGCTATGCGCTGGGCAAGGCGCAACGCGTGCTGGCCGAACTGGCCGCGCACACCGATCGGCCGGCGCTGCTGCACGGTGCGGTCGCGGCCGGCGTCGAAGTCTACAGGCGCGCCGGCATCGCGATGCTCGACACGCTGCCGGTCGCCGAGACCGACCGGGGCGCGGACCTCGCTGGCCGGTTGATCATCGCGCCGCCATCGGCGGCTGGCAGCGCGTGGATGCGCCGGTTCCGGCGCGCGCAGCAGGGCTTCGCATCGGGTTGGATGCGCATCCGCGGCAACCGGCGCCGCCGCAACTACGATCGCGGCTTCGTGGTGTCCGATCACGCCGACTGGCCCGATCTGATGCGGACCGTGCGCGAGACCGGCGCCGCGCGGGTGATCGCGACCCACGGCAACACCGATGCGATCATCCGCGCGCTGCGCGAAGACGGCATCGCGGCCGAAGCCTTCCGCACCGATTTCGGGGACGAAGAATGAGCGTCGGGCGCAGGAGGGCGGGCGTATGAGGCGTTTCGCCCGTCTGTACCGGGAGCTCGACCGCAGCACCGCCACGCTCGACAAGCGCGCGGCACTGGTCGACTACTTCCGCGACACGCCACCGCACGACGCGGCCTGGGCGTTGTTTCTGCTGGCCGGCGGCAAGGTGGCCGGGGCGGGCCGGCGCATCGCCAACACCCGCGAATTGCGCGAGTGGATCGGCCAGGTCGCAGGGCTGCCCGATTGGCTGGTCGACGACAGCTACGACCAGGTCGGCGACCTGGCCGAGACGTTGGCGCTGCTGCTCGATGACCCCACGGCGCCGGCCGAGGACGTGTCGTTGGCAGACTGGATCGAACGGCGGCTGATTCCGGTCGCCAATCGCGATCTCGAAGTCCGGCGCACGCTGGTGGTCGAGGCCTGGGCCTCGCTGGCCTTCGATGAGCGACTGGTGTTCAACAAATTGCTGACCGGTGCGCTGCGCGTGGGCGTCTCGCAGCGACTGGTGCAGCAGGCGCTGGCGGAGATGAGCGGGTTGGACATCGCGCGCATCGCCCAGCGCATGCTCGGCAGCTGGACGCCAAGCGCGCAGTTCCTGCGTGACCTGCTTTCGCCCGACGAACTGCCCGGCGATCGGCGCCAGCCGTATCCGTTCTTCCTCGCCTCGCCGCTGGAGCAGGCGCTGCGTCCCGACGCGGCGGGCGAGGACGCGGGCACCGATGTCGAGGCGGCTCCCGATACGGATGCTGCGGCACCGGCGCTGGCGAACGATCCCGATGCGGTCGCGCGCGCACTCGGTCCGATCGACGACTGGCTGCTGGAATGGAAGTGGGATGGCATCCGCCTGCAGCTGATCCGCCGCGGCGCGGACATCGCGCTGTGGTCGCGCGGCGAGGAACGCCTCGACGGGCGCTTCCCCGAGATCGAGGCGGCGGCACTGACGCTGCCGCGCGATTGCGTTTTCGACGGCGAACTCCTCGCCTGGCGGCCGGGCGAACCCGCGCCGATGCCATTCACCGCGCTGCAGACCCGCATCCAGCGCCGCAAGCCCGGGCCCAAGACGCTGGCCGACACGCCGGTCCGCGTGCAGGTCTACGATCTGCTTGAACTCGACGGCGAGGACTGGCGCGACCGGCCGCAGGCCGAGCGTCGGGCGATGCTCGAGGCCCTGGTCGCCGCGCACGACGATCCGCGCATCGTGATCTCGCCGCGCGTGGACGCCGCCGACTGGGCGCAGGCCGCCGCGCTGCGCGCCGATGCCCGCGCGCGCGGCGTCGAGGGCTTGATGCTCAAGCGCGCCGACGCCCGCTACCAGGCCGGCCGGCGTCGCGGCGACTGGTGGAAGTGGAAGATCGACCCGCTGACCATCGACGCGGTGCTGATCTACGCACAGGCCGGCCACGGCCGGCGCAGCACGCTCTACACCGACTACACCTTCGCGCTGTGGGACGGCGACGCGCTGGTGCCGGTCGCCAAGGCCTACTCGGGGCTGGACGACCGCGAAATCCTCGCGCTCGACAAGTGGATCCGCGCCCATACCCTGGAGCGCTTCGGCCCGGTGCGTTCGGTCACCGCGCACCACGTCTTCGAGCTCGGCTTCGAGGCGGTCAACCGTTCGAGCCGGCACAAATCCGGCATCGCCGTGCGCTTTCCGCGCATCCTGCGCTGGCGCCGCGACAAGCCGATCGCCGAGGCCGATCGGCTCGAGACCTTGCGGGCGCTCGCGCGGTGACGGCGTCGTCCGGCGATCGCGCTCGGGCTTGGCGCCTGTGGCTGCGTCGTGGTGCGGGCCAATGACGCGGCTGCGCGGCCCCGATGCGCCGCTGCGCGCCTGGTTCGCCGCCCAGGGTTGGCGTCCGGCGCCGTTCCAGCGTGAGGTCTGGCGCCGGTATCTCGCTGGCGAGTCGGGCCTGTTGCAGACCCCGACCGGCAGCGGCAAGACGCTGGCGGCTTTCGGCGGGCCGTTGCTCGAAGCGCTGGCCGCGCGTCGGCGCGCGTCCGGCCGAGCACCGGCGGCCCCGGTGAAGCGCCCTGCGCGCGGTGGCAAGGACGCGGCGCGCAGGCTGCAGGTGCTGTGGATCACGCCGCTGCGCGCGCTTGCCGTCGACACCGTGCGCGCGTTGCGCGCGCCGATCGAGGCGGTCGGCCTGGACTGGACGGTCGCCATGCGCACTGGAGACGCCAGCGCGCGCGACCGTCGGCTGGCGCGCAGCGGCCAGGCCGAGGTGCTGGTGACCACCCCCGAATCGCTGTCGCTGCTGCTGTCCTATGCCGACACCGCGCCGCTGCTGGCGTCCGTGCGCTGCGTGATCGTCGACGAATGGCACGAACTGCTCGGCAACAAGCGCGGCGTGCTGCTGCAGCTGGCGCTGGCGCGGCTGCGTCGGCTCGAACCGGCGCTGCGCATCTGGGGCGTGTCGGCGACGCTCGGCAATCTGGAGCAGGCGCGCGATGCGTTGCTGCCGCATTGTCCGCAGGCCCAGGTGGTCGCGGGCGTGGCGCCCAAGCGTTTCACGCTCGACACGCTGCTGCCCGGCGAAGACGAGCGCTTTCCGTGGGCCGGCCATCTGGGCCTGGCGCAGCTGCCGCGCGTGCTCGAGCGCTTGATGGCCGAGCGCACCAGCCTGCTGTTCGCCAACACCCGATCGCAGGCCGAACTGTGGCACCGCGCGCTGTCGGCGGTATGGCCGGAGGCGCCCGAGACACTGGCGCTGCATCACGGCTCGCTCGACCCGAAGCTGCGGGCGGCCGCCGAGCAGGGCCTGCGCGCCGGCAGCGTGCGCTGCGTGGTCGCCACCTCCAGCCTCGATCTGGGCGTCGACTTTCCCGCCGTCGACCAGGTGCTGCAGATCGGCAGCCCGAAAGGCGTGTCGCGGTTGCTGCAGCGTGCCGGGCGTGCGCGCCACCGCCCGGGCGAGGCCGGCCACGTGGTCTGTGTGCCCACGCATGCACTGGAGCTAGTCGAGTACGCCGCCGCCCGCGCCGCCGTTGCCGCGGGCACCATCGAATCGCGTCCGCCGCCGGTGCTCAGCCTCGATGTGCTGGCCCAGCATTGCGTGACGCTGGCACTGGGGGGCGGCTTCGAGGCCGATGCACTTTACGAGGAGGTCCGCAGGACCCATGCATTTCGCACGCTCGACCCGCTGGCCTGGCGCGCGGTGCTCGATTTCATCGTCCAGGGCGGCGCGGCGCTGGCGCATTACCCCGACTTCCGCCGCGTGGTGCGCGGCGAGGACGGGGTCTATCGGGTCGAGGACCGGCGCATCGCCCTGCGCCATCGGCTGTCGATCGGCACGATCGCCAGCGACGGCGCGGTGCGTGTGAAGCTGCTGCGCGGTGGTGGACTGGGCTCGGTCGAGGAAAGTTTCGTCGGTCGGTTGCGACCGCACGACCGGTTCCAGTTCGCCGGCCGCACGCTGGAGCTGGTGCGGCTGGAGGACATGACCGCGTACGTGCGCGTGGCCAAGGCGGGCAGCGGCACGGTGCCCAAGTGGCAGGGCGGACGGATGTCGTTGTCGGGCACGCTGGCGCACGAGGTCGAGCGTCTGTTCGCCGGCCCGCGCGATGCGCCGGAATTGCGCGCGATCGGTCGGCTGCTGGACCTGCAGCAGCGGCTGTCGGCGCTGCCGGCGCCGGGCCGCCTGCTGGTGGAATGGATCCGCGCGCGCGGTGCGCGGCACCTGTTCGTGTTCCCGTTTGCCGGGCGTCAGGTGCATGAGGGCCTGGCCGCGCTGCTGGCGCTGCGCTGGGGGCGCCTGCACGCCAACAGCTTCTCGTTCGCCGCCAACGATTACGGGTTGGTGCTCTCGCCGGCGCAGGAGGTCGAGTTGGACGCGCTCGATGTCGAGACGATGCTCTCGCCCGAGGCGCTGATCGACGACCTGCGCGAAAGCCTGAATCTGGCCGAGCTCGCCCGCCGCCAGTTCCGCGACATCGCCCGCGTCGCCGGTCTGCTGCCGCCGTCGCTGCCCGGACGCGCGCCGCGCTCGATGCGCCAACTGCAGGCCTCCAGCGGCCTGCTGTTCGACGTGCTGCGCCGGCACGACCCCGATCACATGCTGCTGGCGCTGGCCGAGCGCGAGGTGTTTGCCGCGCAACTGGACGTGGTGCATCTGCGCACCACGCTCGAGGACTGCAGTGCCCGCAGGCTCGACCTGCACCCGCTGCGGACGTTCACCCCGCTGTCGTTCCCGCTATGGGCCGAGTCGATGCGCGGCCAGCTCAGCACCGAGGACTGGCGCACACGCGTGCAGCGCGCCGCCGCACAACTGGAGCGGCGCAACCGTGGCTGACGGCACTCTGGAGATCGAGATCGGCGGCGAACCGCTGCGGCTGTTCGCCGAGCGTGCGCTGCTGTGGCCGCGGCGGCGCACGCTGGTCGTGGCCGACGTGCATCTGGGCAAGGCGCAGCACTTTCGCGAGGCCGGCATCGCGCTGCCGCGGGGCGGGACCGAGCACGACCTCGAACGGCTCGACAGGCTGATCGAAGCCAGCGGCGCGACGCGACTGCTGGTGCTCGGCGACCTGCTGCACGCGGGTGCGCGCGACGCGCCATGGCGCGCAGCCTGGCAGGCCTGGCGCGCCGGCCATCCCGCGCTGTCGGTCGACCTGGTCGGCGGCAATCACGATCGCGCCTTGCGCGCCGCGCCCGAGCTGGCGCGCACGCTCGGCCTGCGCCTGCACGGCGCGCTGTTGCACGAGCCGCCGTTCGCGTTCGTGCATGACGTCGACGACGCGGTTGCGGCCGATGTCGCGGGCTACCGCCTCGGCGGACACCTGCATCCGGTGGTGCGTCTGCCGGGCCTGCCCCGCTTGCCGGCCTTCGTATTCGCGCACGATGCCGGCCTGCTGCCGGCGTTCACCGCGTTCGCCGGCGGCCTGCCGATCGCACCATCGCCGGGCCTGCGTCTTTATCCCTGCGCGCCGGGGGCGGTGGTGGCGCTGCCGGCGTCGCTCTGAGCGCATCCGTCGCTGGCCTCCATCCGCTGGCTTGACGGCGACCGTAGCCGGGCTGGCATGATGGCGAGCCCATCGACCGGATGTTCGGCGGGAGCGGCCTGCGCGGGGAGTGTGGGCTGGCCAGGACACAGGAGTGCTTCGCCGACATGCCCGAATTCGTCGCCACCGCGCTCGGATACCCCACGCTCGTCTACAGCGTGCTGTTGGGCGTGTGCGCGCTCTACTGGCTGATCGCGGCGCTGGGATTGGTGGACATCGGTGGCCTCGATCTCGACCTCGACCTGCCCGATGGCGCGGACGCGCATGGACTGGCTGGCGTTCTGGCACGGCTGGGACTGGACCGGCTGCCGATCATGCTGGTACTCACGCTGGTCGTCTTCTTCGGCTGGTTCTGCACCTACTTCATCCATCTGTTCCTGCTCGCGCCGCTGTGGGGCTGGCTGCGCTGGACGCTGGGCACGCTCACTGCGCTGCTCGCACTGCTGCCGGGCGCACTGCTGACCACCGCGGCGCTGCGACCGTTGCGGCGCTGGCTGTCGAAGTTGCAACCGGTCGCCGAACCCTCGCTGCTGGGACGGGTGGCCGTCGTGCGGACGCCGCCGGTGTCGGCGTCCGCCGGCATGGCCGATGTCGACGACGGCGGTGCCGGCCTCGTCCTGCAGGTGCGCGCCGAAGGGGCCCATGTCCACCGCCGCGGCGAACGCGTGGTGCTGGTCGAGTTCGATCCTGTGGGGCATTGCTACCGGGTCGTGCCCAAAGCCGATTACCGTCACATCTGATCCGTACGGTCCGCGGAATGCGGACCCCAAGCGAAGGAGAAACACCCGATGAGTGTCGCCACGCTCGCCCCGTTCCTGATCGGCCTGGGCATCGTCATGGTCGTGCTGCTCGGCGCGGCCGGCCTGTTCAAGGCCTTCTACAAGAAGGTCGACCAGGGCACCGCGCTGATCGTCAACGATATGAGCACCCAGCCCAAGGTGCGCTTCACTGGTGCGCTCATCATCCCGGTCCTCTACCGCGCCGAGCTGATGAAGATCAGCCTGATCACGCTGCAGATCGACCGCCGGGGCAAGGAGGGGCTGATCTGCCGCGACAACATGCGCGCCGACATCGCGGTGGCATTCTACCTGCGCGTCAACGAGACCCAGGCCGACGTGCTGCGCGTGGCCAAGGCGCTCGGCGCCGACCGGGCCTCGGACAAGCATGCGGTCGATGAACTGTTCAACGCCAAGTTCTCCGAGGCGCTCAAGACCGTCGGCAAGAAGTTCGACTTCACCGACCTGTTCGAAAAGCGCCAGGAGTTCCGCGACGAGATCATCGCGGTCATCGGCAACGACCTCAATGGCTATGTGCTCGAGGACGTGGCGATCGACTACCTCGAGCAGACGCCAAAGAGCGTGCTCGATCCGTACAACATCCTCGACGCCGAGGGCATCCGCAAGATCACCGAGCTGACCGCTTCGCAGAACGTGGTCACCAACGAGCTCGAGCAGAACGAGCGGTTGGCGATCACCAAGAAGAACGTCGAGACGCGGGAGGCGACCCTGTCGCTCGAACGTCAGCAGGCCGAGGCCGAGGCGCGCCAGCAGCGCGAGATCGAGACCATCCGCGCGCGCGAGGAAGCCGAGACCGCGAAGGTGCAGGAGGAACAACGCCAGGTCGCCGAGAACGCCCGCATCGAAGCCCAGCAGCTGATCGACATCCGCGAGGAGAACCGCCTGCGCGAGGTCGAGGTCGCAGCGCAGAACCGCCAGCGTGCGGTCGCGATCGAGGCCGAGCGCGTCGAGCGCGCCCGCCAGCTCGAGCAGGTCACCACCGACCGTGAAGTGCAACTGCAGGGCGTGGAGCGCGACAAGGTCGTCGAGCAGGGCCGGATGGATGTGGCCAACATCACCCGCGAACGCATCGCCATCGACAAGACCGTGGCCCAGGAGGAGGAACGGATCAAGGAAGTGCGCGAGGTGTCGGAGGCGGACCGTCTCAAGCAGGTCACGATCCTCGACGCCGAGGCCAAGGCCCAGGAGGCGTTGGTGCGTCAGGTCAAGGAGGCCGAGGCGCGCGAGACCGCCGCGCGGCACCGTGCGGTCGAGGTCACCACGCTCGCACAGGCCGATTTCGAGGCGGCCGGCAAGCAGGCCGAAGCCAAGAAGCTGCTCGCCGAAGGCGTGCGCGCCGAGCGTGCCGCGCCAGGTCTGGCCGAGGCGCAGGTGCAGGAGGCTGGTGCGGTCGCGATCGAGAAGGTCGGCGTTGCCGAGGCGCGCGTCATCGAGGCCAAGGCGGATGCCAACCTCAAGCAGGGGACGGCGGAGGCGCGGGTGCTGGCCGAAACCTTGTCCGCGCAGGCCCAGGGCGAATCGCAGATGGGTCGTGCGAAGGCCGAAGCGGTCGAGTCGATCGGCAGCGCCGAGGCCACCGTGGTCGAGAAGAAGCTCTCGGCCGAGGCCGAGGGGCTGACCCGCAAGTTCCAGGCGATCGACGCGCTCAGCGATACCGCGCGCGGTCACGAGGAGTTCCGCATGGCGCTCGACACAGGGCTCCGGCAGGCGCTGGCGTCGATCGAGGCGGGCAAGGAGATCTCGCGCGAGAATGCCGAGGTCATCGCCAGCGCGCTGCGCAACGCCGATATCGATCTGGTCGGCGGTGATGGCGGCATGTTCGAGAACCTGGTCAAGGCGGTCTCGCTGGGGCGGTCGATCGAGGGCCTGGCCGGCAAGAGTCCGATCGTGCAGGACCTGATGCAGCGCTACCTTGGCGTCGCCGCCCCCGGTGCCGACACCGAGCGCCGCGCGCTCGTCGAGGACGGCGCGGCCTGAGGCCGCTCCGCAACGTCGCCGAGGCGGTCATCGGCCGCCGGTGACGCGCCGCGATCCACCGGGCATGCCACTGCGTATGCCCGTCACAGCGCAGGATGAGTCGCGATGTCAGAACCCACGCCCGACGCCGGGCAGCAGACGCCCACGACGGCCAGCCACGTCGACCAGGCAGTCGCCCAGGGCGGCGCCTACGAGGTGCTGCGACGGCGGCTGGCCGAGCAGGGCGCACGCCTGCGCGCGTTGGCCGAGTCGCTCAACGCGCGCCGACTGCAGACGTTCGGCGACAGTCGCATGGAGGTCGTTGGACGTTTCCGCATCCGCACCGAGAACAACTGCGTCGGTCGTGACATCGTCCAGGTGCTCGGCGATCACCTGCTGTTCGGCTACAACGTCTATATCGGCCTGCGGACCCAGACCCGCGTCGAGGATGTCTTCGCGCTCTACCGCCTGACCGAGGAGGCGGACGGCTACGACGTGGTGCCGGTCGATCCGGCCGGCAGCTTCCTCGGCGATGCCGGCTTCGTTCGCGACTTCGGCGAGCTCTACGCGTACTACAAACACGCCCGCCTGCTGCAGCTGATCGTGCGCGAGGGCCGGTTGCTGGCCGCCTTCCAGATCGGCGAACGCAGTACCGACGTGCGCGTGTTCCGCTGGCAGATCGCCAACTCCGGCGAGCTGCGTTACCTGGACGCGCGCGGCGAGCGCGACATCGCGCTGCCGCCGCCGTTCGACTTCGAGTGGACTCGCGCGACCCGTGAGTTGGCGGTCGACGGGCGCCACCCGCATCTCAACATCCTCGACACGATCTTCGTGGAGACCACCGGCGGCGACTTGACCGTCAAGATCGAAAACAACACGCAGACCGGGCAGGGGATCTATGCCGAGGCGGTCGAGGACCGCACGCAGTCGATCGACGATGCCACCTTCGATTTCGCCCAGGTCGGGTCGCTGATCCTGCTCAAGGTGCTGCCCTACCGCGAACAGGCTTGGCGTGGGCTGATCTACAACACCCTGACCGGCACGATCGTGCGCAACGACGCCATCGTCCAGGCCTGCGTGCAGTTGCCCGAGGACCACGGGATCATCTTCCCGGGCGGTTACTACCTGCAAAGCGGCGAGCACAAGGCCTTCGATGCGCAAATGGACGGTATGCAGTTCAAGCGCGCGATCCGCTCGCCCAACGGCGAGGACGTCATGTACGTCTTCTACGATCGCGAGGCCGGGCGCTCGGCGCTGTTCGTCTACAACACGATCCAGCGCGCGCTGCAGAATCCGGTGTTCGGCCACGGCTACGCGATCCTGGCCGACGGACGCATGGTGCTGTTCCATGCCGAGGGCGATGCGCCGACCCGGATCCATCCGATGCAGGTCTGGCAGACGCCGTTCACCAGCGACGAGTACGCCGCGCGTGCGCCCACGTCCAATAGTTTCATGGGCCGCATCGGCAATCCCGAGCTGGTACGCGGCATCTCCAATCTGTTCGATCTCGCGCGCGAGATCGACGGCCGCGAGGTGTCGGTCCAGCGCTACCAGGTGCTGGTGCACAACGCCCGGCGCATGTTCGACGCTCACCACTGGCTCGAGGACGAGGCGAGCGAAGGGGCCGGGCCGTTGCTGCACGAGATCGCCGCGACCGGTGAGTCGGTGCTCGACGAGTACGAAAAGGTCGAGGGGATCCGGCAGCAGTCCGACCGTGCAATGCGCGAGGCCGAGGCCGAGCATCGCACGTTGCTCGGGCGGCTGCAGACCGACGACTGGGATCGGATCGAGGACTTCGTCGAGGCGCTCGGTGCGATCGGGCGACTGCGCGGCCACCTGCTGACGATCCGCGACCTGCGCTACATCGACACCGCGGCCATCGACCGCATGGGCGAAGCCCTGCAGGCGGCCCAGGACCGCGTGGGCGCCGCGACGGGCGCCTTCCTGGCGGGTGAGACCGCATTGCAGCCGCTGGCCGAGCGTCTGCAGGTGCTCGACGGCGAGGCGCAAGCCGCGCAGACCGCGCGGGCGCTGATCGAGCGCATCGACGCGATGCAGGCGTTGGCGGGCGATCTGGACATGCTCTCGGAGTTGATGGCCACGTTGAAGGTCGACGATGCGACCGAACGCACGCGGGTCGTGGAGGCGATCTCTGGACTCTACGCCCGGCTCAACCAGTCGCGCGCGCGCGCCGAGCAGCGTCGACGCAGCCTAGGCTCGGCCGAGGCCGTCGCCCAGTTCGGCGCGCAGTTCGCGCTGTTCGGGCAGGCGATCGCCGGCGCGCTGGCGCTGGCGACCGATCCCGAACGCGCCGACGAGCAGCTGTCGCGGCTGACCGTGCAGCTGGAGGAACTGGAAAGCCAGTTCGGCGAGCACGAGCAGTTCCTGGCCGACATCCTCGCCAAGCGCGAGGAACTGGTGGAGACGTTCGAGGCGCATCGGCAGGCCCTGCTCGACGATCGCCAGCGCAAGGCCCAGGCGGTATTCGATGCCGCGGCGCGCATCCTCGACGGCCTGCCGCGGCGAACCGAGCGGTTCGTGAGCGCCGATGAGCTCAACGCGTTCTTCGCCGGCGATGCGCTGATCCTCAAGTTGCGCGAACTCGCCGGCCGGTTGCGCGGCTACCGCGACAACGTCAAGGCCGACGATGTCGAGGCGCGCCTGAAGGGCGTGCGCGACGAGGCGGTACGCAGCCTGCGCGACCGCAGCGACCTGTTCGAGGGCGGTGGCCAAGTGATCCGGCTCGGGCCGCGGCACCGCTTCAGTGTCAACGTCCAGCCGCTGGATCTGACCATCCTGCCGCGCGGCGACGGCCTGGCGGTGCACCTGACCGGGACCGACTTCTACGCGGCGATCCACGACGCCGAGCTCGACGCGCTGCGCGACTACTGGCAGGTGACGTTGGATTCCGAATCGCCTTCGATCGCGCGGGGCGAGTATCTGGCCGGACTTGTACTGGAGGCGGCGATCGCCGGCCGCGACGATCTGCGCCTGGAGGGCTTGGTTGCGCAGGCTGGCGACCCGGAAGCGCTCGAACGTACCGTGCGGACCTTCGCCGCACCGCGCTATCGCGAGGGTTACGAGAAGGGCATCCACGACCGCGACGCGGCGCTGATCCTGCGCGCGCTGCTGCCGCTCTACGCCGGCGCCGGCCCGCTGGTCCACCCGCCGGCGGCACGCGCGCTGGCGATGCTGTTCTGGGCGCGCGCGGGCGATGACGGCGACGTCGCGCAGTGGCCGGCGCGCACCGCCGGTGCACTGGCGATCGAACGTCTGTTCGGCTCCACCGACGGTGTGGACGCGCTGCGCGCGGAGATCGCCGAAGCGCTGTCGGGATTCCTTGCACGACACGCGCTGCCGATCGATCCGGCGTTGGCCGTGGGTGCGGCGACATACCTGATCGACGAACTGCGCGACGGCGATCCGACCTTCGGCATCAGCCACTACGCCCGACGCCTGGTCGACGCCCTGGGCGAGGCGCTCGATGCGGCCGACCTGGCCGCCGGCTTCGACACATCGCTACAGCGTCTGGCCGAGCGGCCGTCGGCGCAATGGGCGTTGGCGGCGCAGTGGCTGCACGGCCTGTGCGGCGATCCCAAGCACGCGTCGCTGGCCGGCTACGTGCCCGAGGCGATCGTGCTGCTGCTGGCCGGCCGCACGCTGCGCCACCGGGTGCGCGAGGCCACGCTGATCGCCGAGGTCGAGGGCTTGCTCGGCGAGCACCCGAGGATCGAGGACGGCCGCCTGCGGTTGGCGGTCGACGATTTCCTGTCGCGGCTGCGCACGCACCGCGAGACCTTCGTACCGGCGTTCCACCGCTATCAGGCGGTGCGCCAGCGCATCGCGACACGCGAACGCGAGGCGCTTCGGCTGTCGGAGTTCAAGGCGCGGCCATTGACCTCGTTCGTGCGTAACCGGCTGATCGACGAGGTCTATCTGCCGCTGATCGGCGACAACCTCGCCAAGCAGATGGGCACCGTCGGCGAGGACAAGCGCAGCGACCTGATGGGCCTGCTGATGATGATCTCGCCACCCGGCTACGGAAAGACCACGCTGATGGAGTACGTGGCCAGCCGGCTCGGCCTGGTCTTCATGAAGATCAACGGGCCGGCGCTCGGCCACGAGGTGCGCTCGCTCGATCCCGACCAGG
Organism: Luteimonas sp. TWI382; assembly: GCF_039674545.1. Taxonomy (NCBI): domain Bacteria; kingdom Pseudomonadati; phylum Pseudomonadota; class Gammaproteobacteria; order Lysobacterales; family Lysobacteraceae; genus Luteimonas; species Luteimonas sp. TWI382. The sequence continues at coordinate 58,284 of NZ_JBDJNS010000023.1, forward strand.
CGCCCGATGCGACCTCGCGCCAGGAACTGCACAAGCTCAACCTCGCGCTGGAGATGGGCAGCAACACGATGCTGTACGTCGACGACATCCAGCACACACATCCCGAGTTCCTGCAGAAGTTCATCTCGCTGTGCGACGGCACGCGCCGCATCGAAGGCGTGTGGCAGGGTCGCACCAAGACCTACGACATGCGCGGGCGAAAGTTCTGCGTGGTCATGGCCGGCAACCCCTACACTGAATCGGGTGAGGTGTTCAAGATTCCCGACATGCTTGCCAACCGCGCCGACATCTACAACCTGGGCGACGTGCTTGGCGGCATGGAGGATGCGTTCAAGCTCAGCTACATCGAAAACAGCCTGACCTCCAACCCGGTGCTGGCACCGTTGGCCACGCGCGACATGGCCGACCTATACCTGCTCGCCGACCGCGCAGCGGGCAAGGAGGTCTCCACCAACGACCTGTCGCATGCCTACAGCGGCGCGGAGGTCAACGAGATCGTCGCCACGCTGCAGCGACTGATGCAGGTGCGCGACGTGGTCTACCGGGTCAACCAGCAGTACATCGCCAGCGCCGCCCAGGCCGACCGCTACCGCACCGAGCCGGCGTTCCGGTTGCAGGGCAGCTATCGCAACATGAACAAGCTGGCCGAGAAGATCTCGCCTGTGATGAACGCCGCCGAGTTGCAGCAACTCATCGCCGATCATTACCTGGGCGAGGCCCAGCTGTTGACCACCGGCGCCGAGGAGAACCTGCTGAAGCTGGCCGATCTGCGTGGCACGATGACCGAGGCCCAGGCCGCACGCTGGGCGCAGATCAAGCGCGATTTCCTGCGCGACAAGGCGATGGGGGGCGACGACGCCGACACCGGCGCGCGCGTAGTCGCGCAACTGGCCGACATCGCCCAGGGCCTGCAGGCGATGGGCGGCGGCGAGCCACCCCCGGCACCGCCGCCGGCGCCGTGGCAGGACATTCTGGGCGCGCTGCAGCGTATCGCCGAGCGCGGCGTCGACGCGCCAACCGTGCGAAGCGAGCCGGCCGAGACCGGGTCGGCCGCGATGCACGCCGCGATCGCGCCGCTGCTCGAGCGCTTCGGCCAGTCGCTGGCCGGACAGGCCGGCCTCAATGCCGCACTCGCGCAGCTGATCGAGTTGCTGCGGCTGCGCGCGGCGGCGAACGACGCCGGGCCTGCAACGACACGGTCGCGGCGCGAGCGCACGCCCGCCGAGCGCCGGCTCGACGAGGCGCTCGACCAGTTGGGGCTGCTGGACGGGCGCCGGGAGACGCCGCCCGAATGAGCCCCCAGGCGCCGCATGACCCAGCGCAGACGAGCCGGACGGCGGACCGGGTCCGCGCCGCGATGGCGCACGGCGCCTCGGCACTCGCCGCGTTCGATGCGATCGACATCGAGACTGCGCTGGAGGCCGGTCCTCCGGCCCAACTCGTCGAGCGCCTGCGTGCGGTGCATCTGGCGATGCGCGCGGACGCACCGCGCGCCCTGCGCCGTAGTGCCGGGTTGCTCGGACGCCTGTTCGGGCGAGACGTGACGTTGCAGGCCGAGGCCAGCGCGCTGGCTGCACGCCTGGGCATATTGCTGCGCGATGCCGATCGCGCCGCTGACGTGCTGGCCGCGCATCTCGACGGCCAGCGCGCCTGCCTCGACCGGGTCGAGGCCGCGCTGGCGGCGCTGCGCGGGGCTGCGGCGGGCGCCGGTCCGGCGGTCGACGAAGCGGATGAGGCGGCAGGCCTGGCGCTCGACCGGCGCCGGCAGCATCTGCGCGACGTGGCGGAGGCGCATGCGCTGAGCGCGCGCCAGCTCGCACTGCTGCACGCGCAGGGCCTGTCGCTACTGGACCGCTACCGCAACATCCGCGAGGTGCTGGTGCCGGTGTGGCGCCAGCGCGCCCTCGGGACGGGCGCCATCGACGGCGTCGTGCACACCGAGGCTGCCGCGGCGATCGAGGCCGAGATCGCTGCCGAACTCGCCGGCATGGCCGCTACACTCGACCCACGGCCGTCCGACCGGGCCGCCGATCAGGAGACCGCCGCATGAGCCAGGACACCCCCGACCACGCCCTCTTGCCCGCCGCCGGTGTGCTCGATGATGCCGCGCTGCAGGCCCTGGGCCTGACCGCGGACGACCGCAGCGAGATCGCCGCGGCCGGCAAGGCGCTTGCGGACATCTCGCCCGGCAATCTGCACGTGTTCGGCCGCGAGGCGGCGAGCAAGACGGCCGCCTTCTCCAGCCAGTTGCTCGACCAGGTGCGCAACAGCGACCTCGACGCCTCCGGCGACAAGCTCGGCGAGGTGGTGCGCATCGCGCGCGGCCTCGACCTGGGCAGTGTCGCCGGGCGTTCGAAGCTACCGGTGATCGGCCCGCTGATCGACCGGCTGCGTGGCTCGCGCGACGAATTGGTGCAGAAGTTCAGCACCACCAACCAGCAGATCGAGCGACTGATGCAGGACATCGGCCGCCAGCAGGACGGCCAGCACCGGCGCGTGTCCGAATTCGACCGCATGTTCGACATCGTCGTCGAGGAGCGCCGCGCGCTGGGCGTCCACGTCGCGGCGGGCAGGCAGCGCCTGGCCGAACTGGCCGAGGACCTGCGCGCGCTCGATGGCCTCGACGACCCGCAGTCGCGTACCCGGCGCGCGGAGATCGACAATGCGGTCCGGTTGCTCGACAAGCGCGTCGGCGACCTGGCGGTGATGCAGCACGCCGCCGAGCAGTCGCTGCCGATGATCCGCTTGATCCAGGCCAACGCGATCCAGCTCATCGAGAAGTTCAACACCGTCCGCAACGTCACGATTCCGTCGTGGAAGCGGCAGTTCGCGATCCAGCTGTCGCTGGGCGAGCAGAAGAACGCGGTCGCGCTGTCGAATGCGATCGACGACGCGACCAACGAGTTGATGCGCCGCAACGCCGATCTGCTGCGCGAGACCTCGGTGGGGACGGCGCGCGCGAACCAGCGTGCGGTGATCGACATCGCGACCCTGCGCCACGTCCACGACCAGCTGATCCACACGGTCGAGGAAGTCCGTCAGGTCCATCGCGAAGGCATCGAGCAGCGCCGGCAGGCCGAGGGCGAGCTGGCGCGGTTGCGCGAGGACGTCCAGAAGCAGCTGGCCAAGCCCGCGCTGGAGGTCTGAGCGCCGTTCGCAAACCGGTCCGGCACCGGGGTGGGCGGGGGATATAGAGTAGAGAAAAATAAAAAAAAAACCCCTTGGTGGGTAAAAAACCCACAACTCGG
>NZ_JBDJNS010000024.1:0-61486 GCF_039674545.1 Luteimonas sp. TWI382
AGCGCCGACTTGCGCCGCGCCGTCCAACGTTTGATCTCTTCGTCCATCACTTGGCTCATCGTGCTCTCCTCAAAAGGTAGCACCTGAGCAGGAAATCACTGGGTCATTACAAGTGGACCAACTACCTGTGGCTAAGAGTGAGCTGGTCTGGATAGTGCGCAGAAACCAAATCTACTACGTCCACGGCGATCATCTCGGCCGTCCCGAGCTCGCTACCAATGCCGTAAAGGCGATCGTATGGCGGGCGGACAACTTTGCGTTTGACCGGCGCGTCACGCAAGACAGCATCGGTGGCCTGAACATTGGGTTCCCGGGCCAGTGCTACGATCGAGAGACGAACCTCTGGTACAACATCAATCGTTACTATGACGCAAGGACGGGGCGATATACGCAAAGCGATCCCATTGGTTTGGCGGGTGGATTGAATACCTATGGATACGTAGGTGGGAATCCTATCTCAAGGGCTGATCCCTCAGGCCTCGATTTCTTGGTGATCGGTGGCGGTGTGCGTGATGGAACTCGAGGGAATGTCTTTGGGCACGTTGGCTTGGCTATTTCCGGGCATGGCATGTTTAGTTATGGCAACGACACCCCGTTGGGGAGCTCTGTTACTGGCTATCTGCAAAGCCAAAGTGCCGTTCGAAATCAAACTGTCGTTCTACTTCCCGCAACCGCAGTGCAGAATGCTCGTGCTGCTTACTCTTTGGTGTTAAATCATCCAGATATGAATGGAGTGGGCTACTTAGACAATTGCGCTGTCAGGACGAATGAGGGAATCTTGGCTGGCGGGATGCCAAATCTTGAGACGCCTTTTCCAGGCGGTTTGACGCGGGCGGCAGGTGCGCTGCCTGGTGCTCAGACGTTCTTCATTCCACAGGGCGGCCCTATCCCTCAGGGGCTGCTGAACATCCTGCCTGGATTTGAGCCTGGAAGATAGAGAATGAAAAAAATATTGGCTTTTTTTGTTCTCGGGTTTGTAGTTCTGTATATATCCTCATGCTCTTTTGTTTCTAAAAGGAATTCGCGTGCATTTGATGCGATAAGTTTCGGAGACGATCGGCGCATGGTTATCCAAGCGTTAGGTGATCCCGATGTAAGAGAGCTTCCGGAGAAACTGTTCGTGCGATATGCCTCCAAGCCCTGCAGTGGGAGTTGCAAGGAGCGTTTATGGTTCGAGAATAAAATGAGCTTTGGGATGGAGGCTTGGTCGGTCGAGCTAAGTGCGGATGGGGAAGTTGTGCATAAAGCCCACTGGCATTCGCCCTAAGTGTGGGGCTGGCGGTAATGTGAGTTTTACTTCTCTAAGAGCCCGTGTCTTGATGGGTTGGCCGAGGGGCGCATGTCAATTTTTCTGCGCAGGCGTACCAATTGCTATCGCTGTTGAGTCAAAGGGAAGCCGATGTTGCGGGTGTTCTGGGGCAAAAGTCGTGAGTAATAGAAGCTAGAGCTGCGCTGCTCCTGCGCGAGGCTTTTGAATTCGCGAAGTAAGAACTCGTCCAGATGCCGTGATCGTTGCGCGAGTTATTCAGGCTCACTATTGTGAGCGCGCAGTCGCCGTGCGAGCCTACGGCTCCAGCACCCAATCGTTATGCCCCGGGTGATAGGTCGGGTGCTCCTTCATGTAGGCCTTCACTTCATCCATAGCATCGGCTTCGCGCTTGAAGTCCGCCTTGCGCTTGTCCGGGTCGAGGAAGGTGACGTAAGTCGGCGCGCCGCGGTTCTTCTCCCACTCCTGCTTGAAGTGCGCGAACTCGTCGCGGTGGAAGTCGAAGATGCTGCGGTCTTCCGGCGCCTGGCGGCCGCCCCAGTCAGAGCTCTTGAGTGCCCGGGCGTTCTTGACGTGGTCGTTGTGCAGGTTGTCGAACTCGCCCAGCGTGGTGCGTGCGTAGTCGTATTTGACGTTCCAGTCCGACTGCATGACGCCGTCGTCGGCCAGTGCGTTGAACCAGTCGTGCTGTTCGTTGGCGGTCTTCTTGGCCTTGGCGTTGCCTGTGAACACCGAGATCAGCTCGGAGACGGCGGTGAGCACGAAGCCCACCGGGCCTGCACCGCGTGCGATCGCGCCGGCGATGCGCTGGCCGGCCACCGCGGCGCCTTCGCCGCCGGCGGCGGCCAGGAACCGGTTCACGCCCGGACGCAGTTGGCCGTCCTTGGTCAGTTCGCCGACGATGCCGGTGAGCGCATCGGTCGAGCCGGAAATGACGCCGAGTACGCCGGCGGCCCGGTCGGCATCGGAGTCGGCATCGCCCAGGCCCATGCCGCCGGTGACGACACCGAGCATGCCGGTCGCGTGGCCGTTCAGCTTGGAGGCCACCTTCATTGTCGCGTCCACGCGCCGGTCGAACTTGCTGTCGCTGGCATCGCCCAGTCGGTCCTTGAGGCCGTCGGCGATCTTGTCCTGGTCCGGGACGGCGAGCTTGCCGGGGCCGTGGGGCGCGTCGGCAACTGCGTTGCGATAGGTGCGGGTAGCGTGATTGGTGTGGACGCTCTCCAGCCCCAGGCGCTTGGTGTCCTCGTTGCGCATGCCCAGTAGATCGGTCGCCGAGCCGTCGAGGGTCGAGGCCACGTTCTTGAGCAGGGTGGGCCCGCTTTCGAGCGATGCGGCCATGCCCAGCACGCCACCCACGGTGCCGAGGATTTCCTCGGGCGTTTCGCCCAGGCCGTCGCTCACCAGCGAGCGGATCGTCTGGGTCATGCCGATCGCACCGGTGACGGCCGGCAGCAGGCCGTTCGAGGACAGGTCGCTGACCAGGCTGCGCATGTCGGACTGGGCGCGCTTGTCGCTGGCGAACATGGTGTCGGAGAAGACCTGGTCGATGTCGTCGTGCCCGCCGTTGCGCATGCCGTCGAGCAGCTTGGAGAAGTCCTGTTTGACGGTGTCGTCGGCCTTCAGCACGCTGTCGAGCTTGCCTGCCATGTCGAAGGGCAGTTCCGCCTTGCCGATGCCGTTCTTGATCGCACCCAGGCCCGCGTCCACCGCATCCACGCGCGCCTCCGAGCTCACGAGCTCGGGATCGGCGAAGACCGTGTCGATCTCGCCGGCCAGCGCATTGAGCGCGAAGGTCTGGCCGGCTTCGCCGGCGCGTTCGGGGTCGATCAGCGCCAGTTGCGAGAGTGCGTCCTCGACGTCGGCTTTCGCCAGTGGGCGTTCGCTTGCGTCGAGCTGGTTGGCTTCCTTCACGTAGTCGGCGCTGCCGACGACCTTTTCCAGGCGATCGGCCAGCTTGTTGCGCTCGTCTTCCGGCACCTTGCCGACGGCCTCGGTGAGCTTGGATTGGTAGAGTTCGGCGACCTGTTCGTTGCGCATCGCCGAATCGAGTTCGCGATTGACCGCGCGCTCGTCGAAGATCTCCTGCATGTCCGCTTGCTCGAGTCGGACAAGGTTCTCGGTGCGAGTCCGGGTGCTCTTGAACGCACCGCTGATGCGGTCCTCGTAGACCGGATGGATCGGGCGTCCGTTGGTGACCGCGCTGCGCGCTTCGACCAGGCGCAGGAACTGGGCCTGGGCGCTGCCGTCGTAGAGGTCGCTGCGCCCTTTGATCTCGTCGATCGTCAGCTTCATCGCGGCCTCGCCGACGCTGAGCTTTTCGCCGTCCTGTTCGACGTCGGTCTTCAGGGCGAACAGGTCGGTGTCCTTGCTCGCGGGCAGGCGCGCGTTCTCGCGGGTCTGGTCGACAGTGCCTTGGCCGTCATCGAGATACTTGCGCTCGGCCAGCGCGTGCAGGTCCGGGGCGTCCGAGGGGCTGACCGCCAGCTTGTCCCCTCCCTTGGTGTCCACGCGCAGCCAGCCGTCGTCGAACTCGCCGGGGTAGGACACTTGCTTGATGTCGTCGTAGACCACGTCCTCCTTGGCCCCGGCCACCTTGTAGCCGTCCTCGGTCACAGACTTCGGGGCGGCCCTGTCTTTGTCCTTGTCGTCGTCGGGGGCCGGCTTGCGCGCGCGCTCGTCGACCTTGTCGGTATCGATGAACTCCGATGCGCGGCTCTCGTCGATGTGGCCATCGGCATAGCCGCGCTCGACACTGTCGACGACGCGCTTGCGATCGCTGTCGTCGATGCGGCCCTGGTCGACCAGCTTGTCGAGGCGGTCGCTCTGCAGCCAGGAGCCGAGCGCGCCCTTGTCGCGTTCGAACACCACGCCCATGAACCGGCCGCGATCGTTGTCGTCCAGGCCACTGAGGAACCGGTCGTCGGTGGCCAGGGCCGCAAGCCGCTTGTCGTAGTCGTCCTTGCGCGCGCGGCGTTCGCCGACGTCGTGCAGCGACTTGTGCAGGTCGACGAGGTCGTCCTTGCTCGGTGCGTCCGATGGCCGGTCGCTCGCCTTGTCCACCTTGGCGGTGTCGATGAACTCCGACGCCTTGTCCGGCTCCACATGCTGGTCGACGTAGCCGCGCTCGACGGCATCGACCACCCGCTGCCGGTCGTTCTCGCCGAGCCGGCCGTCGTCGACCAGCTTGTCGAGACGATCGCTCTGCAGCCAGGATTTCAGCGCGCCCTTGTCGCGGTCCAGGATCGCGCCCAGGAAGCGCCCGCGGTCCTCCTGGCTCAGCGTGGGCAGGAATTCGGAGGCCAGCGCCTGCAGGCGGCGGTCGTAGTCGTCCTTCTTGCCGCTGCGCTCGCCGACATCGTGCAGCGCTTTTGCCAGTTCGGTGAGTTCGGCACGGCTGGGTGAGGTGTAGTCGGCCGGTACGCTGGAGGTGTCGGAGACGCGGGCTGCGTTGATACCATCGATCGCCATCGGTGTGCTCCCTGGCAGGAATGGGCAACGCGCCCATCAGGGCGCGTCCTCCATTGTCCAGAGACATGTGGGGCGCGCGAGCTAGGGACACCCCCTAACCCAGACGTCGTAGTTCGCCAAACGCGTCACATTCAGTCTCCGGAACGCGGGCGCAAGTCGGAGGTCCGTCGCAGCAGTGCGAGCCCGGCGAGGCTTGCCGTCGACATGGCCAGGGCATACGCCACGAGCGGCCAGGGGGTCGCGCCATTGAACGTCAGCACCGACAAGGTCCCCAATCCGCTGACGATCAGGCTCTGGATGGCGTAGTACAGGGCGACGGCGGTGCCGGCCGCATCCGCGAAATCGCCGAGGGCGCCATTTGCGGTCACGGACACGACCAGCACGATGCCCACGCACATCACCCACATCGGCATGACGAAGCTGACGAAGCCGGGCTCGATCGATGCCGCACACGCGGCCAGGACGATCGCGCCGAAGGCGATGGTGCAACTTCCTCGTACAAAGCAGCCCTGGATGCCCCAGCGTCGCACGCATGCCGGGATGGCGCGCGTGGTGAGGATCATCGCCAGCGCTGCCGTGGAGAAGGCCAGGCTGAATTTGATCTGGCTCCAACCCGCGCCGGCCATCAGGACCCGGGGCGCGATGGAGAAGAACACGAAGAAGCTGCCCATGGCGGTGCCGAATCCGAGCGTATAGACCCAGAAGGCCCGGTTGCGCAGGATCGATGCAAGGCGCGGGCCTTGGGTCGACGTGGTCACGGGCCGGGTTTCGTGCCAGCGCGGCCAGGCGCGCACCAGTGCGAGGACCGCCATCGCACCGAGCAGGACGAAGATCGCCCGCCATCCCAAGGCCAACGCCACCACGGCGCCCAGAATCGGGCCCAACGCGGGCACGAACGCCAGGATCGCGCTGAACACGCCGTAGAGGGTCGTGCTTTCGGGCTTGTCGGCATACACGTCGCGCACCGTGGCGAACGTGCCCACGAGGGCGGCGGATGCGCCCAGGGCCTGGATCACACGCAGCAGCAGGAATTGGCTCCCGCTACTGGCTACGGCCAGCAACAAGGACGCGAGCGCATAGGCAACGGCCCCGCCGAGCACGACGGGGCGACGCCCGATCCGGTCCGAGAGTGGGCCGAAGAGGAGTTGGCCCACGCCCAGAATCAGGATGTAGGCGCTGAGCGTGAGTTGGATGATCCCCGGCGATGTGGCCAGCGCGGCCGGCATCTGCGGCACCACCGGCAGGTAGACATCCATCGCCAGTGAGGCGAGCAGATCGAACGGGACCATCAACAGCAACGTCGATGGCACGGAGTAGGCCCAGGTGGGCGAGTTGTTGTCGGACATGGCAAAGCCCCCGCGCAGAGTGGAATCTGGCGGCGATCTGCCTGCTCGTGGATTCGAGATCGAGGAAAGACCGCCGCAACGACTGGTCGAACACGTCGTTGCGGCTTAGCGATCTGTGGAAGGGCCTGCTGCCATGCCGGGGATGCCTGAAGGCGCGATTGAACTGCAGACTCTAGTCAACATCGGTTGCGAACTCCAGGCAGGTGCAAGCTGGGTCCTCAGCCGCATGTGAAAGATGGCGGCGGAGCAGCGGCTATCGCGGACCATCGTGGTCGGCGTGAGGCTATTCAAATACAGTGAGCGTCGGGTATCGCGCGACGCGGTGGGAAGAGTGAAGGCGACATATAGGTGGATTCCGCTGCTGCCAGTGTTACTACTGATGCAATCCTGCTCGGAGGTCGCGCTTGAAGACGTCAGTGACGAACCTGCGTACAGCGTTCTGGTCGGCAGGCGGTACGAAATCGTGGGCGCCATCAATGCCTACGGGATCAGGGCGCACTCCGGCGCTGCTACGAGTTACGTCGCTCTGATTCCCCCGCCCGGCGTCGGCGGGTCGGAGGTGGCGTATCGGCGGCGGCTGACGCTTGGCTCGCAGATCCAAGTTGAAAAGGTCTTCGAGACGAATCGCTGGTTCGATTGCGGAGTTGCTCTGCGTGTGCGTCTCGAGGATGGGTCAGAATTTAGCGAATTGGTCAGGGTTGAGTTGAACCGGGGCAATGAAAGCGAATCGTGCCGAGACCTCAATCCTGCGATCTACAGAGCGCTGGGTTGACGCAACCTAGTTGCGAGTGGCCCATTAGTCAGCAGATCTCGATCCACGTCTGGCGGCAGACAAGCGGCACCGGCGCCGTGTCCCGCGCGAGATCGAACAGGCGACTGGCACCGTCGGCTGGCCCCAACGCGCATGCTGCTGATGCAGCATGCGACATTGGAGGATGCATGCGTCGAGTAGTGCCAGCTCGCCATCCCTGAGCCAGGCAGCGATCTTCGTTAGCCGGACTTCAGTGGGTTGCGTCTCGCCAGCTGATGTCCGGCCATGTCTGCGACGGGCATTGCGCTTGGACATCGTTCACGCCCTTGTATCGGCAGGCCGGCGCTCGCGCCGATGCGCCCAGCGGTACAGCACGGGCAGCACCAGCAGGGTCAGCAGGGTCGAGGACACGATGCCGCCGATGACGACGGTGGCCAGCGGGCGTTGGACTTCCGCGCCGGCGCCGACGTTGAAGGCCATCGGCACGAAGCCGAGCGAGGCGACGAGGGCGGTCATCAGCACCGGGCGCAGGCGGGTCAGGGCGCCGTCGCGGATCGCCGTCGCGAGCGGCAGGCCGTCGGCGCGCAGGCGGCGGATGAAGCCCACCAGCACCAGGCCGTTGAGGACGGCCACGCCCGACAGCGCGATGAAGCCCACGCCGGCAGAAATCGACAGCGGGATGCCGCGCGCCGCGAGCGCCAGCACGCCGCCGGTCAGTGCCAGCGGCACGCCGCTGAACACCACCAGTGCGTCGCGCAGCGATCCGAACGCCAGGAACAGCAGGACCAGGATCGCAGCCAGCGTCGCCGGCACCACCAGGCGCAGGCGCTGGCCGGCCGAGACCAGTTGCTCGAAGGTGCCGCCGTAGTCGATCCAGGTGCCGGTCGGCAATGGCACGCGCGCGCGTACCTGCGTCTGCAGGTCTTCGACGAAGCCGCCAAGGTCGCGGCCGCGCACGTTGGCAGTGACCACGATGCGGCGCTTGCCGTTTTCGCGAGTGATCTGGTTCGGGGCCAGCCGGGTTTCGATGTCGGCGACCTCGCGCAGCGGCACGGTGCGTGGTGCGCCCGAGGGCCCGGGGTCGTCGCGGCCGGCTTCGTCGGGCGACGGGGCGGTGCCCAGCGGGATCGGCAGATCGGCGAGCGCGGCCGGGTCCGTGCGTCGGCCCTCGGGCAGGCGCACGACGATGTCGAAGCGGCGGTCGCCCTCGAACAACTGGCCGGCGGTCTGGCCGCCGATGGCGGCGGCGACCACGCGCTGGACGTCGCCGGGATTGAGGCCGTAGCGGGCCATTGCGCGCGGGTCGGGAGCGATCTCCAGCAGTGGCAGGCCGTCGACGGCTTCGGTGCGTACGTCGGCGGCGCCGTCGATGCTGCGCAGCACGGTTTCGACCTGGCCGGCCAGGCGTTGCAGCACCTCGAGATCGTCGCCCTGGATGCGCACCGCCACGTCGCTGCGCACGCCGGAGATCAACTCGTTGAAGCGCATCTGGATCGGCTGGGTGAACTCGTAGTTGCTGCCGGGCATCGCCTGCGCCAGCGCTTCGATCTCGGCCACCAGCGTGGCGCGTGACTTGCGCGGCTGTGACCAGTCGCTACGCGGATGCAGGATGACGAAGGTGTCGGCGACCGACGGCGGCATCGGATCGTTGGCGACCTCGGCGGTGCCGATGCGCGAGAACACGTGCGCGACCTCGGGTGCTTGCAACAGGCGCCGTTCGAGCGCGCGCTGCATCGCCACCGATTGCTCGATGCCGGTGCCGGGAATGCGCATCGCATGCAGGGCGATGTCGCCTTCGTCCAGGCTCGGCACGAACTCGCTGCCCAGGCGTGTGGCCAGCCAGCCGCACCCCAGCACCAGCACTGCGGCGCCGGCGACCAGCCAGCGGCCATGGCGGAGCGCACCGTCGAGCAGCGGCGCATAGCCGCGTCGGGCGGCACGCATCGCGCGGTTCTCGTGCTCGGCCACGCGGCCGCGCAGCAGCAGGGCGATCGACGCCGGCACGAAGGTCAGCGACAGCAGCATCGCGCCGGTCAGCGCCAGCACTACGGTGATCGCCATCGGGTGGAACATCTTGCCTTCGACGCCGTCGAGTGCGAACACCGGCACGTAGACCGCGGCGATGATGCCCAGGCCGAACAGACTGGGGCGGATGACCTCGGCGGTGGCGCTGGCTGCCAGCGCATGGCGCTCGTCGGTGTCGAGCAGCCGGCCCAGCCGTTGTTGTGCCTGGCCGAAGCGGCGCAGGCAGTTCTCGACAATGATCACCGCGCCGTCGACGATCAGCCCGAAGTCCAGTGCGCCCAGGCTCATCAGGTTGCCCGAGACGCCGCCCTGGCGCATGCCGATGATGGTGAACAGCATCGTCAGCGGGATCACCAGCGCGGTGAGCAGCGCGGCGCGCGCGTTGCCCAGCAGCAGGAACAGCACCACGATCACCAGCAGCGCGCCTTCGATCAGGTTGCGGGACACGGTGCGGACGGTGCGGTCGACCAGGGCCGTGCGGTCGTACACCGCGGTCGCGTGCACGCCGGCCGGCAGGCTGGCGTTGGCGGCCTCCAGCCGCGCGGCCGCGGCGCGTGCGACGGTGCGGCTGTTCTCGCCGACCAGCATGAACACCGTGCCCAGCACGACCTCGCCGCCGTCCTTGGTCGCGGCCCCGGTGCGCAGTTCGCGGCCTTCGCCGACGTCCGCGACATCGCGCACGCGCAGCGGCACGCCGTCGCGCCGGACCAGCACGATGTTGCCGATCGCCGCGATGTCGGCGACCTGCCCAGGCACGCGTACCAGCAGTTGCTGGCCGTTGCGCTCGATGTAGCCGGCGCCGACGTTGCGGGTATTGGCCTCGATCGCGGCGACGATGTCGTCGAAGCGCACGTCGAGCGCGACCAGCCGCGCCGGGTCGGGCGTGACGTGGATCTGCCGTGCGAAGCCGCCCACGGTGTCGACTTCGGTGATGCCCGGCACGGTGCGCAGCTGCGGGCGGATCACCCAGTCCTGCAGCGTGCGCAGGTCGGTCGCGGTGTAGGCGCTGCCATCGGGCTTGCGCGCGCCCGCTTCGGCCTCGACGGTGTACATGAAGATCTCGCCCAGGCCCGTGGCCGCGGGGCCGAGCGTGGGCTCGATCCCGTCGGGCACCTGGCCGCGGACCTGCTGCAGCCGTTCGGCCACCTGCTGGCGTGCGAAGTACAGGTCGGTGCCGTCCTCGAAGACCACGGTCACCTGCGACAGGCCGTAGGCCGACAGCGACCGGGTGTGGTCGAGGCGCGGCAGGCCGGCGAGTGCGGTTTCGATCGGGAAGGTGATGCGTTGCTCGGTCTCCAGCGGGGCGTAGCCGGGGGCGGCGGTGGTGACCTGCACCTGCACGTTGGTGATGTCGGGCGTGGCGTCGATCGGCAATCGCAGGAAGCTCCAGACGCCGGCGGCGATCAGCGCAAGCGTGGCCAGCAGGACCAGCCAGCGATGGCGAATGGCCAGGTGGATCATCGACTCAAGCATCCGGGCGCGCTCCGTGCAGGGCCGATGCGGCGGCGGGCGCGGTCGCTCGCTGCGCGTGTCCGCGAGTGCGGCGCAGCGTGGGATGCATCGTGTCAGTGCGCATGGGTCGCCCCCGCTTTTTCGAGGTCGGCCTTGAGCGTGTAGCTCTGCGCGACCACCACATCGTCACCTGCGGCGATGCCGTCGAGAATCTCGACCTGCTGTGCATCGCGGCGGCCCAGCGACACCGGTCGCGCTTCGTAGCGCTCGCCTTCGCGCACGAACACCACATCGCGCGCGTCCATGCGTTGCAGTGCGCTCAGTGGGACCACGAGCGCGGCCTGCTGCAGGGAGACGGTGACCTGCGCGCGGACCGCGGCGCCTGGGCGCCATTGGCCGTCGGCGTTGTCCAGGCGCGCGCGCGACACCGTGCTCTGGCTGGCGGTCGCGGTGGCGGGCAGGACGCGCTCGATGCGGGTCTGCGCGGTCGCACCGTCGCCGAGCCGGGTGATCGTGACCGGCGAGCCGGGCGCGAGGTGTTCTGCATCGCGGCCGTAGACGTGCAGGTCCACCCACAGCGTCGACAGGTCGGCGATCTGGTAGAGCACCGCGCCTTCGCTGGCGACCTGTCCGACCGCGGCGTCGCGCGCGAGCACGGTGCCTCCGATCGGCGCGGTCACGGTGTAGGACGACAGGCTGAGGTTGCTGTCGATGGTCGCCAGCGGCTGGCCGGCACGCACGACATCGCCCAGTTCGGCATGCAGGCGGCGGATCGGCCCGGGAAAGCGGGCGGTGACGCGGGCATTGCCGGTCTCGAGCGTGGTCAGCAGGCCCTGCACTTCGTGCTGGTCGGCGATCGTGCCGGGCCCGGCGGGTGCGGTGCGCAGGCCGATGTCGCGTGCGATCGCGTCGGGCACGACGAGGGCGGTGTCGTGGCCGTGCGCGTCTTCGTCGGCTCCAGCGTGCGGGTCGTCGTGGTCGGCAGCGCTAGCGGTGGGGGCGCTGTCGGGCGCGCCGCAACCGGCCAGCGCCATCAACAGCAGCAGGGCCAGTGCGCGGGCGGGCAATCGGGTCGTCATCGAGTGTCTCCGGTGGTGGCAGGCCGCGCGAGCGGCTCGCCGGTCAGGCGCTGGAGTTCGATCAGCGCACGTTGGGCGGCTTCGGCGGCGTCGAGTTGTTGGCGCAGCGCGTCGCGGCGGGCGTCGAGCAGCTGCGCCCATTCGAGGTAGGTGGCAGCGCCCGCGGCCCAGGCGCGTTCGGTCTGGGCCAGGGCGCGCGCCAGCTGCGGCAGCACGTCGGCCTGCAGCCGTTGCACCTGCGTACGCTCGACGAGGTAACGGCCGTGCGCCTCGGCCAGCGTGGCCTGCAGTGCGCGATCGCCGGCCTCGCGTTCGACCGAGAGCAGCGCCAGTTCGGCTTGGGCGGCGCGGATCTCCGGCTGCGCGCGTGCGCCGCTGCCCAGCGGCACCGTGAGGCTGCCCAGCAGCGAGACGTCGCGGGTGTCCTGGCTGCGGCGCACGCCCAACTGCCAGCCGACATCGGGCGTGCGCGCGCTGCGCGCCAGTTGCAGCCGGGCCTCTGCGATGCGGCGTTGGTCGCCGAATCGGCGCAGTTCGGGCGTGCGCTCGAGCAGGGCGCGCAGGTCGGCGAACGTGGCGATCTCCGGCAGCGCCAGGGGATCGGTGTCGGTCACGGCGAAATCCGCCTCGGGCGTGCCCCAGAGCATCGCCAGGCTGCGGCGTGCGGCGTCGCCTTCGGCTTGCGCGCGCGCGCGGCGCAGCTCGGCCTGGGCTTGCATCGCCTGCGCGGCGAGCGCGACCGCCTCGGGGGCGGCGCCGGCTTCGAAGCGACGGCGTGCGGCCGCGACCACGCGGGCCTGCTCGGCGATCTCGTCGTCGGCCAGGCGGCGTTGTCGCGCCGCGACCACGGCGGTCAGATAGCGGCGCGCGGTCTCGGCGAGCAGGTCCACCCGCGCCGCTTCGCGCTGGAGCGCGAGCGCATCGATCCGGGTTTGCGCCAACGCGCGGCGCGCGTCCGGCTTGCCGCCGCGCTCGAACACGCCAGCCAGCGTCAAGGTCGCTTCCAGGGTGCTTGTGGGCGCGTCGGGCACCAGGTTCTCGATCTCGATGCCCGCTTCCAGCGGTGGACGCTGCGCGGCGAGATCGCGCTCGGCGGCGAGCACCGCGCCGCGGCCATCGACCAGGCGCAGGTCGGGATGGGCCTCGGCGACGCGCACGAACGCCGCGTCCAGGGTCAGGACCTGCACCGCCGCGGGGGCGGGCGTCATCGGGACAGCGAGTGCAGCAGAAGGCGCCGCCTGCGCCGGCACAAGGCACGGCGCGACGGCGAGGGCGGCGCAGGCCGCCAGTCGCAACAGCATGGGACACACTCCGATCGTGAGCGCCGGCCGTGATGGACCGACGGCAACGTAGGGGGCGGGCAGGCCACATAGACGCGCCTGCCCGGGCCTCAGGACCGCTGGCAGGGACCTCGGGCGAGGTGTCGAGGCAGGGGCGGGTGCGGACGTGCGCTCAGGTCGGCGCCGCACTCGTGTGCGCGGCGGCCTGCGGTGGCGCGTCTTGGCGGGAGACGTGACGTGGCCTGTCGGCCCGCGTCACGGCGCCGGACGGCGACGTGCGTCGGGCACCCGATACCGCCCGGCACGTAATGCGCGCGGACGCCAGCGGGCTCAGGCGGCGATCGGGGGACGCAGCAGGCGTTCGTGGCGGCGGGTCGGGGCGTCGCCGGGGTGCGGATAGGCAGGTCGGACCACGACCAGCGGGGCCAGGGCGGGCAGTACCGGCGGCAGCGCCGGGGTATGCGCGCCGCAACCGGCGCAGTGGGCGACCGCATGCAGCAGGTCGCCATCGTCGGCGTGGGCGTGTGCGGTCGCGTCGTGCTCGGTGGCGGTCTCGCCGCGGACGAGCTCGTAGGTGTTGCCCATCGCCACCATCACCGGCGCGATCGCCAGGCCCAGCACCAGCAGCGCCAGCAGCAGCCGGCGCGACCAGGACAGGCGGTTTCGGGACAGGGGCATCCGCGCAGCCTAGAGGCAAGGCGCGGCGTTACACAATTCCAGGCTCAGTCGCGCGGACCGCGCAGTCGTTCGAGCACGCCGTCGAGCGCTTCGAGGTTGCCGTAGTGGATCACCAGCCGGCCCTTGTTGCCGCGGCCGTTGGCGATCGAGACCCGCGTGCCCAGGGTCTCCGACAGTTCGTTCTCCAGCGAGACGATGTCGGCCTGCGGGCGGGCCTTGCTGCGTGCGGCGCTGCGGCCGTTGCCGCCCGGCACCCGGCCGGCGGCGAACTGCTGCGCGCGGTGCTCGACCTCGCGCACCGACCAGCCGTGCTCGACCGCCTCGCTGGCGAGCTTGCTGGCCAGCTCCGGCGAGAGCGTGAGCAGTGCGCGCGCATGCCCCATCTCCAACTGCTTGGACTCGACCAGGATGCGGATCGCCGGCGGCAGTTCGAGCAGGCGCAGCAGGTTGGACACCGCCGCGCGCGAGCGACCGACGGCCTCGGCGGCCTGGGCGTGGGTGAGGTCGAACTCGTCGATCAGTCGCTGCAGCGCCTGGGCTTCCTCCAGTGGGTTGAGGTCCTCGCGCTGGATGTTCTCGATCAGCGCCATCGCCACGACCGTGCGGTCTTCGACGTTGCGCACGACCACCGGCACGTCGGCCAGGCCGGCCTGCTTGGAGGCGCGCCAGCGGCGTTCGCCGGCGATGATCTCGTAGGTGCGGTCGGGCAGCTCGCGCACGACGATGGGCTGGATCACACCCTGGGCGCGGATCGATTCGGCCAGTTCGGTGAGCTTGTCCGGGTCCCAGTGCTTGCGCGGCTGGTAGCGGCCTGCGGTCAGCGCATCGATCGGCAGCGTGCGCAGGGTGTCGGTCTCGGTGGCCTCCAGGCTCGGCGCCTCGGCGGCGGCCTTGGGGCCGAGCAGCGCTTCGAGGCCGCGTCCCAGGCCGCGCTTCTTGGCGGGCGTCTTGGCGGTACTCATGCCGGCGTATCCATGGCGGTGGATTCCTTGTGCGTCTGGGTCCGCTCGCGTTCGCGGCGGAGGATCTCGCCGGCCAGGCCGAGGTAGGCGATGGCGCCGCGCGATGACCGGTCGTAGCCGACGATACTCTGGCCGTGGCTCGGCGCCTCGGCAACGCGCACGTTGCGCGGCACGATGGTCCGGAACACCTGATCGCCGAAATGCCCGGTCAGCTCGGCGGAGACCGCATTGGCCAGGTTGTTGCGCACGTCGAACATGGTGCGCAGCACGCCTTCGATCTCGAGCGAGGGGTTGAGGTTCTGCTTGAGGGCGTCGATCGTCTGCAGCAGCGCCGACAGGCCCTCGAGCGCGTAGTACTCGCACTGCATCGGCACCAGCACCGAATCGGCTGCGGTCAGCGCATTGAGCGTGAGCAGCGACAGTGCTGGCGGGCAGTCGATGATGATGAAGTCGTAGCGCGGGCGCAGCGGCGCCAGCGCGCGCTTGAGGCGCTGCTCGCGTTCCCCGGCGTCCATCAGCTCGACCTCGGCCGCGGTCAGGTCGGTGTTGCCGGGAATCAGGTCGACCTCTTCCTCGGTCTGCACGATCGCGTCCATCGCCTCGACCTCGCCCAGCAGCACGTCGCAGGTGGAGACCGGCACGATCGACTTGTCGATGCCGCAGCCCATCGTTGCGTTGCCCTGCGAGTCGAGGTCGACCAGCAGCACGCGCTTGGGCGTGCGGGCCAGCGCTGCGGCCAGGTTGACCGCCGTGGTCGTCTTTCCGACGCCGCCTTTCTGGTTGGCGATGGCGATGATGCGGGCCATGGGCTCCGGGCGCGGTTGAGGACGGGAGCCGGGCGCCGCGGGCGGCGTCCGGAGGGGGATTATGCCCTAAGGCGGGCAGGGGGTCGGGCGCGCCGGCCGGCGCGGACGCGGTTCAGGCGGCAGCGGCGCCGGGTGCGCGGGCGACCACGACAAGGTGCCGGTCGGCGTCCAGGCCGGGCACCCGCAACGGGTGCACCGCCTCGAGTTGCCAGCCGGCGGGCAGTGCGGCGATCTCGTCGTCGGGCCGTTGGCCCTTCATCGCCAGCAGCCGGCCGGCGTCGGCCAGCAGGTGGCCGCCGGCGGCGAGGATGTCGGGCAGTGTGGCGAGCGCGCGTGCGGTGATCGCGGCGAATGCGCCAGGCCGGTCGACCGCCTCGATCCGGGACTCGGCCACCTCGGCGTTGCCCAGCCCGAGTTGGCGCACCGCCTCGCGCAGGAAGCGCGCCTTCTTGCCATTGGATTCGACCAGGGTCACCCGCAGCGCGGGCAGCGCGATCGCCAGCGGGATGCCGGGCAGGCCGGGACCGGTGCCCAGGTCGGCGAGCGTCGGCAGCTCGGCCGCGTAGGGCGTCATCGCCAGCGAGTCGAGCAGGTGGCGCACGACCATCTCGCGTGGCTCGCGGATCGCCGTGAGGTTGTAGGTGCGGTTCCAGCGCGCGAGCAGCGCGAGGTAGTCGAGCAGCGGCCCGGCCAGGGTCGGGTCCAGGGCGAGGGCGCGCAGGCCGGCGTCGAGTTCGGCGCGCAGCGCGGGGTCGTGGGCGGTGGTCATGGCCGGCATTGTAGAAGCCGCGGCCGCCAGGCCAGCGTCGCCAGGTAGCCGGGCAGCGGCGAGAACGCCTGGAGGCGCCAGTCGCCCGGACGGCCGAGTGCGGGATCGCAGGCCACCAACGACCAGTACCCCTCGACGGCCGCGAACGTCAGCCGGTCCAGGCCGAACGACAGCCCGTGGCCGTGGGCCTTGAGCACGGCTTCCTTCGCGCACCACAGGCGCACGAAGGCGGTTTCGGCGTCGTCAGGCGGCAGACGGGCGAGTGCGTCTGCCTCTTCGCGGGCGAAGAACCGCCGCGCCAGCGCCATCGCCTGTGGCCGCGGACGCAGCCATTCGATATCGATGCCGACATCGACGCCATCGCCGAGCGCGACCGCGAGCGCCTCCCCGCTGTGGCTCCAATTGATGTCGAATCGGGTCGGGGGGTCGCCAGACGCGTCGGTGGCGACCCGCAGCTGCGGCCGGCCGCGGGCGTCGCGGCTCAGGTCGATCCGGGCAGCGTCGATCGCCAGCTCGGTGGCCAGCCACGGGCGGAGCAGAGTTTCGGCCGATTGGCCGCGGCGGTAGTCGCGCCAGGCGCAGCGGACGGGGCCTGTACGCAGGCTGCTATATGGGCTGAACATCCGCACTTGGCATGCCGCGGGGCGTCCAGCGTAAGCTAAAACGTCGGATACGCGATGCCGCCGGGGCGCGCGGGCCAGGTCACGAGGAGCGCAGCGCGGATGTCGGCAGTCGTTTGGGAACAGGGGGGCGTGGGGGAGGCGCAGGCTGCCGGGCAGCTGCCGCTGGCCGTCGGCGAGGGCGCGCGCGCGGTCGCGTTCGGCGGACAAGGCCCGGTGCCGCTGGCGACGTTCCTGGCGCACGTGCGCGGCGTGGCCGCGATGCTGCCCGACGCGCCATGCGCGCTGAACCTGTGCGAGGACCGCTACCGCTTCCTGGTCGCATTCTGCGCGGTCGCGCTGCGCGGGCAGACGACGCTGCTGCCGCCTTCGCGCACGCGCGGGGCGATCGACGACGTGCGGGCACGTCATCCCGACAGCTACTGCGTCGGCGATCGCGGCGACTGCGGCTGCGAGGCCGACGGCGCCACCTCGGGCGCGATGCCGCCGCATTACCTGCGCCTGCCCGAGGTCCTGCCCCTGGCGTTCGCCGACGACATGCCCACACTCGTTGCCGATGCGGTGGTCGCGATCGGTTTCACCTCCGGCAGCACCGGCGTGCCGACCGCCAATGCCAAGACCTGGGGCAGCTTTTACGCCAGCACCAAGCAGAACCTGGCGGCGCTGGCCGACCTGCACGACGCCACGCTCCCCGTTGTCGCGACGGTGCCGCCGCAGCACATGTACGGCATGGAGATGTCGGTGCTGCTCCCGTTGCTGGGCGACGTGGCGGTGCATGGCGCGCGGCCGTTCTTCCCCGAGGACATCGCCGCGGCGCTGCGCGATGCGCCGGCGCCGGCGCTGCTGGTGACCACACCGGTCCACCTGCGCACGCTGGTCGACTCGGGCGTGGCGCTGCCGCCGCTGGCCGCGATCGCCACTGCGACCGCGCCGCTGCCGCAGGCGCTGGCCGCGCAGGCCGAGGCGCGCTTCGGCTGCGAGGTGCGCGAACTGTTCGGCTCGACCGAGACCTGCATCTTCGCCCGCCGCCGGACCGCCTGCGAGACCGCCTGGACGCCGTTCGCCGGCGTGCGCCTGCAGCCGGTGCCCGACGGCACGCTGGTGACCGCGCCGCACCTGCCCGAGCCGCGGATGCTGGCCGACATCGTCGAGCTCGACGCGCAGGGGCGGTTCGTGTTGCGCGGGCGTCAGGCCGACATGATCGAAATCGCCGGTAAGCGCGCGTCGCTGGCCGACCTCACCCGCCGGCTGCTGGCGATCGAGGGCGTGCGCGATGGCGTGATCTGCCAGGCGACGACCGCCGATGCCTATGGGGTGCGGCGGATCGCGGCGGTCGTGGTCGCCGATCCTGGGCTCGACGACGCGACGCTGCTGGCCGCGCTGCGCGAGAGCACCGATCCGGTGTTCCTGCCGCGGCGCTTGCGCCGGGTGGATGCGCTGCCGCGCAACGAGACCGGCAAGCTGCCGCGCGCCGCGCTGGACGCTCTGCTCGGCGACGCAGTGGCCTAAGCGCGTCGTCTGTGTGCTGACGGCCGCCGGCGAGCCCGGCGGTTCCCTTTCGCAGTTGGAGGTTGGCTGGCATGGAACCGACGTCGTTCTGGTCCTGGGTGTTCTATCTGTTCGTCGGCGGCATCGCCGGCTGGCTGGCGAGCCTGCTGACGCGCAGCCGCGGTCAGGGCATCGTGCTCAATGTGGTCGTCGGCATCGTCGGCGGCTTCATCGGCGGCTGGCTGTTGCCCAGGATCGGGCTGAACGTCGGCGGCGGCTGGCTCGGCTTCCTGGTCACCGCCTTCCTCGGCGCGGTGATTTTGCTGGCGATCGTCAACCTGTTCCGCCGCTGACCCCACAACCAGGGTCAGAGTCAATTTTTAAAACCGGGGTCAGAGTGCAATTCTGCGAGGCGAAATTGCACTCTGACCCCGGTTTTGGAGCCGGGTCGGTGCGGCGCGTGTTGTCTGCGTCTTCGCGCGGCTACGGATCCAGCCGCAGCTCGACCCAGGCCGGTGCGTGATCGCTGGGCCGGTCCCAGGTGCGCGGCTCGCGGTCGATCCCGGAGGCCAGCGCGCGGTCGCGCAGGGCGTCGGAGACCAGGGTCAGGTCGATGCGCAGGCCGAGGTCGCGGCGGAACGCGGCCTGGCGGTAGTCCCACCAGCTGAACATCCCGCCCTGCGCGTGGTGCAGCCGGAACGCGTCGTGCAGGCCCAGTGCCTGCAGCCGGCGCAGGGCATCGCGCTCGGCGCTCGAGGTGAGGATGTGGCTGTCGTTCCAGACCTCGGGGTCGTGCACGTCGCGCGCATCGGGCGCGATGTTGAAGTCGCCCAGCACCACCAGCTGCGGATGGGCTGTCAGTTCGCGTGCGACCCAGTCGTGCACCGCCTCGAGCCAGCGCAGCTTGTAGGCGTACTTTTCGGTGCCCACGTCCTGGCCGTTGACGACATAGAGGTCGATCACGCGCACGCCGTCGATCGTCGCCGCGATCGCACGCTTCTGGTCGTCCTCGAAGCCAGGGATGCCGATCTGGACGTCGACGATCGCGCGCTCGCGCGCCAGCAGCGCGACGCCGTTGTAGGTCTTCTGGCCGGAAAACACGCTGCGGTAGCCGAGCGCGGCAAGCGCCGAGTCGGGGAACTTCGCGTCCTCGAGCTTGGTTTCCTGCAACCCGACGATGTCCGGCTGCGCCTCGCGCAGCCACTGCTCGAGGTGCGGCAGGCGGACATTGAGCGAATTGACGTTCCAGCTGGCGATCTTCATTCAGTGGGTCACTTGTTGATGTCTTGGAGAGGCCGGGGGCCTGGTGCGACAACGCGAGCGCGACATCCTATGCGCCAAGCACCATAAAGCATAATTATCGGGATTGGCTAATAATTTCTAAATATGCGCTGATTCCGATATTGCCAATTTATCGCGATTGGCGCATAGTCTTGAGCCAAGGAGACCGCGATGCACGACTTGGCCCGTACCCCCAAGCAGATCGGCGCCACCATCCGCCGTCACCGCAAGCGCCTTGCCATGAGCCAGCGCGCGCTGGGTGAGCGCGTCGGCCTGCGACAGGAGACGATCTCGTTGATCGAGACCGGCAATCCGGCGACCCGGCTCGACACGGTGCTCGCCGTGCTGGCGGCACTCGATCTGGAACTGCGGATCGCCGCCCGCAGCCGTGGGGCCAACCCCCTGGACCTGGTCTGAGCATGGCCCGGGCACGCCGACATCCGCCGCTACGCGTCTACCAGAACGACCGGCTGGTCGGACATCTGCAAAAAGAGCCCAGCGGCGCGATCGAGTTCCGTTACGACCGCGCGTGGCTGGACCGCGGCAGCAAGGCCTTCCCGGTCTCGCTGTCGCTACCTTTGCGCGAGGACCCCTGGCGGGGTGAGCCGGTCGTCGCGGTGTTCGAGAACCTGTTGCCGGACTCGGACGAGCTACGAAAGCGCGTGGCCGAGAAGGTCGGTGCTGCCGGCATCGATGCCTACAGCCTGCTGGCCGAGATCGGCCGGGACTGCATCGGCGCCCTGCAGTTCATCGCCGGTGATGCGGCGCCGATCGATACGTCGCGGCTTTCGGGCGAAGCGGTCGACGAGGCGGCCATCGAACAACTGCTCAAATCGCTGGCGCAGGCCCCGTTGGGGCTGCGCCGGGATGACGACTTCCGGATCTCGGTTGCCGGCGCGCAGGAGAAGACCGCGCTGCTGCAGTTGGACGGACAATGGCTGAAGCCGCATGGCACCACGCCGACCACGCATCTGATCAAGCCGCAGATCGGCCAATTGCCCAATGGCATCGATCTGTCCAACAGCGTCGAGAACGAGTTCTACTGCCTCCGCTTGCTCGGCCACCTCGGTTTGCCGGTCGCCCATGCGGAGATCGTGACGTTCGGTCAGACCAAGGCATTGGTCGTCCAGCGTTTCGACCGCGTCTGGAGCCAAGGCCGCCTGGTTCGTCTGCCGCAGGAGGATTGTTGCCAGGCGTTGTCCGTTCCGCCGGCGCGCAAGTATCAGAGTCACGGCGGTCCTGGCTTCGTGGCAATCGCGGACCTATTGAAGGGCGCCGACGCGCCCGCCGACGATCACCGCACATTGCTCCAGGCGCAATTGATCTTCTGGCTGATGGGTGCAACCGACAGCCACGCCAAGAACTTCAGCATCTTCCTGCACCCGGGCGGCGGCTATGCGTTGACCCCGATGTACGACGTGCTCACGGCGCAGCTCAGCCTCGATGCGAGGCAGATCGAACGCAAGCAGATGAAGCTCGCCATGTCGGTCGGCCACCACAATCATTACCGCATCGACGAGATCCAAACCCGGCACTTCTTCCAGACGGGCGACGCGGCGGGACTGGCGCCCTCGCTGGTGCGCCATGCGATCGAAGACATCGCCGCCCGAGTGGATGCTGCGCTGGCGTCGCTCGAACGCGCACTGCCCGCGGACTTTCCGGCGGCGCTGCACGCGTCCGTCAGCGGAGGCGTCGGGCGCCGGATGCGTGTGCTACTGGCGGGTCTGAACAGCTAGGACACGCGTAGGGGCGTGGCACTGCCGCATCAGGCCGTGCCGTGGCGCCGTGCATCGCCCACCGCTGGTTCGCACCGTGCGGTTCAGCGGACCGTCCGAATGCCGCTCAACGCGCGCTGTCGGACGCGTGCATGCGCAGCGTTGCGGTGGTGCCACCGCCCGGCGCCGAGTCGATCTCCAGCGCCCAGCCCAGGTGTTCGCAGACCCGGGCGATCAGTTCCAGGCCGATGCCGTCGCCCACGGGGGCCGCGCTGCGCGCCATGCGCGAGTAGATCGTGCTGATCTGCTCGGGCGACATGCCGTGGCCCGGGTCGCGGATGACGACGGTCGCATCGGCATGCAGGACGATTTCGATGCGGCCGTCGTCGCTGTGTTCGATCGCGTTGCGCAGCAGGTTGCCTACCGTCGCGCGAACCACGCCGGGCGGGGCGAGGATCGTGCACGGTTGCGGCACGTGCACGACGATCTCCAGGGCCTTGTCGCGGGTGAGGTGGCGGTGGTCGTCGACGATCGCCGGCAGCAAGGCCGACAGCTCGATCGGTTGCCCGGCCTGCAGCAGGCGCGCCGGATCCTTCGCCAAGGCCAGCAGCAGTGCGATCAGGCGGTCCATGTCGTGGGCCGTGTGCCGGATGCGCCGCAGTTGGTGCGCAGTCGTGGCGGGCACGTCGGGGACATCGAGTGCCAGTTCGGCGGCCCCCGACATCACCGCCACCGGCGTGCGCAACTCGTGGCTGGCGGTACGGATGAACGCCCGCTCGCGCTCGACGAAGCGCTCGTTGCGCTGCAGGTAGTCGTTGAGCGCGGCGGCGATGACCTCCAGTTCCGAGCTGGCCTGCGGCCCGGGCACGACGCGTTGTCCGGCGCGGTCGGGCGATAGTTCGGCGATGTCGCGCGCCAGCGTCGTCAGCGGGCGCAGAGCGCGTCCCAGTCCGACGGCCGTCACTGCGCCCATCACCAACACCATGAGCACCGATGAGCCGAGGATCAACAACGTCAGCCGGTCCTCTTCGCGTTCCATCTCGGTGATGTCCAGCGTCAGCACATGGCGCACGCCATCGACATGCTCCACCAGTGCCAGCATTTCGGCGCCGTCCGCGAACTTGATCTCGTGGATCCCATCGGGCAGCCCACGTGTTTCTGGCAGCGCGTCGGCCTCGTCCACGTACAGCCGCAGGCTGTCGGAGTCGCTCCACCGATAGTCCGGGTCGCTGCTGCGTCGCTTCAGGTGCTGGGTGAACTCGGTGCGCAGCATCGAATCCCAGAGCAGGCTCTCGGCGTACTCGTTGACCAGCAGGCCGTGCAGCGACACGGCGGCGGCCAGCAGCAGCGCATAGGCCGCCAGCCAGTAGAGGATGCGGGTGCGCAGGCTGCGGGTCCGGCTCATCCGGGCACGCACGCATCACTCGGTGCGACGAGCCGGTAGCCGTAGCGCGGGAGCGTGCGGATCAGCTTGACTGCGAATGGGCCGTCGACGCTGCGGCGCAGGTCGTAGACGTGCGAACGGAGCATGTCGCCATCGGGCGGTGCGTCCCCCCACAGCGCGTGCTCCAGGAGCCGGCGCTCGACCGCCGCGGGGCTGGCCTGCATCAGCATCTCGAGCAGTTTGCGCCCGGCCGGGTACAGGTGCAGGACCTGGCCGGCACGTGTGGCCTCCAGGGTATCCAGGTCCAGGCGCAGGTCGTGGATCTGCAGCGCACGCGGACTGCGCCGGCCGCCTGCGCGCGCGAGCACGGCATCGAGCCGGACCTCGAGCTCGGGCAGCGCGAAGGGCTTGGTCAGGTAGTCGTCGGCGCCAGCGCGAAAGCCGACGAGCTTGTCGTGCAGGTCGTCGCGCGCGGTGAGCATGATCACCGGCGTGTCGATCGCATGCTCGCGCAGCCGCTGCAGCAGCGTGCAGCCATCCAGTCGCGGCAGCATCCAGTCCAGGATGATCGCGTCGTAGCGCTGGGTCACCGCCAGATGCAGGCCGACGATGCCGTCCGGCGCGGCGTCCATCTCATGGCCGCGCGGCTCGAAATACTCGAACAGATTGCCGACGAGGTTGCGGTTGTCCTCGACCACGAGCAGTCGCATCGGTTATTCCTACGGCAGCGAGTCCGGCATCCGCGTCCGATGATACGACCGGCGGCTGACGGGTTACGACAGATTTCCGACATCTTTCCCATGCGCTTCCGACAAGTAGGTGGCGATCCTAGATCGACCGCCTCTCCCTTTGGCGGATGGAGTCGTTATGACAAGGCTGCGCGGGACGCTGACCCGGCTCCGCCCCGTGCTGGGGATCTGCGCGCTCGGCATGCTGGTGTTGAGCGTATCGCGCCTCGGCCTGGCGGGCTGGCACCACGCCAGGGTCTCCGATGTCGACGGTTGGGGGCCCGTGCTGCTGCAGGGCGTGCGCGTGGACATCGCCAGCATCTGCCTGCTGTTCGGCCCGCTCGCCGCGCTGCTGGTGCTGCTGCCCGCGCGCGTCCTTGCCTGGCGCGCGCTGCGCTGGGCGGCGATCGCTTGGCTGGCCGCAGGGGCCACGCTGCTGGCCGGTCTGGAGTTGGCGACACCGGGCTTCATGCAGGAGTACGGGCTGCGTCCCAACCGATTGTTCGTCGAGTACCTGGTGTATCCGCGCGAAGTATTGTCGATGCTGGTCGGCGGCCGCCTGATGGAATCCATCGGGGTGCTGGTGCTGACCGGCCTGGCGGCCTGGGGCAGTACCCGCCTCGCGCGCCGTTGGTGGCTGCGGGACGAAGTGCCGTCGGCCGGTCTGCCGGCACGTGCGCTGCTGGCGCTGCTGGTGCTCGTGCTCGCGGCTTTGGGGGTGCGCTCGACGCTGGGCCATCGGCCGATGAATCCGTCGATGCTGGCCTTCAGCAGCGATCCCACGGTCAACACATTGCCTCTGAACTCGTTCTACTCGCTGGGCGACGCCGTGCGCGGGTGGCTGCGCCACGAGGACAGCGCACAGGCGCTGTATGGCGACCTGCCCGATGCGGAGGTGCTCGCAGCCGTGCGCCGCGGCACCGGCCTGCCGGCGGACGCGTTCACCGATCCGGCGATTCCCACGCTCGCCGCGCGCACGCCCAGCTGGCAGGGCCGCCCGAAGAACCTCGTCATCGTGCTCGAGGAGAGCCTCGGCGCGCAGTTCATCGGCAGCCTGGGCGGGCGTCCTCTGTCGCCCCACTACGACCGGCTCAGCGGGCAGGGCTGGGCCTTCACCCGACTCTACGCCACCGGTACCCGCTCAGTGCGCGGCATCGAGGCGGTTGTCGCCGGGTTCCCGCCAACCCCGGCGCAGGCCGTGGTCAAGCGTCAACGCAGCCAGCATGGCTTCTTCACCCTGGCCGATGTGCTGCGCCGGCACGGCTACGACACCACGTTCTACTACGGCGGCGAGAGCCACTTCGACAACATGCGCGGGTTCTTCCTGGGCAATGGCTTCGGTCGGGTGATCGAGCAGCGCGACTACCGCGCGCCGACCTTCGTCGGCGCCTGGGGCGTCTCCGACGAAGACCTGTTCGCGCGCGCCGACAGCGAGTTCGCCCGTCTGCATGCCCAGGGCTCGCCATTCTTCGGCTTGGTGTTCACCTCGAGCAATCACGACCCCTTCGAGTTTCCGGAAGGACGCATCACGCCGTACTCCCAACCGGTGCACTCCCGCGACAACGCGGCCAAGTATGCCGACCATGCACTGGGCGGCTTCTTCGCGCGGGCAATGGCGAGCGACTACTGGCAGGACACGGTGTTCCTGGTGGTGGCCGACCACGACTCGCGCGTATTCGGGCGCGACCTGGTGCCGATCGACAACTTCCACATCCCCGGCCTGATCCTGGGCCAAGGCATCGCGCCGCGCCGCGACGACCGCATCGCCAGCCAGATCGACCTGGGGCCGACGCTGCTGTCGCTGATCGGGATCGGCGATGCCACACCGATGACCGGCCGCGACCTTTCCGATCCCGACATGACCCTGCCTGGACGGGCGCTGATGCAGTACGACCGCAACTTCGCCTGGCTGCAGGGCGAGGATGTGGTCGTGTTCCAGCCGGACAAGCCGCCGAGCCAGTACCACTACAAGCCCGGTGCGGGCGTGCTGCGTCCGGCCGCGCTGTCGCCGACGCTGGCCCGCGAGGCGAAAGCGCAGGCGCTATGGGGCTCGCTCGCCTACGATCGCGGCTGGTACCGGCTGCCGCCGGCGCGCTGAGCCCTCGCGCGCGCGGCCCCGGGATCGGGTCGCGATGAGCGTATCGCCGCGTCGGGGCTCTGGCGCGATGGGGCAAAGCCGCGGCCGGGCAGGCATACTCGCGCGATGAACCTGCGCCCTTATCGCACCATCGCGCCGCAGCTCGGCGCCCGCGTCTATGTCGACCCGGCCGCGACCGTGATCGGCGACGTGCACCTGGGCGACGACGTCTCGGTCTGGCCCGGCACGGTGATCCGCGGCGACGTCAACCATGTGCGCATCGGCGCGCGTACCAGCGTGCAGGACGGCACGGTGATCCACGTCAGCCACGCCGGCCCGCATGCCAAGCTCGGCGGCTTTGCGACGATCGTCGGCAGCGACGTCACCGTCGGCCACAAGGCGATCCTGCATGCCTGCACGATCGGCGATGCGGTCCTGGTGGGCATGGGGGCGATCGTGCTCGACGGCGTCGTCGTCGGCCGCCACGCGATGATCGGCGCCGGCGCGGTGGTGCCGCCGGGGCGGGAGATCGGCGAGGGCGAGCTGTGGGTCGGCAACCCGGCGCGCTGCGTGCGTCGGCTGACCGAGGCGCAGATCGAAGGGCTGCGCTACAGCGCGGCGCACTACGTCCGCCTCAAGGACGAGTATCTGGCCGCGATGGCGGCCTGAGCGGGACGACGTACGCGGCATGGCCGGCACGGAGCAGGGGCGCACGGAGGCAGCGGCAGCAGCGCGCGCGCAGGCGCCCGTGGCCCTGCTCGACACCGTGCGCGAGGTGCACACCCCCGAAGGGGTGGCGCTGCAACTGCCGGCCGCCGGCCCGGTGCCGCGTGCAGTCGCCTGGCTGATCGATCTGGGCATCCGCGGCGTCCTGCTGCTGGCCGCAGCGATCGTGCTCGGGCTGCTGGGCCGGGTCGGCTCCGGCGTCTACATGGTGACGCTGTTCATGATCTTCTGGGGCTACCCGGTGCTGTTCGAGGCCCTCGCCGGCGGCCGGACGCCTGGCAAGCGCGCGTTGTCGCTGCGCGTGGTCTCGGCCGACGGCGCGCCGATCGGCTGGATGGCCAGCTTCGTGCGCAATCTGATGCGCACCGTCGACATGCTGCCGATGGGCTACGGCGCCGGGCTGGTGGCCTGTCTGGCCGATCCCTGGAGCCGACGGCTGGGCGACATGGTGGCCGGCACGCTGGTGATCCATGCGCCGCGCGAGCGCACCCTGCCGACTGCGCTGGAACTGCAGCCGCAGGCCCCGGCCGTGCCGCTGCAGGCGCACGAGCAGATCGCGGTGATCGCGTTCGCCGAGCGCGCGCGCGCGCTCACGCCCGGGCGCCAGCAGGAGTTGGCCGACCTGGTCGTGCCGGTGACCGGTGCGCGCGGCGAGGTGGGCGTGCTGCGCCTGCTGGGCATCGCGAATTGGCTGCTGGGGCGCCGCGCATGAGGCAGGACAGCTTCGTGGCCCGGCATGCGGCCGAGTGGGACGCCTTCGAGCGCTGGCTCGATGCCCGCGCGGCCAGCCCCTGGCGCGCGCGTCGCCACCGCAGCGGCTGGGACGGCCTGAGCGATGAGGAGATCCCCTCGCGCTACCGCCGGCTGTGCCAGCAACAGGCGCTTGCGCGCCGGCGCGGCTACAGCCCGCAGCTCACCGCCCGGCTCCAGGCGCTGATGCAGCGCGGCCATGCGGTGATGTACCGACCGCCGCCGCCGCCGTGGCGGCGCGCGCTGCTGTTCCTGCTGGCCGAGTTCCCGCGCCTGGTGCGCGCCCAGCGTGGCTGCCTGTGGGCGTCGTTGGCGCTGTTCGCCTTGCCGATGGGGCTGCTGTTCGGGCTGGTGCTGCAGTGGCCGGAGCTGGCCTATACGGTGCTTTCGCCCGGGCAACTGGCGCAGATGGAATCGATGTACGACCCGGCGGGGGCGGACATGGCCTTCCAGCGCTCGGGGCAGACCGACGTGCAGATGTTCGGTTACTACATCTGGAACAACGTCAGCATCGGGTTCCGCACCTTCGCCAGCGGGCTGCTGGCGGGCGTGGGCACGATCTTCGTGCTGCTGTTCAACGGCGTGTTCTTCGGCGTCGTGGCCGGCCACTTGCAGGCGATCGGGCATGGCGGCCCGTTCTGGCGCTTCGTGGTCGGCCATTCGGCGCCCGAGCTCACCGCGATCGTGATCGCCGGTGCCGGTGGCCTGCGGCTTGGCCTGGCGCTCGTCGCGCCTGGACAGCTGCGGCGCGTCGACGCGCTGGTGCAGGCCGGGCGCGATGGCGGGAAGCTGTGCATCGGCATCCTGGTGATGCTGGTGTTCGCCGCGTTCGTCGAGGCGTTCTGGTCGTCGACCGGGACGATTCCCGACCCGGTGCGGTTCGGGGTCGGTGGCGGGCTGTGGCTGCTGGTGCTGCTGTGGCTGTGGCGCGGTGGGCGCGGGGGCGTGGATGCACGTTGAGTCCGTCCAGGTCGAGTTGCGGCCTCGCACCGCCTGGGAAGCGATGGAACTGGGCAATGCGCTGGTGCGTCGGCACGCGGCCGCGATCTGGGGGCCGTGGCTGGCGTGCGCGCTGCCGCTGTTTCTCGCGGTCAATGCCGCGGCCTGGGCCCTCGATCGGCTGTGGCTGGCGGCGCTGGCGCTGTGGTGGCTGGCGCCGCTGCTCGACCGGATCCCGTTGTTCGTGCTCTCGCGCGCGGTGTTCGGCGCCGCGCCGCGGATGCAGCAGACGCTCGCCGCGCAGCTGCGCTGGGGCTGGCGCCCGATGCTCGGCGTCCTGACCTGGCGTCGGTTCAGTCCGTGGCGGGCGGTGGCGCTGCCGGTCGCGTTGCTGGAAGGCCTGACCGGGCCGGCGCTGGCGCAGCGCCGGCGGCTGTTGGTCGACGGCGTCGGTGGGCATGCGCTGTTGCTGGCCCTCGTCGGCCTGATGTTCGTCGGCGTGCTGGTGTTGTCGCTGGTCTCGCTGGTGCTGCTGTTCGTGCCGGCCGAGCTGCTGTCGGAGTCGGCGCGCGCGATGTGGGCGCTGATCACCCAGCACCCCCCGCGCTGGGCGCAGGTGCTGGGCAACCTGGCGCTGTGGCTGGCGATCGGTCTGGTTGCGCCATTCCAGGTGGGCGCCGGGTTCGGGCTGTACCTCAACCGGCGTACGCAGCTCGAGGCCTGGGACCTGGAGATCGCGTTCCGGCGGCTGCGCGCGCGGATCGTGCCGGCGGCCTCGACCTTCGCGGTCGCGCTGTTGGCGGGCCTGCTGCTGGCCGCCGGGCCGTCGCAGGCGCAACAGGCTCCGGCCGACGACCCGCTGGCGCCGACCAAGACCTGGACGCCCGAGGACCGGGACCGCAAAACGGACGCGGCGGCGGTCTCGTTGCAGGACGTGTTCGACGACCAGCTCGCGCCGGAGGGGGACTTCGGCGAAGCGCTCGAGCGCGCCTATGCCGATCCCTTGCTCGACCACCGGCGGATCGAGCGTCGCTGGAAGCCCAAGGCGCGCGACGAGGCGGCGCGCGACCGCAGCGCGCTCGACCCCGGCGCATTCGCGGCGATTGCGCAGGCGATCGCGCTGATCGCCGAGTACGGGCTGTGGATCGTGTTCGGCCTGATCGTGCTGGCCTTGGCACTGACCGCACGCCGCTGGTGGCCGTGGATGCGCGACGGGCTCGCCGCGCCGGACGAGGCCAGCGAGATCGTCGTCGATGCGGCGCCGCCGCTGCCCGAAGCCTTGCCCGACGATCTGGTGACGACCGCACGGACGTTGTGGCGCGCGGGCCAGCGGCGGCGCGCGCTCGCGCTGCTCTACCGGGGCAGCGTCGAGGCGATGGCCGAACGGGCCGGCGTGACCCTGGTGCCGGGCGCGACCGAGGCGCAGTGCCTGCGGGCGTCGCGCCGGCTGCCCGACGTTGGCGACCGTGATGCGTTCGCCGGCATGGTGCGGGTCTGGCAGCGCGCCGCGTACGGCGGGCGGCTGCCCGACGACGCCGGCTTCGAGGCGCTGGTCGCCGAGTTGGCGCCGCGCTTCGGGTGGGCGTGCTGATGGGCTGGCCGGCGCGCATCGGTCTGGGGTTGCTGGCGGCGCTCGCGCTGGCGCTGGGCGTGGCGTGGTTTCTGCACACCCACGA
The DNA here is from genome assembly GCF_039674545.1 of Luteimonas sp. TWI382. NCBI lineage: Bacteria > Pseudomonadati > Pseudomonadota > Gammaproteobacteria > Lysobacterales > Lysobacteraceae > Luteimonas > Luteimonas sp. TWI382. The sequence goes on from NZ_JBDJNS010000024.1 coordinate 29,271, forward strand.
GCGCGTGGACGAGGAGCGGACGCTGCCGCCGCGCGGCGAGGCGGCCTACAACCCGCTGTACGCGTTGCGCCAGGCGCTGCACGAGGCCGGGGTGCCGGCGCAGTCGCGCCAGCGCCTGCGCCTGGACACGATCGCGCTGGGGCCGCGTGACACGTTGCTGGTCTACGGCGATCCGGGGGCGATGACCCCAGCGGAGATCGAGACCGTGGTCGGCTGGGTCGACGGTGGCGGTCACCTGGTGGTGCGCACGCCGCCACCGCGGCTGCGCGACGGCGCGACCCGGCCGCGGACCTTGCTCGGCGCGTTGGGCGTACGGCTGATCGACGGCCCCGGGGTCTGCGAGCACCTGCGGATCGAAGGCCAGCCGCCACATACCGAGTTCTGCGGGGGGCGCCGCTTCGAGCTCGACGCGGCCGAGCCGTGGCTGGCCTGGGGCGACCCGGACGGCCATCTCGCCTATGCCCGCTTCGCCGTCGGCGAGGGGTGGGTGGATGTGCTTGCCGACATGGATTTTCTCGCCAATGGCGCGTTGCGCGAGGGCCCGCACTGGATGCTCGCGCGCCAGGTGCTGGTGCCGAACTGGGGCGAAGGGGCCGTGCACCTGATCTACGCGGCCAGCGTGCCGCCGCTGTGGTACCTGCTGCTGACGCGTGGCTGGATGGCCTGGGGCCCGCTGTTGCTGGCGCTGGCGGCCTGGCTGTGGATGCGCACCCAGCGGCTGGGGCCCTTGCGGCCATCGCCGCCTGCGGCGCGTCGTGCGCTGCTCGAGCACGTGCGCGCCAGCGGCGAGCACCTGGTGCGCTACGGCCGTGCGCCGCTGCTCTACGAGGCGGTTCGCGAGGCGTTCCTGGCGCGCCTGCGACGACGCGATCCGCTCGCTGCCTCGCTCGAGGGCGAGGCCCGCGACGAGGCGATCGCCGCGCGTACCGGCCTGTCCCCGCGCGAGGTCCGCCAGGCCCTGCTCGCGCCCCGTCCCGACGATGCCAAGGCGCTGCGCCAGCGCATCGCCCGCCTGATCCAGATGCGATCGAACCTCACGAGACCCCGACCATGAGCGAACTGCCCGTGTCCCCGCCCGCGCCGATCACCGGCGATGCCCTCGCCGAACGCGCCGCTGCCGTCCGCGACGAGGTCGCCAAGGCCTTCATCGGCCAGCCGGAGGTGCTCGACCAGATCCTGGTCGCCCTGCTCGCCGGCGGCCACGTGCTGCTCGAAGGTGTGCCCGGCCTGGGCAAAACCTTGCTCGTGCGTGCATTGGCCGCCGCGCTGGGCTGCAACTTCGCGCGCGTGCAGTTCACCCCCGACCTGATGCCCAGCGATGTCAGCGGCCATGCGGTCTGGGACACCAAGAGCGAGACCTTCGTGGTGCGCCGCGGCCCGATCTTCACCAACCTGCTGTTGGCCGACGAGATCAACCGTGCGCCGGCCAAGACCCAGTCCGCGCTGCTGGAGGCGATGCAGGAGCAGCAGGTCACGATCGAGGGCCACAGTTTCGAGCTGCCGCCGCCGTTCATGACCCTCGCTACGCAGAACCCGGTGGAGCAGGAGGGCACTTATCCGCTGCCCGAGGCACAGCTCGACCGGTTCCTGCTCAAGGTGCTGATCGACTACCCCGAGCACGAGGACGAGGTCGCGATGGTGACCGCGATCAGCGGCGGCAAGGTCGCCGCCGATTTCGACCTTTCGCAACTGGCGACGGTACTGGCACCAGGCGAAATCGTCGCGCTGCAGCAGGGCACGGCGGCGACCGTCGTCGATGCCGCGGTCGTCGATTACGCGGTGCGCATCGCCGGCGCGACCCGACGCTGGCCGGGCATCGCGCTGGGCGCCGGTCCCCGCGGCAGCCTGGCGCTGATCCGCGCCGGGCGCGCGCAGGCGGTATTGGCCGGGCGCGATTTCGTCACGCCCGACGACATCCGCGAGATCGCCACGCCCGCGCTGCGCCACCGCATCGCGCTTGCGCCGGAGCTGCAGATCGAAGGCCAGGATGCCGACCAGGTCCTGCAGGCGGTGCTGGCCAAGGTCGACGCGCCGCGCCGATGACGTCCGGCGTTCGCCCACGCGGAGTGCGGCCATGAGGCCGACGCCGGTCCTGATCGGGCTGCTGGTGGTCTGGGGGCTGGCCGGGGTGGCGGCCTCGCTCTGGCCGCCGGCGGTGCTGCCGTGGCAGGCGATCGGTGCGCTGGCGTTGGCGCTGTCGATCGGCGACCTGGCGATGCTGGCGCGCCGGCCCACGCCCGATGTCGTGCGCACGGTGCCCGAGGCCTGGCCGATCGGCGTCGCCCGCCCGGCGGTGCTGGAGATCGAGGGCGGCGCGCGCGCGCAGCACCTGGACGTGCACGACCTGCATCCGCCGGACTGGGAGGCGACAGGCCTGCCACGGCGGCTGCGGCTCGCGCCGGGCACGGTCGCCCGGGTCGAATACCGGCTGCGTCCGACCCGGCGCGGCGAGGCCGCATTCGACGGTGTACAGCTGCGCCTGCGCTCGCCGCTGGCGCTGTGGCGGCAGCGGCGCAGCGCCGGCGCGCGGCAACGCGTGCGGGTGTTCCCGAATTTCGCACCGCTGACCCGGCTCGCGCTGCTCAGCGCCGACCAGGCCTCACGGCTGGTCGGCGCCCACATCAAGCGGCGGCGCGGCGAGGGCACCGATTTCCACCAGATGCGCGAGTACCGCGTCGGCGACAGCCTGCGCCAGATCGACTGGAAGGCCAGTTCGCGCGCGCGCAAGCTGATCTCGCGCGAGTACCAGGACGAGAAGAACCAGCAGTTGATCGTCGTGCTCGACACCGGGCGGCGGATGCTCGCCCAGGATGGGGCGCTGTCGCACTTCGACCATGCCCTCGATGCGGCGCTCGTGGTGTCCTATCTCGCGTTGCGCCAGGGCGATGCAGTCGGATTGCTGGCGACCGGCGGCGATGCGCGCTGGATGGCGCCGCAGCGCGGCATGGGCGCGGTCGATACGCTGCTGCGCGTGAGCTACGACCTGCAACCGCAGGCGGTGGCGACCGACTACCTCGCCGCGGCGACCGAACTGTCGCTGCGCCAGCGCCGGCGCGGCCTGCTGATGCTGGTGACCAACCTGCGCGACGAGGACATCGAGGACGTGCTGGCTGCAGTGCGCATGCTGCAGAAGCGGCATTTGGTCGTCGTCGCCTCGCTGCGCGAGCGCGCGCTCGACGAGGTACTCGATGCGCAGGTGCGCGATCACGACGACGCCGTGCGCGCTGGTGCCACCGCGCGCTATCTGGCCCAGCGCAAGGCCGCGCACGATGCGCTGCGCAACCACCGCGTGACCGTGCTCGACGTCACCGGCGAGCAGCTGCCGTCCGCGCTCGTCGAACGGTATCTGGCGATCAAGCGCGACGGCATGTTGTGAGGCGGGCGCCAGTTCACGCGCTGCGCATGCGATCGCGCTACGCTGCCCGCGCGCGCCAGGACGCCGCGCAGGGGGAGGGTCCGGCCGCGATGCCCGCCATCGGAGGAATCGCCATGCTGACCGTTTGTCCCCAAATCCCATCCGCGGCCGCTCGCCGCCCGCGTGCGCTGCGTCTTGTCGCGGCCACTGCGCTGCTCGCCCTGCTGTCGGCTTGTGCGGCCACGGTGCAGCGGCCGGCCGGCGTGCCAGAGGAACCGGTCGTGTTCGGGGGCGACGTGCGCCAGGTCGTGCTGGTGGTCGAGGGCAGCGATACCGCGCGCGCGTCGGACGACTGGTCGCGGTTCCGCGCGCTGTGGGACGAGGCGATCCGCAACGCGACGTCGGCCGCCGGGATGCAGGGCAGCGTGCGCGACAGCCAGCCGGCCACGCTCGATCCGCCTGGGGTCGTGGTGGTACTGCGTGTGGACAGCTACCGCTATGTGTCGACCGGCGCCCGCATCGGCCTGGGCGTGATGACCGGCAACGCGCACATCAAGGCCAGCGCGCAGTTCGTCAAGCAACCCGGGGGCCGGGTCGTTGCCACGCGCAGCTACGACACGACGTCGAGCGCCTGGCAGGGTGTCTTCGCGCCGATGACCCCCAAGCAGGTGCAGGCGATCGCCGACCGCATCGTGGCCGAGGTCCGCGCCGGCAGTTGATCCGCCGGTGCGGTGCCCAGTCGGGTCAGGCGTCGAGGTGGAAGTAGGGCTCGACCGTGCCCTTGAGCTTGACCGTCAGCGGCTGGCCGCGGCGGTCAAGCGCACGGCCGGCGGCGACCCGGATCCAGCCTTCGCTGACGCAGTATTCCTCGACGTCGCGGCGCTCGTTGCCGTTGAACCGGATGCCGATACCGCGGTTCATCGCGTCCGCATCGTAGTGCGGGCTGCGCGGGTCGTTGGACAGGCGGTCGGGCGGTGTATCGGTCATGGCGGTCGAAAATCGCGATCGGAAAGGGCCAAAGGATACCGCCGGCGAACGCCGGCTTCATCTGCGGTGCCGCGCTCAGGGCGCCAGGCCGCGTCCCTGGCGCCGCGCGTTGTCGATGACCGCGCGCACCAATGCGCGGTCGTGGTGACGGGAGATCGGCGTTGCCCCCAACGCGATCGCGCGATCGCGCAACGCGGCGGTGACGTCGTAATGGGCGCCGCTGGTGCGGTTCTGGAACGCGCGGCGCGGGATGCCGAGCTGCGCGGCGAAGGCGTGCAGCTCGTCGAGTGTGTCCGCCAGCAGGTGCGCCCAGCGTTCGCCGCGCCACAGGTGCACCGCATCGTCGACGTAGACGGTCATGGCAGGCCTGCACATCGGCGTCATTGCCGGTTGTTCATGATAGCGCCCGGATGCGGCCGCGCGCCTGTGCGGTCTGCACTTTCCAGCAGCGGAATCGATCGCAACGCGCACGCGTTGCATATCGTTTCGTGCGGCGAAACCCCTCGTTTTTCCCGGCATTTGTGCGCAGTCGCGACATGCAGGATTTGGGGTCGCGCCCGCGAATCGCTAAAATGGCCGATTCGTGTCGATTAAACGAGTGATTCGAGGAGGGCAGACCCGTTGTGATGATGCGTGGTTCCAGATGGTTGTTATGTGGTGTCCTGGCAGGTGCGGTACCTGCGGTGTCGGCCGATGACGGGGCCGACCAGGGGCGCAGTCTCGATCTTGGCGGCGCGGTCCGCTTCAACTACGGATGGCTCGATTACGGGCCGACCAGCGGCCTGCAGACCGAACTGGTCCGGGTCGACGCCAAGGGCCATGCCGGCCCGGCGTTCTTCTCCCTGCAACACCGCTGGTACGACGGTTTCGATGCCGTGCATCACGCCTATGCGGGCTGGCGCCTGGAAGATGGTCACGATGGCGGACCGGTGTCCGATATTCGCGCCGGTGTCCAGCAGGTCCCGTTCGGCCTGCTGCCGACCGCCTCGCACAGTTTCTGGTTCGGCTCCGGGTATTACCTGGGCATCGAGGACGATTACGACCTGGGTGTGGTCTGGCAGCGCCAGCACGGCGCGCACCAGTGGCATGCGGGTGTGTTCTCGGGCGACGAGTACGGCACCGGCGCCAATTTCGACCGCTATTCCTTCGATGTCGCGACGACCGAGGACCTGCCTTATCGCGAGCGCGAGCGCGCGATCGTGCGCTACGAGCGCAGCGGCACGAGCGGCGGCTGGGAGACGGCCTATGGCGCGTCAGCATTCGCCGGCCGCATCGAGAATCGCGTCGACGGCCGCAAGCACGATCACACCGGTGCGGCGCTGCACGGACAGTGGCGCCGCGGTCCGTTGACGCTGCAGGCGCAGTGGGCGCGTTACCGCTACGACAACCCCGAGTCGCGGATCGCGATGTCGGCCTTCATGTTCCCGTTCGAGATCGCCGCACAGGCCGACGTGCCGACGTTCAATGTCGCCTGGGACGTGCAGCGTTCGGGCTGGTTCGACAGCATCACCTGCTACAACAATGCCAGCGCGACGCTGCCGGTGGGCGGCGATCCGGGCCTGCGCGACTCGATCCAGAACGTCACCGGCTGCAGCTTCGGCAAGGGCGTAATGCTGACCTACGTCGACTGGATCGCCGGCAAGAACATGTGGTTCGCTGGCGGCCCGGGCATCGGCGTGCGCGACCCGGCCAACGACGGCTGGCATTCCCGGCTCAACATCAACGTCGGCTTCTACTTCTGACATCTGGCCCGGACGCTTGGTCCGGGCCGATCCGTCGTACCGCCGGGTCCACCCGGCGCTTTCACCCGGCCGCTACGGTCCGTGGCGCAGTCCTGTCACGTTCCGCCGTCGCGTCCAGCTATGAGGACTCAATATGAACGATCCCACCGTGCGCCCGGAGACCGATCCGGCCGCACCGCCGGAATACTGGCACTCGCGCATTCTCGGTCCCGTTTTTTTCCCGTCCGCACTGATCGTGCTGGGATTGGTGGCGATGTCGTTCATCGCGCCCGAGGCATCGGAGACCATTTTCAGTCGCGCCAAGAGCTGGGTCGCCGAGGACGCCGGTTGGTTCACGATCCTCGCGGTTGCCGGTTTTCTCGTTTTCATCGTCGGTATCGCGGTCAGCCAGTTCGGCAAGCTGCGACTGGGCCCCGACCATAGTCGCCCCGACTACAACTATGCGACCTGGTTCGCGATGCTGTTCGCTGCGGGCATGGGCATCGGCCTGATGTTCTTCGGCGTCGCCGAGCCGATCATGCACTATGCCGATCCGCCGGTTGGTGACGCGCAGACCGTCGCCGCCGCCCGTCAGGCGATGCGGATCACCTTTTTCCACTGGGGCGTGCACGCCTGGGCGATCTACGCCGTGGTCGCGCTGTCGCTGGCGTACTTCGCTTACCGACACGGTCTGCCGCTGCGGATCCGCTCGTCGCTGTATCCGATCATCGGCGAGCGCATCCACGGCCCGATCGGGCATGCCGTCGATACGTTCGCGGTCCTGGGGACGATCTTCGGCCTGGCGACCTCGCTGGGCCTGGGTGTGATCCAGATCAATTCCGGCCTGAACTATCTGTTCGATGTGAATGTGAGCACGACTGTGCAGGTGGTGCTGATCATCGTGATCACGCTGATCGCGACGGGCTCGGTGTTCAGCGGCCTCGATCGTGGCGTGCGCAGGCTGTCTGAGCTCAACATGATCCTGGCCATCGCACTGCTCGCGTTCGTTCTGGTGATGGGGCCAACCGTCTATCTGCTGCAGGCCTTCGTGCAGAACACGGGCATGTACATCTCCAACGTGTTCTCAATGACGTTCAACCTCTATGCCTACGACCAGCGTCCGACCTGGCTCGGTGGCTGGACACTGTTCTATTGGGGCTGGTGGATCGCCTGGTCGCCCTTCGTGGGGATGTTCATCGCGCGTATCTCGCGCGGCCGCACGATCCGGGAGTTCGTCGTCGGCGTCCTGCTCGTGCCGCTGGGGTTCACCTTCCTGTGGATGACGATCTACGGCAACGCCGCGCTGTACCAGGTCATGGTCGAGGGCAGCCAGACCCTGGTCGATGCGGTCGCCGCCGACAGTTCTGTGGCGATCTTCCAGTTCCTCGAGGATTACCCGCTGTCGACGATCACCTCGGCGGTGGCGACGCTGCTGGTCGTGATTTTCTTCGTGACTTCGGCCGACTCCGGCGCGCTGGTGATCGACATGCTGTCGTCGAAGGGCGAGGAGGAGTCTCCGGTCTGGCAGCGCATCTTCTGGGCGCTGCTGGTCGGTGTGATCGCCATTGCGCTGCTGATTGCCGGTGGCCTGTCCGCGTTGCAGGCGGGCACGATCGCAAGCGCGCTGCCATTCACCATCGTCATGATCGTGATGTGCTGGGGCATGGTGAAGGCCATGCGGTTGGAGGTCGTGAAGCGCACGAGCATCCGCGACGCGCGCATTGCGCCGGTCGCGGCAGGCGGCGGCGACTGGAAGGTGCGACTGCGCGCATTGGCCCACCACCCGCTGCAGAAGGAGGTGCTCTCGTTCCTGCATGCGCAGGTCAAGCCGGCGTTCGAGGACGTGGCGACGGAGCTGCGCAGGCAGGGCCTGGAAGTATCGGTGGAAGAGGGCGAGGACGGCCGCGTGTGGCTGCAGGTCGGCCATGGCGAGGAGATGGACTTCTACTACTCGGTGCGGCCGGTGTCGTACGAGCCGCCGAGCTTCATGCTCGACGACCCGCGCCGGCGCAAGAAGGACTCCGATCGCTACTACCGCGCCGAGGTGCACCTGCGCGAGGGCGGGCAGGACTACGATGTGATGGGCTGGCGTCGCGACGAGCTGATCCACGACGTGCTCGACCAGTACCAGCGTCACATCCACTTCCTCAACGTGGTGCGCTAGCACTCCGCAGGACCGCAACGCAGAAGGCCGCGCAGATGCGCGGCCTTCTGCTGTCTGGGCTCAGGCCGGTCGGGGGCCGGCCATTGTGCTCAGCGCTGCACGAGCGCCGGGCGCAGCTCGCGTCGCAGCCAGTCGTCGACGAGTTGCTTTTCGTAGCGCAAGGCGTCGCTGCTCATGGTGCTGCCGGCGCGCTGCAAGAAACCCATGTCGCGCAACTCGCGTGGCCCTTCGGCGACGATCGTGCCCGATGCGTCGCGCAGCACGAAGTCCAGATCGATCCGCGGCGGGTAGTGATCCTTGACGATGCGCACATGGTCGAGCTGCGGACCGTGCCAGGGTTCGTACATGCCGGCGCGGCGGATGTCGTGGATCGTGACCTCCAGCGTGCTGCCCGGAGGTAACTCACGCTCGGCGCGGCGGCGGATGTGCTCGGCGATCTGCACGACCCAGTTGCCGCGGCGCGCCTCCCAGCGATTGCCGCTCTGGCGGATATCGGAGAATGCATCCGGATCGGTCCATTGCACCGACACCGGGCTGTCCCCGGGCAGCGACCTCGGGATCTGGGGGTCGGTCACGTCGCTGCGTGCCAGCACCGGCGCGGCGATCGCGGTCAGGGCGGCGGCAAGCAGCAGGGGCAGGGAACGGCGGTTCATGGCGGTGACTCCCTCGCGTGCGGGGTCCGCACGGCGCATCGGACTGGAATCGGAGCATGCGCCGGGCGGGCTTAACCCGCAATCAAGGTGCCGGGCTCAGTCGAGCAAGAAGGCGTGCGACCGCGCCTGCGGGCGCTGCAGCACCGGTCGCGCGGGGGCCAGGCAGGCGAGCGTCAGGCCAAAGAGCGTGCCGTTCCGCGCGAGGGCGTGCGCTATCACCGGCAAGCCGAGCATCCGCATCCGGACGTCCTCCTCACTGCGTTGGGTCTTGAGCGGGTCGAGCCGCCATGGCCGGCGGCACGTGGCATCGGTTCATCCGCGGGCGCGGCGCTCGCGGCACGGCCGGCACGAAGAAAGGCCGCCCTCGCGGGCGGCCTCACCTGACGTCGCGGCCGTGGCCGCTCAGCCCTTCACGCACACCACCTGACGCAGGGTGTGCACGATCTCCACCAGATCCGTCTGCGCCGCCATGACCGCTTCGATGTCCTTGTAGGCGGCCGGACTTTCGTCGATGACCGCCGCGTCCTTGCGGCATTCGACGTGCGCGGTCGCCTCGCGGTGCTGCGCCAGCGTGATCTGCTGCCGGGCGGCCGTGCGGCTCATCACACGTCCGGCGCCGTGGCTGCAGCTGTGGAAGCTGTCGCCGTTGCCCAGCCCACGCACGATGAAGCTCTTCGCGCCCATGCTGCCCGGGATGATCCCGAGTTCGCCGGTCCGCGCGCTCACCGCGCCCTTGCGGGTCACGTACACCGCTTGCCCGGCGTGCGATTCCTTCTGCACGTAGTTGTGGTGGCAGTTCACCGCCAGCGTCTCGAGCTGGAACTTCGGCAGCCGGTGGCGCAGCTCGGCCAGGACCCGCGCCATCATCGCCTCGCGGTTTTCGCGGGCGTAGTCCTGCGCCCACGACACCGCCTCCACGTAGTCCTCGAACAGCGGCTCGCCCTCCATGAAAAACGCGAGGTCGCGGTCGGGCAGATGGAAGCCCAGCACGCGGTGCTCGAGCTTCTTGCGCGCCTGCTCGATGAAGTAGGTGCCGATCAGGTTGCCGGTCCCGCGCGAGCCCGAATGCAGCATGACCCATACGGCATCGGATTCGTCGAGGCACAGCTCGATGAAGTGATTGCCGCCGCCGAGCGTGCCGATCTGGCAGTCCAGCTTGTCGGTACGGATCCGTCGGTGCTTCTGCTTGATCACGTCCAGGCGCTCAATCAATCCGGATTGCGCGATGCGCGTGCCAATGCTGTCGGGCAGCTTCCGGTGTTCGCCGCCGCGGCCGTTGCCGACCGGCACCGCGCGCTCGATGCCCGAGCGGATCTGGGCCAGGCTGTCGGGCAGGTCTTTCGCGCGCAGCGTGGTGCGCACCGCGGCCATGCCGCAGCCGATGTCCACGCCGACCGCGGCCGGAATGATCGCGCCGCGCGTGGGGATCACCGAACCCACGGTCGCACCCTTGCCCAGGTGCACGTCCGGCATCACCGCCACCCATGGCCCGACGAACGGGATCGCGGCGATGTTGCACAGCTGCGCGTGGGCCTGGTCATCCAGCGGCACGCCGCGCACCCAGCCTTTGATCGGCGTGGCGCTGCCTTCGGCATGCAGGAGTTCGAATTGCGATTGGGAACTCATATCTCTTTCCTTCGATGGTCCCGCGCGCTGCATCCGTGCACCGCGCGGGGGAATGACTACTTCATCGTCACCAACTGCTTCAGCACGCCGTCCAGGCCGCCGAACACGGTGAGCGTGTCGATCTTCTCGGTCACCTTCTCCAGCGCCTCCAGTTCCTTGAGGCGCATCAGTACCGGGGAGTCCTCGATCAGCTTCGCGGTGTTGAGCAGCGAACGCGTGGCGTTGGCTTCCTCGCGCCTGCGGATCACGTTGGCCTGGGCCGCCTTCTCCGCCTGCACCACCTCGTTGAGGATCGTCTTCATCTCCCCCGGCAGGATCACGTCCTTGACGCCGACGCCCAGCACCTCGACGCCCAGACCGGCTACCTGGCCGCGCACGTACGCGAAGATGTCCGCGTCCAGCGAGGCCTTGTCGCCCAGCAGTTCGTCGAGGGTGCGCGCGGCGACGACCTTGCGCAGGCCGTACTGCAGCTCGCGGTACAGGTGATCGCCGGACTTCGCGACCTTGGTACGCGCGGCGACCGGGTCGGTCACGCGTACGCTGGCCGCGAGGTTCACGCGCAGCGACACGCGGTCGCGGGTCAGCAACTCCTGGCCCGACACCTCGACCGGCTGCACGCGCAGGTCGACGACTTCGGCGACCACGTTCTTGTGGAAGTTCCAGAACGCGTAGGCGCCGGGACCGAGCGTTCCCAGCAGCGAGCCGTCGATGAAGACCAGGCCGGCCGCTTCCGCCGGCACGTCGACGACCACGGCGACCTTCGACAGCAGGCCGAGCTGACGCAGGCGCCGCAGCACGTCCGGGCGCACGGCGAGGCTGTCGGCGAACGATACGCGCTCGACGGCGATATCGACCAGTCCGCGCCAGTACAGCCTGCGCGCGCCGGGCGCCAGCACGTCCTCGAGCTTGCCGTGCCGGAACACGAGGCCGACTTCGTCGGCACCAATGTCGGCGTGCACGAACACCGCGTCCAGCTGTCCGCCGAGGCGCGCGATCAGTGCGTCGGCATCGTGGCCAGCATAGACCGGCGCGGAAATGTCGTAGGTGCGCACCTCGACCCGGTGGAACGGGTCGAACATGCGATGCACGCCGGGCGCGAGGACGCGCTCGAACTGACGGTTGCGATACACCAGGCCGCGCTCGCCGTCACCGATCACGACCCGCCTGGTCCGGAACATGCTGTGGACATGCACGGCACTCTCTCCTTGGTTGTTGGCACTGGTGGTCCGATCCGGATGTCGATGCCGCCGCGATGGATCGGTTAGCGCGGCGGCAGTACGTCGCATCGCGGTGGTGTGCGATGCGGTGCGGGCGGACCCGCGAGGAAGATGGACGCGGCCCTGGCATCGCCGTCGCGGAGCGTGGCGTGCGCGCGGCGCGGAGACGGCGCCCGGGCATGGACGTCGCGATGGATCGCGGCGGTGCGCAGGCGGTCCGCGCGCCTCGGGGACGCTGGCCCGGTGACGGATCCGCTGCGACGGTTCGCGGCATCGACAGGCCGGGGCCTGTCGCGCGCGACACGCCGCGCGGGCCGTGTCCTGGTGTGGAACTTGCGTTCCGGTGTCATGACGTGACAGGTCATGCTTGGAGCGGGAGTCGAACCCGCGACAGTCGGATTAACAGTCCGATGCTCTACCCATCTGAGCTATCCAAAGGTGGACGAACCGGACTCGAACCGGTGGCCGGAGGTGGTTCCGCTGCTCTGCCTCTGAGCTATCGTCCGCTCATCGCACCATCGCCTCGCACGCGCCGGCATACGCCACGGCAGTGCCGCGCGCACCGGACGGGATCGCAACCCGCACCGCAAGCCCGTGTTCGTCGATGGTCCGATCGGCGCCTTCCGGCGCCGATCCGTTCTGCAGGCTGCACCCGCCCGTCGCCCGTGCCCGGCATCATGGCACAGCGTTGCCGCCACGCAATGGCGAACGCCTCGCGACATAATCGCCCGATAATCAGGAAACCGGTTTTCCCGGATGCCTCGGGTCGAATGCGAAACCTGCGAATCTATTGCATACGTGTATTTGAACGCACAAACAAAACGCCCCCGGATGTGGCATCCGAGGGCGTTCGCGTGCCTCGGAGATCGGGGTGTCGATCTCCTTGGAATCGAGGAGATCAGTCGAAGATGTGGCCGGACAGCTCGCGCCGCGCTGCCTGCTGCGCGCATGGCGCCGCTTCGCGCTGGACGCGCGGCAGGCGGGGCATGTCGACAGGGGAGAAGGCGGTTTTCATGGTGTCGCGGATGTCGTGGAAACGTCGGGTGGGCCGGATGGGCGCGAACATTACATGGACTTAATCATCCGTGCAAGCGGATCGGTCGATTTTTTTCGGCCAATCTGCGGTCGATTATCCCGGGAAGTGGAGGCGAACGCCGCGATCACGAGGGGCGTCACGTCGAGCGCATATGCTGGTCCCATGCGCAAATCGATCTCATGGATGTTCTGCATCATCGGACTGCTGGCCGGCGGCCTTGTCCATGGCGACGATCGCGTCGACAGGCTGGCCGCGTTGGCGCCCGGACTCAATCGCGGGGTGCTCGCGTCCGCCCTGCAGGCACGTGATTGCGCCGCGCGCACGCGCGATGTCGGCCAGCGGCTGGCGGTGATCGATTACTCGCGGCCCTCGACCGAGGTCCGCCTGTGGGTGTTCGATCTGGCGCAGGCGCGGTTGCTGCATGCAGAGCATGTCGCCCATGGACGCGGCAGCGGCGGCAACCGGCCGACCGTGTTCTCCGATGTCGAGGGCAGCTACCAGTCCAGCCTGGGGCTGTTCGCGACGGCCGAGACCTACACTGGCCAGAACGGTTACTCGCTGCGCCTGGACGGCCTGGAGCCGGGCATCAACGGCCGCGCCCGCGAGCGATTGATCGTCATGCACGGTGCCGACTACGTCGACCCCGAACAGGGCCGGCGCCAGGGGCGACTGGGACGCAGCTGGGGCTGCCCGGCGGTGCGCACCGCGGTGGCGCGCGCGGTGATCGACGATCTCAAGGACGGCCAGCTGCTGTTCGCCTATGCCGACGATCCTGGCTGGCGACAGGACTCAGTCTTGCTCCACTGCCCGGCCCGCTGAACGTGCAGCACCGGCTTCACGTGACCGGCGCAGCGGACGCGGAACCATGCCGGCATCCCACGCTGCAGGAGCGCCCCGATGACGCCATCCCGATCCCACTTCGTGCGCTGGATGACCGGCTGCCTGGGGCTGCTGTTGGCCTGCGCGCCGGCGATTGCCCAGGACCGACCACAGGCGGATGTCGAGGCCGCGCTGACGCCCGAGTCGGTCAATGCGGCGACGGCCGACGCCGGCGATGCGACGATGCTGCGCGCGCAGGTGCTGCTCGACCGTGCGCATTTCTCCCCCGGCGAGATCGATGCGCAGGGCGGGACCAACACCACGCGCGCAATCGCCGCCTTCCAGCGCTTCCACGGCCTGGAGGCGAGTGGCACGCTGGATGCGCGCACCTGGCAGGCGCTGACCGCCGATGCTGTGCCGGCGCTGATGGCGCACACGCTGACCGCCGACGAGGTCGCCGGTCCCTTCGTCGCGCTGCCCGAGGACATGATGGAGAAGGCCAAGCGCGAGGCGCTGGGCTTCGAAAGCCTCGCCGAAGCGCTGGGCGAGCGGTTCCATGCCGCGCCCGCGCTGCTGCGGCGGCTCAATCCCAGTGCCCGATTCGAGGCGGGCACGCGCATCGTGGTCCCGAACACGGCCGATGCCCCGGCGCTGGCGAAGCCCGAGCGGGTGGTGGTCAGCAAATCCGATTCGGTGGTGCGGCTGGTCGACGGCGCCGGCAAGGTCTACGCGCAGTTCCCGGCGTCCACCGGCAGCGAACACGATCCGCTGCCGATCGGCGAGTGGAAGGTCGAGGGCGTGGCCGAGGACCCGACCTTCCATTACAACCCGGATCTGTTTTGGGATGCCGACCCCGGTCACGCCAAGGCCACGTTGCCACCCGGCCCCAATAACCCGGTCGGGACGGTCTGGATCGACCTGTCCAAGCCGCATTACGGCATCCACGGCACGCCGGAGCCGGCGAACATCGGCAAGACCCAGTCGCACGGTTGCATCCGGATGACCAACTGGAGCGCGCGCCGGGTGGCGGGTGTCGTCGGGCCGGGCACCGTCGTAATGCTGGAGGAATAGACCATGACCCGTGCCGGCCTGTGGATCGCGCTCGCAGCGGTGCTCGCGCTGGCGAACGCGGCCGTGTTCCTGTGGCGTGGTGGATCCGCGCATGATGTCGCGTCGCCCGTGGTCGCCGAGGCCGCGCCGTCGCCGGCGCCAGATCCGGGGCCGTCCGACAATGTGGCAGCACCCCCTGCGTCGGTGCCCGCCGCCCATGTCCCCGGCGCCGAGCCTCCGGCGGCACCCGATGCGACGCCTGCGCCGGACCCGCGCGTCGACGCGCATGCGTCGCCTCGGCTGCTGTTGCCGGTACAGGGCATCCCGTTCGCCGACGTGCGCGACACGTTCGACGATGCGCGTGGCAGCGAACGCCGGCACGAGGCGCTCGACATCATGGCCCCTGCCGGCACACCGGTGCTGGCGGCCGCGGACGGCACGATCGAAAAGCTGTTCACCAGCGATCGCGGTGGCCTGACGATCTACCAGTTCGAGCCTACCGGCACTTGGTCGTACTACTACGCGCACCTGCAGGCCTATGCGCCCGGCATCGCGGAGGGCACGCAGGTGCGGCGCGGCGATGTCATCGGCCGGGTCGGCAGCACCGGCAACGCCGATCCGGCTGCTCCGCATCTGCATTTCGCAGTGTTCCGGCTGACGCCCGAACGCCAGTGGTGGACCGGTGTGCCGGTCAACCCGTATCCGCTGCTCGAACGGCCCTGACTAAGGCGCGAGCAGCGGACGCAGGGCCGGCCAGACGTGATCGAGGATCTTCGTCTGCGCCTCGGCGGTGGGATGCAGGTTGTCGTCCTGGAAGTTGCCGCGGTCGTCGGCGACCGGCTCGAGCAGGAACGGCAGCAGTGCGACGTCGAACGTGTCGGCGAGCAACCGGTAGTTGGCCTCGAAGCCGCGCGTGTAGTCCGGGCCGAGATTCGGCGGCATGCGCATGCCCACCAGCAGCACGCGCGCGCCGACGTGCTGCGAGGCGCCGATCATCCGCGCCAGGTTGCGCCGGGCCTCGGCCAGCGGCAGCCCGCGTAGCCCGTCGTTGGCGCCCAGCGCGATGATGACCACCTGCGGGCGCTCGCGCACGACTGCCTGCACGATCCGAGACGCGCCGCCGGCGGTGGTCTCGCCCGAGATGCTCGCATTGACCACTCGCCAATCCGGCGCCTCGTGCTGCAGCCGTTGTGCGAGCAGGCCGACCCAGCCTTGCGCGGCGGACATGCCGTAGCCCGCCGACAGTGAATCACCCATGACCAGGAGCGTCTTGGCCTGCGGATCGGCGGCAGGGCGGGTCGTCGCGGCCTGGGCCTGTGCTAGAACGGGCAGGGCCAGCAGACACGCCAGCATCCAGCGCGCCACGCGCGCTTGCATCGGGCGGCGCATGGCCGCAATTCCCAGTGTCATCTCCCATGTCTCCGGTTGGTCGGCGATGCCGCATCGCGACGGTGCGCCGGACTGGCGCGAACAGCAAAGGATATCTATGCACGACGGTTCCCCCCTGCAAGATGAAGCCGTGCGCGCGGCAGGCCATGCGCTCGACGTCGACGGACTGGGCAAGCGGGTCGCGTTGCCGTCCGGGGAGCTGACGATCCTGCAGGACGTCGGCTTCCGTATCGGGCATGGCGACACGGTGGCGATCGTCGGGGCCTCGGGCTCGGGCAAGAGCACGCTGCTGTCGCTGCTGGCCGGGCTCGACACACCCAGCGCGGGTCGCGTGCTGCTCGACGGCGCGCCGATCTCCACGCTCGACGAGGACGGCCGGGCGCGCGTGCGCGGCGAGAAGGTCGGCTTCGTGTTCCAGAGTTTCCAGCTGCTGCCGTCGCTGACCGCGCTGGAGAACGTCATGCTGCCCCTGGAGCTGCGCGGCGACCGCGATGTCCAGGCGCCGGCGCGCGAGGTGCTGCAGCGTGTCGGTCTGGGCGAGCGCCTGGGCCATTATCCACGCCAGCTCTCGGGCGGCGAGCAGCAGCGCGTGGCGCTGGCGCGCGCGTTCGTGACCCGGCCCTCGCTGCTGTTCGCCGACGAGCCGACCGGCAACCTGGACACCGCCACCGGCCAGGCGATCGTCGACCTGCTGTTCGCGCTCAATGCCGATGCCGGCACCACGCTGGTGCTGGTCACCCACGACGATCGCCTGGCGGCGCGCTGTGCCCGGCGCCTGCGCATCGACAGCGGCCGGCTCGTCGCCGACGAGGCGCTGGCCGCATGAGGACCGCGGGCCTCGCCTGGCGGCAGCTGCGCCGCGACTTCAAGGCCGGCGACATCCGCATCCTGTTCGCGGCGCTGGTGCTCGCGGTCGTCGCGGTGACTGCGGTGGGCTTCGTCACCGATCGCGCCGAGCGCGCATTGGCGATCGAGGCCAACCGCCTGCTCGGCGGCGATGCGGTGGTGCGCGGCGATGCGCCGATCGACGGTGCGATCCGCGCCGCCGCCGATGCGCCTGGCCTGCGCGCGGTCGAGACTGTCGAGCTCGACAGCATGATCCGCGTCGGCGAGGGCGATGCGGCCAATCTGCGCCTGGGCGACGTGCGCGCGCTCGGTGACGGCTTTCCGCTGCGCGGCAGCTTCCGGATCGATCGCGGCGATGGCGTCGAACGCGATGCGCAGGCGGTGCCCGAACCCGGGACCGCCTGGATGAGCCGGGCCGGGGCGGACACGCTCGGCGCGGCGGTCGGCGACACCGTGCACTTGGGCGGACGCAGCTTCCGTCTCGCCGCGCTGGTGCTGCAGGAGCCCGATGCGTCGATCGACTATTTCAATGTCGCGCCGAAGGTGTTCCTGCACCTGTCCGATCTGGGGGGCACCGGGCTGATCCAACCGGGCAGCCGCATCGGCTATCGCCTCGTCGTCGCCGGCGACGCCAACGCGGTCGACGGCTTCACCCGCCTGGCACGTGCGCAGCTGGGCCGCGGCCAGCGCGTGGAGACGATCGGCGACGCGCGCCCCGAAGTGCGCTCCTCGCTCGATCGCGCCGGCCGCTTCTTGGGGCTGGCGGCACTCGTGTCGGTGATCCTGGCGGCGGTCGCGGTGGCAATGGCCGCGCGCCAGCATTCGGCCCGGCATCTGTCGTCGGTGGCGGTGATGCGCTGCATGGGCGCGCAGCAGCGCACGCTGGTCGGCATCCACGTCGGCGAACTGCTGCTGCTCGGGGTGGTCGCTTGCACCTTGGGCGTCGCGATCGCGTTCGGGCTGCAGTGGGCGGTCGGCCGCTGGCTTGCGTCGCTGCTGGGCTTGTCGATCCCGGCCGCCGGCGTGTTGCCCGCGCTGCAAGGCTACGGCGTCGGTCTGGTCGTGCTGCTGGCCTTCGGCGCGCCGCCGGTGCTGGCGCTGCGGCGGGTGCCGGCGCTGCGCGTGCTGCGTCGCGACCTCGGCGGCTTCGAGCCCAGCGCCTGGCTGGTCGGGCTGACCGGTTTCGTTGGGCTGGCCGCGCTGTTGTGGTGGAAGGCCGGGTCGGCGGCGCTTGGTGGGGCGATGCTGGCCGGTATCGCGGCCACGTTCGCGGTGCTGGCGCTGCTCGCGTGGGCGCTGATCGCGCTGGTGCGTGCACTGCGTTCGAAGCTGCGAGGCAGCCTGCGCTACGGCCTGGCCAACGTGAGCCGGCGCGCGGGCACCAGCGTCGCGCAGATCAGCGCACTCGGCCTGGGCCTGATGGCGTTGCTGCTGCTGACGTTCGTACGCACGGACCTGCTCGATCGCTGGCAGCTGGCGATCGGCCAGGACGCGCCCAACCGCTTCATCATCAACGTGCAGCCCGACCAGCTCGACCCCGTGCGCGGTTTCATCGCCGAACAGGCGGTCGAGCCGCCGGTGCTGTTCCCGATGGTGCGCGCGCGCCTGCTCGCGCGCAATGGCGAGGCGGTACGCGGCGAGGATTACCTGGGACGCAGCGGCGACGAGGCCCAGGACCGCCAGGCCCAGCGCCGGGCCGAGCGCGAGTTCAACCTGTCGATGCAGGGCGCGCTGCGCGATGACAACCAGATCACCGCCGGCAGGTACTGGGGCGATACGGTGCCCGCGTCGCCGGAATTGTCGGTCGAGGAGGGCTTTGCCAAGGACCTGGGCTGGCAGATCGGCGACCGCATCGCGTTCGACATTGCCGGCCAGCGGTTCGAGGCGCCGATCACCAGCCTGCGCAGTATCGAGTGGGAGAGCTTCCGGCCGAACTTCTTCGTCGTCGCCTCGCCCGGCGCACTCGACGGCTACCCGGCCAGCCACATCACCGCGGTGCGCGTGCCCCCCGAGCGGCCGCGCTTTACCGCCGATCTGGTGCAGCGCTTCCCGAACCTGTCGGTCGTCGACATCGACGCGGTGCTGACCCAGGTGCGCAGCACCGCCGACCAGGTCTCGACCGTGGTGCAGGTGGTGTTCTGGTTCTCGCTCGCCGCCGGCGTGCTGGTGTTGCTAGCGGCGGTCAGCGCCAGTCAGGACGAACGCCTGCTCGAAGGCGGCGTGATGCGCGTGCTCGGCGGCCGACGCGCACAGCTGCGGCTGGCGCAGGCCTCGGAGTTCGCGGCGATCGGCTTGCTGTCGGGCGTGGTCGCCGCGTTGGCCGCATCGGTGTTGGCCGGTGTCGTCGCGGTGCAGGTGTTCGACCTGCCGTGGCGGCCGAACTGGGCGCTGGCCGCGGCGGGCGGCGGCATCGGTGTCGGCGTGACGCTCGCGGCCGGCCTGTGGGCGACCCGCCGCGTGCTCGACGCACCGCCCTCGGTGACGCTGCGTGAGTTGCAGGAATGAGATGGCCGGGCGGCGCATGGACACTGCCCGGCCCGAGGCTCACTCGATCACATCCTCGGCCGCATCGAAGCGGCGGGCGTACTCGCGTTCCGTGCTGACCCGAAGCACTTCCTCGCCCGCCAGTTCGGGTGCGCCGTAGACGGCGTAGGCGACGCGGTCCTGCTTGCGACCGACCAGATGCAGGCGGTAACGCGACTGGCCGCTGCCGGTCTCGGGCGGGTAGTGCTTCGGCGGTTCCGTGCCGTCGAGGTCGAGTTCGTTGTTGTCGATGACGCCGCCGACGAACAGTGCACGGATGGGCATCGCGGTCTCCTGTGGGGGGGAAGGCCCGGCCATCGTGCCGACGCGGATGTTCGCGATGCATCAACGTGGCGTTGGGATCGCGATGACGCGGTGCCTTGGTGCGGCATGCGCATGGGGCCCTGCAGGCTGCTGGCGGCGTTCCGGTCGAGCGGTCCCGGTAGAATCGCCGGCTGTTTCCCAGGACCTCCCGCGATGGCCGACCCCGCACTCGATGCGCTGTTCCTCCCGTTCGAGCAGCGGCTGCTGTCGTGGCCGCCGGCCGGTGCGCTGTTCCTGCGCGCGCGTCCGGGTGTGGCGACGACCGGCGGGCGGTGGCCTGGCCTGCTGTGCGAGCAGACCCTGGCGCCCTTGCACACCGCGCTACAGCGCGCCGGCCTGGAGGCGCTGCCGCAGGACGATGGTGATGATCCGGCGCTGCCGGAACGACCGTTGGTATTGGCACTGCCGCCGCGCCAGCGTGACGAGGCGCGGGCGTTGCTGGCACGCGCGCTGGCGGCGGTCGCACCCGGCGGCTGGGTCGTGGCCAGCGTCGCCAACGACGAGGGCGCGAAGTCCGCGCAGGCCGACCTGGCCGCGCTCGCCGGCAACATTGGCGCGCTGTCCAAGCACAAGTGCCGGGTGTTCTGGGCGCAGCGCGATGCGCGCGGCGACGAGGCGTTGCGCGCGCGCTGGGCCGCACTGGACGCGCCGCGCCCGATCCTCGGTGGCCGGTTCGTCAGCCGGCCCGGCGTGTTCGCCTGGGATCGGATCGATCCGGCGTCGGCGCTGCTGGCCGCGCACTTGCCCACGACGCTGGCCGGGCATGGCGCCGATCTCGGCGCGGGCTACGGCTTTCTGGCGGCCGACGTGCTGCAGCGCTGCCCGGGCCTGCGCGCGCTCGACGTGATCGAGGCCGAGGGCCGCGCGCTGGCGCTGGCCCGTCGCAATCTGACCGGGCTACGCGACGATGTGGCGCTGGACTTCCAGTGGCGCGATGTCACTGCGGGCCTGCCGCGGCGTTACGACTTCATCGTCAGCAATCCGCCATTCCATGCCCACGGGCGCGAGGAGCGGCCCGAGCTGGGGCGTGCGTTCATCGCCGCGGCCGCCGACGCGCTGGCACCGGGCGGCAGCCTGTGGCTGGTCGCCAACCGGCATCTGCCCTACGAGGACGTGCTCGCCGCACGCTTTGGCCAGGTGCGCGAAGTCGCCGCGCAGGGTGGCTTCAAGATCGTGCACGCGGAGCAGGCGCGATGAAGCTGGTCAAGCTGCTCGCCAACCTCGGCTACGGCAGCCGCAAGCAGGTGGCGTGGATGTTCCGCGAGGGGCGCATCACCGATGCCGACGGCGAGGTGCTCTATGCCGACGACCGGGTGGCGCATGCGGCCATTCGCGTCGACGGCGAACCGCTCGATCCGCCGCAGGGCCTGACGCTGCTGCTGCACAAGCCGACCGGCTACACCTGCTCGACCAAGGACACCGGCCGGTTGGTCTACGACCTGTTGCCACCGCGCTTCCGGCTGCGCGCGCCGGCGCTGTCGACGGTCGGGCGCCTGGATCGCGAGACCAGCGGCCTGCTGCTGTTCACCGACGACGGCCAACTGCTGCATCGGATCATCTCGCCGAAGGCGGCGCTACCCAAGGTCTACGACGCGACCTTGGCGCAGCCGCTGCGCGGGGACGAGGCCGCGCTGTTCGCCAGCGGCACGCTGATGCTCGAGTCCGAGACCACGCCGCTGCTGCCCGCCGCGCTCGAGGTCGTCGACCCCACGCATGCGCGGCTGACCATCGTCGAAGGTCGCTACCACCAGGTCCGGCGCATGTTTGCGGCCGTCGGCAACCACGTCGTCGCCCTCCACCGCAGCCGCATCGGCGGCCTGTCGCTGGGCGACCTGCCAGAAGGGCAATGGCACCCCCTCGACGCCGCCGACCTGACCACGCTCTTCGGCTAACCCGAAACCGGGTCCGAAACCGGGGTCAGAGTCGAATTTCCCCCGAGAACCAGCAGGCGTGGGACATCCTGGTGGAAATTCGACTCTGACCCCGGTTTCGGTTTCGCTGACCCCGGTTTCGGGCCCTGGTTTTGTCAGGCGTCCCAGCGGCGCAGGGCGAGGCTGGCGTTGGTGCCGCCGAAGCCGAAGCTGTTCGACAGCACGGTGCGCAGCTGGGCGGGGCGGCTTTCGCGGACCAGTGGCAGGCCTTCGGCTTCGGGGTCGAGGGTGTCGACATTGATCGAGCCGGCGATGAAGCCGCGCTCGAGCATCAGCAGGCAGAAGATCGCTTCGTGCACGCTGGTCGCGCCGAGCGAGTGGCCGGTCAGCGACTTGGTCGACGAGAACGGCGGCATTGCATCGCCGAATACCGTGCGCATCGCACGCAATTCGCTGACGTCGCCGACCGGGGTCGAGGTGCCGTGGGTGTTGATGTAGTCGATGTCGCCGTCGAGGCTCTCGATCGCCATGCGCATGCAGGCGATCGCGCCGTCGCCGGAGGGGGCGACCATGTCGACGCCGTCGGAGCTGGCGCCGAAGCCGACCAGTTCGCCCAGGATCGTCGCGTCGCGGGCCTGCGCGTGCTCCAGGCTCTCGAGCACCAGCGCGCCGCCACCGCCGGCGATCACGAAGCCGTCGCGGTCGGCGTCGTACGGCCGAGAGGCGCGCGTCGGGGTGTCGTTGTAGCGGCTCGACAGCGCGCCCATGCCGTCGAACAGCATCGCCATGCCCCAGTGCGCTTCTTCGCCGCCGCCGGCGAACACCACGTCCTGCAGGCCGGCCTGGATCTGCTGTGCGGCCACGCCGATGCAGTGCGCCGACGTCGCGCAGGCCGAGGAAATCGAGTAGTTGAGCCCCTTGATGCCGAAGGCGGTGGCCAGGCACGCCGAGACCGTCGAGTTCATCGTGCGCGTGACCTGGTACGGGCCGATCCGGCGCACGCCCTTGTCGCGCAGCACGTCGGCCGAGCCGATCAGGTTCTCCGGCGAGCCGCCGCCCGATCCCATGATCAGGCCGGTCCGCGGGCCGGAGATCATGGCGTCGGTCAAACCGGCGTGCGCAATCGCATCGCGCAGCGCCAGGTAAGCGTAGCCCGCGGCATCGCCCATGAAGCGGCGCAGCTTGCGGTCGATCAGCGCATCGAGGTCGACATCGGGCATGCCCGAGATCTGGCTGCGCAGGCCCTTGTCGGCATGGCCGGCGTCGAAGGCGATGCCCGAGCGGCCCTCGCGCAGCGACGCGGCGACGGTGTCGAGATCGTTGCCGATGCACGACACGATGCCCGCGCCGGTGATCACGACGCGGCGTGCGGTCGGATTCAGGCTCATGCGGCCTCGTCGCGCATGAACAGTCCCACGCGCAAGTCGCTGGCGGTGTAGATCTCGCGTCCGTCGACGAGCATGCGCGCATCGCCGATGCCCAGGATCAGGCGCCGCTTGATCACGCGCTTGATGTCGATCTCGTAGCGCACGAGCTTTGCGTCGGGGCCGACCTCGCCAGTGAACTTGACCTCGCCTACACCGAGCGCGCGACCGCGACCGGGCAGTTGCTGCCACGTCAGGTAGAAGCCGACCAACTGCCACATCGCATCCAGGCCCAGGCAGCCCGGCATCACCGGGTCGCCCTGGAAGTGGCATTGGAAGAACCACAGGTCCGGGCGCACGTCGAGCTCGGCGTGGATCTGGCCCAGCCCATGCGCACCCCCGTCGTCGTCGATGTGGGTGATGCGGTCGAACATCAGCATCGGCGGCAGCGGCAGGCGGCCGCTGCCCGGCGCGAACAGCCGGCCCTCGCCCGAGGCGATCAGTTGTTCGTAGCTGAAAGAATCCTTCATCGACGCATGGACCGGGGAAGTGAGGCGGACGGCGATTATTGCGGAATGCGTGCGGCATTGCCCGTACGCACGGGTACGCTGAATGGGCCTTCGGGGCGATGCGGGGTAGAATCGATCGCGTGTCCACGCCCTCGATGTCCGCCGCCGTTCCGCCGTCTCCGCAGGGGCTCGCCCTGTCGTCGCTGCCTGCCGGGGTGGTGTTCGACATGGACGGCCTGATGCTCGAAAGCGAGCGCGAAATCCTCGATTGCATGCGTCTGGCGGCCGCCGAGCAGGCGCAGGACATCGAGCCGGCGTACTGGCGCGCGATGGTCGGCCACAGCGACCGCATCTGCCGCGAACGCCTGGTCGAGCGCATCGGCGAGCCCGCCGCCGATGCGCTGTTTGGTCGCAGTCAGGCGTTGTATCTGGCGCGTGCCGAAGCCGGCATCGCGCACCGTCCGGGCATCGTCGCGTTGCTGGACCTGCTGGCCGAATGCGGCATCCCGCGCGCGGTCGCGACCTCCACGCGGGCGCCGCTGGCGCAGCGCAAGCTTGCCGCCGCCGGTCTTCTGCGGCATTTCGACGCGGTGTGCACCAGCAGCGATGTCGCCCATCCCAAGCCGGCGCCGGATGTCTACCTGCTTGCGGCCGAGCGGCTGGGCGTGCCGGCGGCGCGGTGCCTGGCGCTGGAAGACTCGCCGACCGGCGTGCGCGCCGCGCTCGCGGCCGGCATGACCACGATCCAGGTGCCCGACCTGCTGCTGCCCGATGATGCGGTGCGTGCGCTCGGTCACCGGATCGTCGATTCGCTCGACGATGTCCGGCAGCTGATCCAGACCGTACGCGCCCAGGGCTGAGTCCGCCCGAGCATCCGCCTCGGGCAATCGCATGGCGCCGACGCTGCGCGCATGGGGCGCCCGAGCAGGCCATGTCCGTGCGCGTTCCCCCGCTAGCGTTGCGGTGCCTCGTCGTCCGGTTCGTCGGCGTGGGCGAGCATGTCGACCAGCATGTCGCGCACGTGCGCATCGGCGGTCGCGTAGAACACCTGGCGCTGGCGCCGTTCGCCGCGCACCAGCCGCGCGCCGCGCAGCAGGCGCAAGTGATGGCTGACCAACGGCTGCGAGGCGCCGGTGCGGCGCGCGATCTCGCCGACCGGCACCGGCCCATCCAGGCAGGTCAGCAGCACCCGCAAGCGGGTCGGGTCGCCGAGCAGGCGGAAGGTGCCGGCAAGGATCTCGACCTGCTCAGGATCGGGGACGGTCTCGACGTCAGGCGCAGATGCGCTCAATTGGGACCTCCTGGCTTCGCCGCGCCCGGCACGCGATCGGCGGCATCCGCGTGGTCGTGTTCGTGCGGATGCCTGTGCGCGTGCTCATGGCGATGCGACGCGCGACTGCCGTGCTCCAGCGCGCAGGCATCATGCGGTGCATGCACGACCTCGACCGTCGTGTGGCCGATCGAGAACCGGTCGGCGAGTGCGCGTTTGACCGCCGGCACCACACGCCAGGCCGGTGCGTCCTCGTCGAGCGTGAGTTCGAGCGTCGCCAGCACCCGGCCCGAGGTGATCGACCACACATGCACGTGGTCGACGCCCGCCACGCCCGGAACCTGCTCGCGCAGGTGCGTGCGCAGGGCCTCGATGTCGATGTCCGGCGGCGTGGCCTCCATCAGGATGTCGAAGGCGCCGCGCAGCAGCGCCCAGGCACTGCGTAGGATCAGCAGGCACACCAGCACCGAAAGGATCGGGTCGATCGGCATCCAGCCGGTGAAGTGGATCACCAGCGCGGCCACGATCGCGGCGACCGAACCGAGCAGATCGCCGAGCACGTGTAGCGTCGCGCCCTTGATGTTGACGTGCGATTGGTCGCCGCGATGCAGGATCCAGAACACCAGGCAGTTGACCAGCAGGCCGACGACCGCGACCGCCAGCATCGGTCCGGCGAGCACCTCGCCCGGATGCCGCAGGCGCTGCACCGCCTCCCAGGCGATCCACAGCACCAGCGCGAACAGCGTGATCGCATTGATCAGCCCGGCCAGCACCTCGATGCGCATGTAGCCGAATGTGCGCCTGGCGTCCGAGGCCCGGCGGCCGATGCGGAAGCCCAGCCAGGCGAGCAGCAGCGCCGCGGCATCGGTGAGCATGTGTCCGGCGTCGGCAATCAGCGCCAGCGAGCCGGACAGGACCCCGCCGACCATCTCCACGACCATGAAGCTGGCGGTCAGCGTGAAGCCGATCAGGACGGCGCGTTCGTTCGCGGCCGAGACCGACGGGGCATGCGCGTGATCGTGGTCGTGCGCTTTGTGCGCGGGGTGATCGTGGGGGTGCGGCATCGGAGGAAGAGGGCAGCGTCTAAAAGTGTCGACATATAAGCATGTATTTATTTCAATTGGAAGTGCGGGCGCGCATTCGCCGCCGAGCAGCGAGAATGGCCGGATGACAGATGCCCACGCCCCTCGCGACACGCCGCTACCCGAATCACCGGTCGTGGGCATCGTCGGCAGCGCCGGCGCCTACGGCCGCTGGCTGCGCGGGTTCTTCGCTTCGCGCATGGGCCTGCGGGTGCTCGGCCACGACCCGGCGGACCCGGCCAGCGATGCGCCTGAGGCGTTGCTCGCGGCGGCGGACGTGCTGTTGTTCGCCGCGCCGATCCGCGCGACCGCGGCCGTCGTCGCCGACTGGACCGCGCGCTCGGCCGGGCGCGAGCGCGGGCGGTTGTGGCTCGACGTGACCTCGCTCAAGCAGGTGCCGGTCGCGGCGATGCTGCGGTCGCAGGCCGAGGTCGTCGGCCTGCACCCGATGACCGCACCGCCCAAGTCGCCCACGCTGCGGGGCCGCGTGCTCGTGGTCTGCGAAGCGCGCCTGGCGCGCTGGCGGCCATGGGTGGCGCGGCTGTTGGCGGCGCTTGAGGGCCAGGTGGTGCAGGCCGATGCGGAGCGCCACGACCGGATCATGGCGCTGGTACAGGCGCTGGTGCATGCGGGCCATCTCGCCCAGGCCGGCGTGCTGCTCGACCAGGCGCCCGAAGGCGGCGGGTTGGTGGACCTGCTGCCGTTCCGCTCGGCCTCGTTCGAGCTCGATGCCGCGATGATCGCGCGGATCCTGTCGATGAACCCGGCGATCTACGAGGACATCCAGTTCGACAATCCCCACGTGGTCGGTGTGCTCGCCGACCTGGCGGCACGCACGGCGCACCTGCACGCCCTGGTGGCGCGCGGCGACGATGCCGCACGCGCGCAGTTCCGCGCGCTGCTCGATGCGCAGCGCCAGGCGCTGGGCGCAGCAGCGCTCGAGCAGGGCAACTACGCCTTCGAACGCGTCGGTTACCTGCTGGCCGATCTTGCCGGCGACCGCTGCGTCAGCGTGCACCTGCCGCTGGACCGGCCCGGTTCGTTGCGCGCGCTGTTGCACGTGTTCGAGCGCCACGGGGTGAACCTGGGGTCGATCCATTCCTCGCGCACGCCCGGCGGTGAACTGCATTTCCGCATCGGGTTGATGGCCGGTTGCGATGGCGATGCGCTCGCAGCCGCGACCCGGGAGATCGACGCCAGCGGGATCGGCCGGGTGATCGAGCGCGACTAGGTCGACACGGCTAGTGGCGAGCGCGCAGCAGCGCGTCCCAGCCCGCGTGGCCCAGTCGTTGGAGCGTGTCGATGTTGCGTTCGACGATCGCGTCGGGGTCGGGGTAGATCGCCACCGCGCGCTCGACGCTGTCCTCGCGCAGCAGATGCAGGGTGGGATAGGGCGAGCGGTTGGTGCAGTTGCCGATGTCGTCGTCGGGCACGCCGGCGAAGCGGTAGTCGGGGTGGAAGCTGGCGACCTGCAGCACGCCGTCGAGGTCGAGCGACTCGACCAGGGCATCGGCCGCGTCCAGGAAGTCGTTGTAATCGAGGAAGTCCTGCAACACGTGCGGGTGCACCAGCAGCGTGGTGTCGGTGGTCTGCACCGAGGTGTCGCGCAGGTGGCGCAGTTCCTCGCCCAAGCGTTCGAGCAGGGCTTGGGGCGTGGTCGCCTCGCACAGTACAAACCGCACCTGATCCTTGACGTACACCGCCTTGGCGAACGGGCACAGGTTCAGCCCGATCACGGCGCGCTCGACCCAGTGCCGGGTGGCGGTCAGCGGATCGTCGGGGGCGGGCGCGTCAGGGAGCTGTGCGGTCACGGGAACGGCGCTGCGGACGGTGGCGCAGTCTAGACCAGCCGACGGGCGTTGATCGATATGTTATAAAATAACTGTTTCAGCTGTTGCGATTCGCCATGCCTCTTGCCGCCCCATCGCCTCGCCCGCGTCTGGTCCAGATCGATCTGCTGCGCGGTCTGGTCATGCTGTTGATGCTGCTCGACCACGTGCGCGAGACGTTCTTCCTGCACATGCAGTTGTCCGATCCGGTCGACGTCGACGACGTGTCGCCGCTGTTGTTCGGCTTCCGTCTGCTCGCGCATCTGTGCGCCCCGGTGTTCGTGTTCCTGACCGGGCTGTCGGCCTGGCTGTACGGTCAGCGCCAGCCGGACCCGCGCGCGGCGACTGCGGCCTTCCTGTTCAAGCGCGGGCTGTTTCTGGTGGTGCTGGAGGTGACCCTGGTCAACTTCGCCTGGACGCTGCAGTTTCCGCCGCAGACGCTGTACCTGCAGGTGATCTGGGCGATCGGCCTGTCGATGCTGGTGCTCTCTGCGCTGCTGTGGCTGCCGCGTCCGGCGCTGGTCGCGCTCGGTCTGGCGCTGGTGGCCGGCCACAACCTGCTCGATGGGGTGCGCGTGGAGGGGGGCTGGTCCGGGGTGTGGGCGGTCCTGCACCAGCGCGCCTGGTTCGAGCCGATCGACGGCATGCGAGTGCGCACCTCGTATCCGGTGTTGCCGTGGATCGGCGTGATCGCACTTGGACATGCGGCCGGTCCCTGGTTCGCGGCCGGCTTCGACCCCGCGCGTCGCCGTCAGCGATTGCTGACTTGGGGATTGGGTGCGCTGGCGGCGTTTGCCGGACTGCGGTTGGTCAACGGTTACGGCGAAGCGCCCTGGCACGTCGGCGAGGATGCGCTGCGCACCGCGATGGCATTGTTCAACGTCACCAAGTATCCCCCGTCGCTGCTGTTCCTGTGCCTGACCCTGGGCACGGGACTGTTGTTGCTGCGCCTGTTCGAGCGCCCCTCGCTGGCGCGGAGGCTCGAACCGGTCGCCGTCTACGGATCGGCGCCGATGTTCTTCTATCTGCTGCACCTGTGCGCGCTGAGACTGCTGTACCTGGCTGCGGTGGCCGTGTGGGGCCACACTCAGGGCACGCTCTTCGGCTTCGACGACCCGGCCTGGCTGCTGCCGGTCGCCGTGGCGCTGGCGGTGGCGCTGTATCCGGCCGTGCGCTGGTTCGCCGCGCTCAAGGCGCGGCGTCGGGACTTGCGCTGGTTGCGTTACTTCTAGCGCGGGCGAAGGCAGCGCTCAGTCGCGGAAGTTGTCGAACTGCAACGGCAGTTCGAACTCGGTGCCGCGTAGCAGCGCGATCGCCGCCTGCAGGTCGTCGCGCTTCTTGCCGGTCACGCGCAGCTTGTCGCCGTTGATCTGGCTGTCGACCTTGAGCTTGGCGGTCTTGAGTGTGGTCTGGATCTTCTTGGCCAGGTCGCGTTCGATGCCCTGCTTGACGGTGACCTTCTGCCGGGCGCCGGCGAGGTTGGTGTCGATGTCGCCGAACTCCAGGCAGCGCACGTCGATCTTCCGCGCCGCCAGGCGCTGACGCAGGATCTCGGTCATCTGCTGGAGCTGGAACTCGCTCGGGGCCGACTGGGTGATCACCGCGTCCTCGCGCTCGAACGCGGCCTCCACACCCTTGAAGTCGAAGCGGGTGGTCAGTTCGCGGTTGGCCTGGTCGACCGCGTTGGTCAGTTCGTGGGTGTCGACTTCGGAGACGACGTCGAAAGACGGCATGGGGCACCTGGCAGTGGGGAAACGGCCCGCAGGGTAACGCAGGCGGCGTGGAACGTTGCAT
The DNA here is from genome assembly GCF_039674545.1 of Luteimonas sp. TWI382. Lineage (NCBI taxonomy): Bacteria > Pseudomonadati > Pseudomonadota > Gammaproteobacteria > Lysobacterales > Lysobacteraceae > Luteimonas > Luteimonas sp. TWI382. Next base: position 58,700 of record NZ_JBDJNS010000024.1, read on the forward strand.
CGTGCGTTCGCCACATCCCGTGCGCGGCCGACGCACCACAATGGCGTCTCCCCCGCTGTCGCAGATCGCCGTCATGTTCGAGACCCCTGCCTACGCCGCCGCGGACGCCACCGCGCCGCTCGCGCCCACCACGATCCAGCGCCGCCCGCCCGGCCCGTCCGAGGTGCTGATCGACATCCTCTATTGCGGCGTCTGCCACTCCGACCTGCACCAAGTGCGTGACGAGTGGGGCGGGTCGATCTTTCCGATGGTGCCCGGCCACGAGATCGTCGGCCGCATCGCCCAGGTCGGCAGCGCGGTGACCGCGTTCGCGGTCGGCGATGCCGTGGGTGTCGGCTGCTTCGTCGACTCGTGCCGGACCTGCCCGCAATGCCGCGCCGGCGAGGAGCAGTTCTGCGAGGACGGCATGACTGCCACCTACAACGCGATGGCGCGCGACGGCAGTGGGCCGACCTATGGCGGCTACTCGACCCGGATCACGGTCGATGCGGCCTATGTGCTGCGGATCCCCGATGCGCTGCCGCTCGATGCCGCCGCACCGCTGCTGTGCGCGGGCATCACCACGTATTCGCCGCTGCGCCATTTCGTTGTCGCGCCCGGCGATGAGGTCGCGGTCGTCGGCCTGGGCGGGCTCGGGCACATGGCGGTCAAGTTCGCGGTCGCGATGGGCGCGCGGGTGACGGTACTGAGCAGTTCGGAATCCAAGCGTGCCGACGCACTGGCGCTCGGTGCGCACGCGTTCGCGGCCACGCGCGACCGGGCCACGTTCAAAGCGCTGGCCAAGTCCTTCGATTTCATCGTCGACAGCGTGTCGGCCGAACACGACTACAACGCGTATCTGTCGCTGCTGCGTGTCGACGGCACCATGATCCTGCTCGGCATTCCCGAGGCGCCGGCGCCGGTCGCGGCCGGCGCGCTGATCATGCAGCGCCGGCGGCTGGCCGGTTCGCTGATCGGCGGCATCGCCGAGACCCAGGAGATGCTCGACTTCTGCGCCGAACACGGCATCGTGTCCGACATCGAGCGCATCGGCATCGCCGACATCGAGACCGCCTACGCGCGCATGCGCAAGGGCGACGTGCGCTACCGCTTCGTCATCGACATCGAGACGCTGCGGCGCTGAGGGCCGGTGCGCGCCGGATGCCCGGCGCGCGCTTCCGTGCGAGGATGGACGCCCCCTGTTCATCCTTCGCGATCATGTCCAGTGCCGCCCTGCCGACCGATGCCCGCGCCGCTGTGTGGTGGATGCTGTTGGCGGTGCTCGCGTTCGCCGGCATGGACGCGGGCATGAAGTGGATCGCCGAGGACTATTCGGCGTTCCAGGTCGCGACGTTCCGCAGCCTGACCACGCTGCCGCTGATCGCGGCGTGGATCTTGGTGCGCGGTCGCGGCGGTACGTTGTGGCGGATCCATTGGCCGTTGCACCTGCTGCGCGGCGTGCTCGGCGTGGGCATGATTGCCGGCTTCGTGTACGGGCTGGCGCGCATGCCGCTGTCGACTGCGTACGCGATCGTATTCGTCTCGCCGCTGCTGGTCACCGCACTGGCGGTGCCGCTGCTGGGCGAGCGGGTGGGCCCGCGCCGCTGGACGGCGATCGCGGTGGGCATCGTCGGCGTGCTGGTGGTGCTGCGCCCGACCGGCGAGGGCGTCGCCACGCTGGCCGGCCTAGCGGTGGTGCTCGGTGCGCTGTGCTACGCGGTCGCCTCGATCACCGTGCGGATCCTGGCGCAGCGCGACAGTCCCGAATCGCTGGTGTTCTGGTTCCTGGTGCTGATGGCGGTGTTCGCCGGCCTGCTGGCCTGGCGCGATTGGCGGCCGCTCCAGACCGAGCACCTGGGCGTGCTGGCGCTGATCGGCAGCGCGGGCGCGCTGGGGCAGGTGGCGATGACGCATGCTTTCCGCCTCGGCGAGGCCAGCCAGGTCGCGCCGCTGGAGTACACCGCGCTGCTATGGGTGATCGTGCTCGATCTCACGCTCTGGGGCGTGCTGCCCGATGCGCCGACCTGGCTGGGCGCGGCGATCATCGTCGCCAGCGGCCTGTACATGTTCCGCCGCGAGCGGGTGGTCGCCGACCCGCCGGTGCGCCATCCGGATGCGACGCCGCCGCCCTAGGGGGACGACCGGCGCCGCCGACGTCGCAGCCACGCTGCGTGCCGCACACTGCCGCCATGCCTATCGTCCTGTTGCTCGTCTTCGTCCTGGCGCTGTGCGCGGCGATGCTGCTGTTGTGGCCGCTGGCGCTGTGGAACCGCTATCGCGTCGGGACCTCGCGCCGGCGCCCGCCGCGCTGGCTGACCCGGCTCAATGCGTGGCTGCTGCCGGGCTCGGCGTTGCTGTTTCTCGGCGCAATGGGCGTGACCAACCTGTTCGTTGCGCATGCGTTCGTCTATGCCGGATTGGGGCTGCTCGCCGGCCTGGCGACGGGCGGGGTGGGCTGGGCGTTGACGCGGGTCGAGCATCGGCCCGGCGCGGTCTGGTACACGCCCAACCGCTGGCTGGTGCTGGCGTTGACCCTGGTCGTGGTCGCGCGGGTGATCGCGGGTATCTGGCAGGCCTGGGAGCGCTGGCGCGGCAACGTCGAGCTTCTGGCGGCCTGGGGCCCGCTCGGCGAGCCGGCCGGGTTGTTCGCGGTCGCCGGGCTGGTGCTCGGCTACCACGCCGCCTACGCGGTGCTGCTGCAATGGCGTCTGGGGCGCTGGCTCTGAGGCCTGTGGCGTTCGATCGGCTCACCGCCCGGGGGTTGCGTAGAGCCGGCGCCGGGGGAAAGGGGGGGGGGGGGGTGTAAAG
>NZ_JBDJNS010000025.1:0-58413 GCF_039674545.1 Luteimonas sp. TWI382
CGGCAACGCCTGAGGGCGTCGACCAACTCGCAGGAAAAGCGACTCTGACCCCGGTTTTGGCCCCGGGTTAGCGGGTCTGTTGGAGGCGGTCGAGAAAGTCGCGGCGCCAGGCGTGGATGTCGTAGCTGGAGATGCGCTGCATCATCGATTGCCAGCGTTCGCGGCGTTCGTCCAGCGGCATCTTCAACGCGGCGGCGATCGCATCGGCGACGCCGTCGCTGTCGAAGGGGTTGATCAGCAGGGCCCCGTCGAGCTCGCGTGCGGCGCCGGCGAAGATCGACAGCACCAGCGCGCCGGGGTCCTGGGGATCCTGGGACGCGACGTATTCCTTGGCAACCAGGTTCATGCCGTCGCGCAGTGGGGTGACCAGGCCGATGCGCGCCAGGCGGTAGAAGCCGGCCAGCGTCGCATGCGGGTAGGTGCGATTGACGTAGCGCATCGGCGTCCAGTCGGGGTCGGCATGGGCGCCGTTGATGTGGCCGGCGTACTGCTCCAGTTCGCGGCGCAGGGCGCGGTAGCTGGCGACACCACCGCGCGAGACCGGGGCGATCTGCAGATAGGTCAGCTGTCCGCGCAGGTCGGTGTGCTTGTCGAGCACGCGCTCGAAGGCGCGGAAGCGCTCGGGCAGGCCCTTGGAATAGTCGAGGCGGTCCACGCCGATCGCCAGCGCGCGACCGGTGAGGCTGGCCTGCATCCGGCGCACGGCCGGGTTGCGCGAGGCGTTGGCCGCCAGCGCCGCGATCGCCGAGGCGTCGATGCCGATCGGGAAGGCGTCGGCCTGGAAGCTGCGCCCGTCATGGTCGCGCAGCGTCCCGCGCGCTGCCACGCTGCCGCCGCGGAACAGGCGGATGTAGTCCTGGAACCGCTCCAGGTCGCGTTCGGTCTGGAAGCCGACCAGGTCGTAGGCCGCCAGTGCACCGAACGTCTTCTCGTGGTGCGGCAGCCCGGCGACGATGTCGGCCGACGGAAACGGCACATGCAGGAAGAAACCGATGCGCGCGCGCACGCCGCGCCTGCGCAGTTCCTGCGCCAGCGGCAGTAGGTGATAGTCGTGGACCCAGACGATGTCCTCGTCGCGGATCTCCTTGGCCAGCTTCTCGGCGAACAGCGCATTGACGCCGCGGTAGGCGGCCTGGGTCATCGCGTTGTAGTCGACCAGGTCCAGCCGGAAATGCAGCAGCGGCCACAGCGTGCGGTTGGAGAAGCCGTTGTAGTAGCCCTCGTAGTCCTCGCGCGACAGATCGATCGTCAGGTAGTCGATGTTGTCGTGCGTGGCGCGGTGCGGTTCCCCCGAGTGTGCGCGCGCGACCTTGCCGCTCCAGCCGAACCACAGGCCGCCGGCCTCCTTGAGCGCGGCGTCGAGCGCGGTTGCCAGGCCGCCGTTCTGGTCCGAGTCCGGCAGCGCCACCCGGTTGGAGACGACGACCAGGCGGCTCATGCTGCCTCCTGCCAGGAACGCGACAGCCGCATCGCCGCCATGATCAGGCCCACATGCGAGTAGGTCTGCGGGAAGTTGCCCCAGGCCTCGCCATCCTCGAACGACATGTCCTCCGACAACAGGCCCAGGTGGTTGCGACGTGCGAGCATGGTCTCGAACAGGCTGCGCGCCTCGTGTTGGCGTCCGATCGAGGCGAGTGCGTCGATGTACCAGAACGTGCAGATCGTGAAACTGGTCTCCGGTTCACCGAAATCGTCGGGCACGACGTAGCGGAACAGGCCGTCGCCGTGGCGCAGCGTTCGCCCGATCGCATCGACGGTGGCGACAAAGCGCGGATCCTCGGGCGATACGAAGCCCAGGTCGGCGAGCAGCAGCAGCGAGGCGTCGAGGCGATCGCCGCCGAAGGCGTCGGCGAAGTGGCCGAGTTCTCCATTCCAGGCCTCGGCCAGGATGCGGGTGCGCATCGTGTCGGCGCGCTCGCGCCAGTGCGTGGCGCGCGCGTCCAGGCCGAGCTGCACCGCGATCCGCGCCAGCCGGTCGCAGGCCGCCCAGCACATCGCGCTGGAATAGGTGTGCACGTGGGCCTTGCCGCGGAATTCCCACAGGCCGGCATCGGGCTGGTCGTAGAGTTTCCAGGCCAGGTCGCCCAGCGGTTCGAGCTTGGCGAACGTCGCTGTATCGCCTGGATGCTCGAGGCGGCGGTCGAAGAACAATTGGGCCGAGGCCAGCACGACACTGCCGTAGGTATCGTGCTGGCGCTGCACATAGGCCAGGTTGCCGCGGCGCACCGGGCCCATGCCGCGGTAGCCGGCCAGCGCCGGCAATTCCTCTTCGGTCAGCTCGTGCGCGTAATCGATGCCGTAGACCGGTTGCATGTCGCCGTCGTCGCTGACCGCCAGGTTGAAGATGTAGCGGATGTACTCCTCCATCGTCCGGGTCGCGCCCAGGCGATTGAGCGTGCGTACCACGAAGGCGGCGTCGCGCAGCCAGCAGTAGCGGTAGTCCCAGTTGCGCGCAGTGCCCGGTGCCTCGGGGATCGAGGTGGTCATCGCGGCGATGATGCCGCCGCTGTCCTCGTACTGGCACAGCTTGAGGGTGATCGCGCTGCGGATCACCGCCTCCTGGAAGTCGAGCGGGATCGACAGGTAGCGCACCCACTCGCGCCAGTAGTCGGTGGTGCGATGCAGGGCGTCGCGCACGAACTCGGCGATCGGCTGAGTCAGTGTTTCGTCCGGGCCCATCACGAAGTGCAGGTCGCGATCGAGCACGAACGGCAGGCCTTCGCGCAGCAGTCGGATCGGCATGTCGGTGGTCGCGCGCAGCGCGAAGTCCCGAAGCAGGAACCGGATGTGGTTGCTGCCCCAGGTGCTCTCGGGCGTACGCGCACCCCAGTCGGCGAGCGGACGCAGCAGCACGCGGATGCGCGGGCTGCCCGAGAGCAGGCGGACCCGGCGCGTCAACATGACCGGGCGGTAGAACCGCCCGTGCTGGCGCCAGCGCGGCGCGAAGTCGAGGATCTCGATCGAAGCGCCATGGCGGTCGTAGAGCACGGTGCGCAGGATCGCGGTGTTCTCGATGTAGCGCTGCTCGCTGCGCGCGAAGTCGTCGAGCTCGATCGACCAATCGCCGTGGCCGGTTTTGGGCGAGAGCAGCGCACAGAACGCCGGATCGCCGTCGAAGGCCGGCAGGCACGACCAGACCAACCGGGCCTTCGCGTCGAACAGCGCGCCGAAGCTGCCGTTGCCGACGAGGCCCAGGTCGAGGGTGGCGGTGTCGGCTGGCGTCATCATGAGATCTCCGTAGGCAGGGCGGGAAGCGGGGCGGGCACGCCGAGCCAGCGGTGGACCTGGGCCGGGCCGGCCAGCGCGAACTGGGCGGCCGACGCGGTGCGGTCGCCGACCAGGACGCTGATGCCGCCGCGGGCGTTGACCGCGGCGAAGCCCGTCTCGTCGGTCAGGTCGTCGCCGGCGAACACCGGGCGGCGGCCGGCGAACGGCGGCTCTTCAAGGAAGGCAAGGATCGCACTGCCCTTGTCGGCGTGCTCGGGGCGCAGTTCGACGACGTGGTCGCCGGGTTGGAGCTGATAGCCGGGCAGCCGCGGCAGCATCGCCTCGGCGAAGCCGCGCAGCGCGATCTCCGCCTGCGGCGCGGCGCGCCAGTGCAGGCCGAGCGCCGCGCCTTTGTCTTCGACCACCGCGCCAGGATAGCTGCGAGCGACGACAACGGCCTCGTCGCGGATCGCCGCGAGCGCGGCGGGCGACGGCGCGCCGTGGGTGGTGCCGTCCGCGCACCGCCGCTCGACGCCGTGCAGGCCTGCGGCCGTGAACCGCTCGGGCGCGAACAAATGATCGAGCGTTGCCAGGCTGCGTCCGCTGACCAGGGCCAGCGCGCCGCCCAGCGCGGCGCGCAACGCACTCAGGCGCGCGAGCAGGGGCGGAGGTACCGAGACCGCGTCGGGTCGTTCTGCGAATGGCAACAGACAACCGTCGACGTCGAGAAACAGCGCCCAGTCGTCGGCCGGTGGCGGCGGTGGTCCGCGATGCGGGGCGGAAGATGAGGGCGAGGGGGTGGCGGCTTCCAGTGATTGGCGCATTGCAGCATGATCGCGTGTGCGGCGATAAACCGATGTGAATCCGTGTGGCGTGTCACGTGTCCAAAGGGGGAATTGCGCCGTCGAGTTCCGGGTAGTGGCGGAAGATCCCTTGCGTGTTGAACGGCACCCGGCGCTCGGAGGCCAGATAGGCGGCGATGTTCGGACGCTCGGCGATCCGGGCCTCGAGCGCGCGCAGCCGCGGCAGCGTTGGCGACAGCGACGCCATCGCCTCGGGAAAGGCGTAGTCGAGGCCGCGCAGCAGTTGGAACAGCGACAGGTCGACATAGCAATGGCGTCCAAGCACGTGCGCGCCGCCGGCCTGCCCGAGCACGGCTTCGAAGTAGCCGAGGAACTTCGGCAGGCGGTGCTGGCGCAGGTCGGCCGCCCGACGCGCAGCGGCGTCCTTCTGGTCCTCGTAGTACGCCGCGCTGGCGATCGGGTGGTGGCTGTCGTGGACCTCGGTCACCAGGTCGGCGATCGTGAGCTGCAGTTGCAGCGCCTGCAGCCGGCGCGCGGCGTCGTCGGGCACCAGGTCCAGCTGCGGCCCGAGGACATGCAGGATCGCGGCGACCTGGGCGATGACCTGGTCGTCAGCCTCCAGGAATGGGGGAGCGAACGGGCGCAGGCCGATCGCGCGGCCGGCCAGGAACGATGTCATCGCGGTGTCGCCCTGCTCACGCACCACGTCGATGTAGTCGGCGCCCGCGTCCTCCAGCGCCAGCCGTACGAACTCGCCGCGCCCCTGGATGCCGTTCCAGTAGTAGAGGCGGTACTGCATGCGGGCGGGCTCCGGGCGGGATCAGTCCGCATCCTGCCGGCCACCGCGCAAGTGCCGGGTGAGGACGCCCGATGGCTCGGCGTGCCTGCCGGGGCGCGCTCTGCGGGGGCGGGCGCTTGCAACCGCTCGCTTCGCCCGCATCTGGAGGACATCGCCGGCAGGCGCCGGCCTTCTCTCTTCGAGGACTCCCGTCATGCGGATGGACAAGCTCACGTCGCGTTTCCAGCAGGCGCTGGCCGATGCGCAGTCGCTGGCCGTGGGCCGCGACCACAACTTCATCGAGCCGGCGCACCTGCTGCTGGCGCTGCTCGATCAGCAGGGCGGCGGCACCCGGCCGCTGTTGGGCCAGGCCGGCGTCAACGTGCCGGTGCTGCGCGAGCGGCTGACCGAGGCGCTCGAGCGCATGCCCAAGGTGACCGGGCAGGCCGGCCAGTTGTCGGTCGGCAACGACCTCTCGCGCCTGCTCAACGTCACCGACAAGCTCGCCCAGCAGCGCGGGGATGCCTTCATCGCCTCCGAGCTGTTCGTGCTCGCCGCGCTCGACGATGGCGGCGACGCGGGGAAGGCGCTGAAGGCGGCCGGCGCGGACAAGGCCCGGCTCGAGGCCGCGATCGCGAAGGTCCGCGGCGGCGAGAGCGTTCAGGACGAGAACGCCGAGGACGCGCGCCAGGCGCTGGAGAAGTACACGATCGACCTGACCGCGCGCGCCGAGAGCGGCAAGCTCGACCCGGTGGTCGGTCGCGACGAGGAGATCCGGCGCACGGTGCAGGTGCTGCAGCGGCGCACGAAGAACAACCCGGTGCTGATCGGCGAGCCCGGTGTGGGCAAGACCGCGATCGTCGAAGGCCTGGCCCAGCGCATCGTCAACAATGAAGTGCCCGAAGGCCTGCGCGGCAAGCGCGTGCTTTCGCTCGACATGGGCGCACTGATCGCCGGGGCCAAGTACCGCGGCGAGTTCGAGGAGCGCCTGAAGGGCGTCCTCAGCGACCTGGCCAAGAACGAGGGCCAGATCATCCTGTTCATCGACGAACTGCACACGATGGTCGGTGCCGGCAAGGCCGACGGCGCGATGGACGCGGGCAACATGCTCAAGCCCGCGCTCGCCCGCGGCGAGCTGCACTGCATCGGCGCGACCACGCTCGACGAGTACCGCAAGTACGTCGAAAAGGACGCCGCGCTCGAGCGCCGCTTCCAGAAGGTGTTCGTCGGCGAGCCCAGCGTCGAGGACACGATCGCGATCCTGCGCGGCCTCAAGGAGCGCTACGCCGTGCATCACGGCGTGGAGATCACCGATCCGGCGATCGTGGCTGCGGCGACGCTGTCCAACCGCTACATCGCCGATCGCCAACTGCCCGACAAGGCCATCGACCTGATGGATGAGGCGGCCAGCCGCATCCGCATGGAGATCGATTCCAAGCCCGAGGAGCTCGACCGCAAGGAGCGCCGGCTGATCCAGCTCAAGATCCAGCGCGAGGCGCTGAAGAAGGAAAAGGACGCCGAGTCCCGGCAGCGCCTGTCCGACCTGGAGTCCGAGATCGGGACCCTGGAGCGCGAGTACAACGACCTGGAGGAGATCTGGAAGGCCGAGAAGGCCACCGTGCAGGGGGCGACCAAGATCAAGGAGCAGATCGAGGCCGCCAAGCTCGACCTCGAATCGGCCCAGCGCACGCAGGACTATGCGCGCATGAGTGAGATCCAGTACGGGCGCATCCCGGAGTTGGAGAAGCAGCTCAAGGCCGCCCAGGAGGCCGAAACGCACGGCTTCCAGTTGCTGCAGGACAAGGTCACCGCTGAGGAGATCGCGCAGGTCGTTGCGCGCTGGACCGGCATTCCGGTCAGCAAGATGCTCGAGGGCGAGCGCGAGAAGCTGCTGGCGATGGAGTCGCAGCTGCATGCGCGTGTGGTCGGCCAGGAAGAGGCGATCAAGGTCGTCTCCGATTCGGTGCGCCGTTCGCGGGCCGGCCTGTCCGATCCCGACCGGCCCACCGGCTCGTTCCTGTTCCTGGGCCCGACCGGCGTGGGCAAGACCGAATTGTGCAAGGCGCTGGCCGAGTTCCTGTTCGACAGCCAGGACGCGATGGTGCGCATCGACATGAGCGAGTTCATGGAGAAGCATTCGGTCGCCCGGCTGATCGGCGCGCCTCCGGGCTACGTCGGCTACGAGGAAGGCGGTTACCTGACCGAGGCGGTGCGCCGCCGGCCCTACAGCGTGATTCTGCTCGACGAGGTCGAGAAGGCACATCCCGACGTCTTCAACATCCTGCTGCAGGTGCTCGACGATGGCCGCCTGACCGATGGCCAGGGACGCACGGTGGATTTCCGCAACGCGGTGATCGTGATGACCTCCAACCTCGGCTCGCACCAGATCCAGGAACTCGCCGGCGACGACTCGGCCGAGGCCTATATGCAGATGAAGGCGGCGGTGATGGGCGTGGTGCAGGCGCATTTCCGGCCCGAATTCATCAACCGGCTCGACGACATCGTCGTGTTCCACCCGCTGCGCAAGGCGCAGATCCGCGAGATCGCGAAGATCCAGATGCGCGGGCTGGAAAAGCGCCTGGCCGAGCGCGGGCTGCGCATCGAGGTCTCGGATGCGGCCTTCGACCTGCTGGGCAACGTCGGTTTCGACCCGGTCTATGGCGCACGTCCGCTCAAGCGTGCGATCCAGCAGCAGCTCGAGAACCCGCTGGCCTCGCGCATCCTCGCCGGTGAGTTCGCCAGCGGCGACACGATCGCAGTCGACGTCGCTGGCGGCGAACTGGGCTTCGCAAAGGCCTGACCCCGCCGGAGCGCCCGCAGCCTGCACCTCTCCACCTGTCGCGTGGTCTCGGCGCGAGCGAGTACGGACACCTCCCCCGCCCGAGGGGGAGGTCGGCGCGTGCGAGCGCGCCGGGTGGGGGCACGGGCCTTCCCCGGACACCATCGTCCGATCCGTCCAAGCGCCCCTGCCTTGACGCCCGCTTCCCCGTTTCTGCGGCAGCATTCAGGCAACGCGGCAGGGGCCCTCGCATGCACATCCTGATCACCGGCGGCAGCGGTTTTCTCGGCAGCGCATTGACCCGCGCCCTGCAGCGCGACGGCGCGCGCGTGACCTGGCTCTCGCGCCGGGCGTCGACACCGGCCCCGGACGGTGTCGAGGTCCGCGATTACGCTGCATTGTGGTCGGACGACCGTTTCGATGCGGTCGTCAATCTGGCCGGCGCGGGCATCGCCGAGCGTCGCTGGAGCGCGGCGCGCAAGCAGGCGCTGCGCGACAGTCGCCTGATTCCCACGCGCGTGCTCGTCGACTGGATCGGCTCGGCGCATGTCCCGCCGAAGGTGCTGCTCAGCGGCTCGGCGGTGGGCTGGTACGGTGCCCAGGGCGATCTGCCGCTGGACGAGGACAGCGCGCCGCATGACGAGTTCCAGCATCGGCTGTGCGAGGACTGGGAAATCGCCGCCCGCGCCGCCGAGGATCGCGTGCCGGTGGTGCGGCTGCGGACCGGCGTGGTGTTGCATCCCGACGGCGGCATGTTGCAGCGGCTGCTGCCGCCGTTCCGGCTCGGCCTTGGGGCCCGGCTTGGAGACGGCCGCCAGATGCTGAGCTGGATCGCGCGGGAGGATTGGGTGTCGGCGGTTCGGGCGTTGCTGCAGGCGCATCTGCGTGGCGAGCCGCAGGCGCCGGTCGGCGTGTTCAATCTCACGGCGCCCGAGCCCGTGGACAACACCGGTTTCACGCGCGCACTGGCCGATGCCCTGCGGCGTCCGGTGCTGCTGGCGGTACCGGCCCGCGCGCTGGCGCTGGGCCTGGGCGAGATGGCCACGCTGCTGGTGGACGGGCAGCGTGTGCTGCCGGCGCGCTTGCTGGCGTCCGGCTTCGAATTCGCGTGGCCGCGCCTGGCGCCTTACCTCGACGCCGAACTGCGCTGATCCTGCGGCGCGCTCAGCCCGGCTGCGGCGCCGGCGGTGTGGCCGCGTCGCTGCCCGGGCGCACCGGGCGGAACGGCGGCGTCGACATGACCATCTCGGCCAGCGAATAGGCCAGTTCGCGCTCGGCCAGCACCGCGCCGTCTGCGCCGTGCTCGAGCAGATGGCGGACCTCGCCATCGCTGTGCGCGCGCGCCAGCACGGTGATGCCCGGATTGATGGCCTTCATGCGCTCGATCGCCTCACCGGCCTCCAGCGCCTGGGGAATCGCGAAGATCGCCAGCGCCGCGCGCTCGGGGGCGGCGTCGCGCATCACCGGTTCGGAGGCGACGTTGCCGCGCACCACCAGCAGGCCGCGGTCGCGCGCCTTGCGCACCAGGTCCGCGTCGTCTTCGATGATCACCAGCGGCACCTCGCGCTGCTGCAGCAGTTCGGCCAACTGCCGGCCGACACGCCCGTAGCCGACCAGGATCGCGTGGCCGCGCAAGTCGGCCGGAATCGCCTGGACCGGCTGCGCGGGCTCGGGCGCCGACGCCGCGGTGGCGGCTGCGCGACGCGCCTGCCAGCTGTCGAGCAGGCCGAAGATCAGCGGGTTGGCCATGATCGAGATCAGCGCGCCGGCGAGCACCAGCGAGCGGCCATCGGGCGGCAGGATGTCCAGCGCCACGCCCAACCCGGCGATGATGAAGGCGAACTCGCCGATCTGCGCCAGACTGGCGGAGATCGTCAGGGCCGTACTGGTCGGGTGCTTGAACGCGCGCACGATCAGGAACGCGGCCGCCGACTTGCCGAAGATGATGATCAGCGCCGTCGCCAGCACCTGCCAGGGGTGCACCAGCAGGATGCGCGGGTCGAACAGCATGCCGACCGAGACGAAGAACAGCACCGCAAACGCGTCGCGCAGCGGCAGGGAGTCGTTCGCGGCCTTGTGGCTGAGTTCCGACTCGTTGAGCAGCATGCCGGCGAAGAACGCGCCGAGCGCGAACGACACACTGAAGATCGCCGCCGAGCCGAAGGCCACGCCCAGCGCGATCGCGAGCACCGACAGCGTGAACAGCTCGCGCGAGCCGGTGCCGGCGATGCGCTCCAGGACCCATGGGATCACCCGACGTCCGACCAGCAGCATTACCGCGACGAACATCGCGACCTTGAGCAGCGTCCAACCCACGCTCAACAGCACCGAGCCGACCGTGGTCTCCTCGCCGCCGGTGCTGTGCATCACGTCGGCCAGCACCGGCATCAGCACCAGTGCGATCACGCAGGCCAGGTCCTCGACGATCAGCCAGCCGACCGCGATCTTGCCGCGCGTGGTGTCGAGCAGCCGGCGTTCCTCCATCGCCCGCAGCAGCACCACGGTGCTGGCGGTCGCCAGCGCGAAACCGAACACGATGCCCTGGACGGTCGGCCAGCCCATCAGCGCCGCCAGCCCCCAGCCCAGCAGGGTGGCCACGGTGATCTGGGTCAACGCGCCCGGGATCGCGATCGACTTCACGTCGAGCAGGTCCTTGAGCGAGAAGTGCAGGCCGACGCCGAACATCAGCAGCATCACGCCGATCTCGGCCAACTGGTCGGCCAGCGCCTGATCGGCGACGAAGCCGGGCGTGAACGGCCCGACGAGGATGCCTGCGACCAGATAGCCCACCAACGGCGAGAGCCGGAGCCGGTTGGCGAGCGCGCCGAACACGAAGGCCATGCCCAGGCCGACGGCGACGATGTTGATCAGGTCGGTGTTGTGCGGCATCGGCGAAGTGTGGGGGACAAGTATTGCAGTGTCGCCGACGCATCCGTATCCAGGCAACCCGCGCCCGCAGGCATGCGGGCGTGGCGAGGCGTGCCGTCACGGTCTCGACGGCAGACATCGGTGCGCCGTTGCCCACACGACGACGGCGCGCTGGAGGCCCGGCGCCACGCAGGCGCCGGGCGGGGCATCACCAGGTGTAGGCGATCTTGGCGTAGCCGAATGCGCCGCCGAAACCGAACGGCGACAGGTTGCTGTACGGGAACTGCCCGTTGGTCGAGTTGCCGAAGATGTTCTCGTCGGGGTACTCGTTGAGCACGTTGTCGGCGCCCAGCGTCAGGGCCCAGTTCTCGCCGGGCTTGTAGGTCGCCGACACGTCGACCAGCCACTTGGCCCCGTACTTCTGGTCCAGCGCCGGGTTGTTGGGCGTGGTGCGCACGCTGCCGTAGCGCGTGGTCGACAGCGAGAAGCCCCAGTCGGCGGCGTTCCAGGTCCCGGCCAGCAGCAGCTTGTTGCGCGGGAAGCCCTGCTCGATGCGGCCGGCCTCGACGCGGTCGATGCGCTCCAGGTCCACACCGATCGCCTCGAGCGCCGCCGGGTTGTCGGCGATCCGGGTGATCTCGGTCTTGGAATGGTTGTAGCCGGCGGTCAGGTCGAGGCTGCCGGCCGCCAGGTCCCAGCGGTAGGTCCCGACGACGTCAACGCCGCGGGTGCGGGTGTCGATGGCGTTGGTGAAGTAGCGGCCACCGTTGACGCCGAAGATGCCCTGCGATTCAAGCAGCGCCCGCACCGCATTGCCGGTCAGGTTCGACGACAGCGCGATGCGGTCGTCGACGTCGATCTGGTAGGCATCGACCGTGACATAGAGATTGTCGACCGGCTGCAGCACCAGGCCCAGGCTGTACGACAGCGATTCCTCGGGCTTGAGCGGCTCGGCGCCGAAGGCCTGCGCGACCGCGCTGCTGGCCGGGAATGTGCGGATCTCGAACGGCGTGGTGATGCCCGGCAGGAACACCGTGCTCACGGTCTGGAAGTACTGCTGGGCCAGCGACGGTGCGCGGAAGCCGCTCGACACCGTGCCGCGCAGCGCGACCGCATCAGTGAACGCGTAGCGCGCCGACAGCTTGCCAGACAACTGGCTGCCGAAATCGTCGTAGTCCTCCCAGCGCGCGGCCAAGCCGGCGGAGAATTTCTCGGTCAGATCGGCCTCCAGATTCGCGTAGACCGCGTGGCTGTCGCGGTCGTAGGCCCCGGCGATGCCGGGCGCGAAGCCGCCGAAGCCTTGCGCGCCGGCCGCCGCGCCGGGTACGCCCGCGCCCGCATCGATGTACGAGCCCGGCTCGCCCGGCGACTGGTTCCACTTCTCGTTGCGGCCCTCGGCACCGAAGGCCAGGGTCACCGGATAGGCCAGGCCCCAGTCGAACTGCCGGCTGATGTCGAAATTGACGATGTTCTGCGTGGTCTCCAGCGCGCCGTCGTAGAACGAGGTCGGCGAATCGGGCCCCAGGCTCGCGTTGAGCGTGTTGCGGGTATAGAACTCCAGCCGGTTGTAGCCGTAGTTGTAGCTCAGGTCCCAGTTCCATTCGTTGGCGGTGTGGCCCTTGAGGCCGGCGACGATCGAGCGGTCCTTGGAGATGTTGTTGATTTCCGGCAGGAAACCGTCGGGATGGATACTGCGGATGTTCTGGGTCGGGTTGGTCGGGGCGCGGAAGAACGCGAACGAGGTGACATCGCGGTTGCTGGCGGTCCCGAAGCCGTAGAGGCTGATCGCATCGGTCAGGGCGATGTCGGTGTTGAAGCCGACGGCGCCGAAGTCGACGTTGGGCTCGCCGATCACGAATGCCTTCTGCCCGAGCGCGGGCTGGGTCGGCCCGGGTGTGCCGGCGAATGGGCGGGCGCGATTGGTCGCCTCCTGCTGGCCGACCTGGGCCGACAGGTGCAGGAAACCGCGCTCGCCCAGCGCCAGGCCGGTGTCGCCGGCGATCTGGTGCTGGGTGCCGTCGCCGGCCGAGTACTGGCCCAGGTTCACCGCCAGGCTGCCGCCCTGCGAGGCGCCCTTGAGCACAATGTTGACCACACCGGCGATCGCGTCCGAGCCGTACTGGGCCGAGGCACCGTCGCGCAGCACCTCCACGCGCTCGATCGCAGAGACCGGGATCGTGTTGAGGTCGACCGGCGCCGAGCCACGGCCGATCGTGCCGTTGAGATTGAGCAGCGAGGAGGCGTGGCGGCGCTTGCCGTTGACCAGCACCAGCACCTGGTCGGGCGAGAGGCCGCGCAACTGCGCCGGGCGGATCGCCGAGGAGCCGTCCACCAGCGCCGGCCGCGGGAAGTTCAGCGACGGCAGCGCGCGTGCCAGTGCGGTCGCCAATTCGGTGGTGCCGGTGGCCTGCAGCGACTCGGCAGTGATGATGTCGATCGGCGACTGCGATTCGGCGACCGTGCGGTCGCTGACCCGGGTGCCGGTGACGATCAGCGTGTCGAGGGTGGAGGTGCGTGTCTGGGCGTCGACGTCCTGCGCGAGCGCGACGGGAGCGGCGGGCAGCAATGCGGCGAGCAGGGCAAGGGTGAGGCGATGGCGGGGCATGACGGACCTCGGGCGTGGGGGGGGGCGGTGTTAATGCCGATTTAACAGGCGCGTTTCACGGGCGTCAATGCGGCCAGGAATAGGTTTCGATTGTTCCCTTTTTGGGACGATCGCGGGCGTCGGCGGGCCGAGGCCCCGGCTCCTGTAAAATCGGCGGATGATCTCTTTCAAGAATTTCGCCCTGCGGCGCGGCGAACGCCTGCTGCTGTCCGACGTCGACCTCACTCTGCATTCGGGCTGGCGCGCCGGTGTGGTCGGCCGCAATGGCGCCGGCAAGTCGTCGCTGTTCGCGGCCGTGCGCGGCGAAGTGGAAGCCGACCGCGGCGACCTCGACCTGCCCAACCGGCTTCGCGTGGCGAGCATCGCCCAGGAACTGCCGTCGCTGCCCGACCCGGCGATCGAGTTCGTGCTGGGCGGCGATGCTGCGGTCGCCAGCGTGCTCAAGGCCGAGGCCGAGGCGATGGCCGCCGAGGACTGGGAGGCCGTGGCCGAGGCGCATGTGCGCATGGCCGAGCTCGGTGCCTACGACGCCTCGGCGCGCGCCGGCAAGCTGTTGCACGGCCTGGGCTTCCCGGCCGAGACCCACCAGCGTGCGGTCGCCACGTTCTCCGGCGGCTGGCGCGTGCGCCTGAACCTGGCGCGCGCGCTGATGACGCCCAGCGACCTGCTGCTGCTCGACGAGCCGACCAACCACCTCGACCTCGATGCGGTGCTGTGGCTGGAGCAGTGGTTGCTCAAGTACCCGGGCACACTGCTGCTGATCAGCCACGACCGCGAGTTTCTCGATAACGTCTGCACCCACACCCTGCACCTGCATGGCGGCGGCGCGAAGCTCTACACCGGCAACTTCACCGCGTTCGAGCGCCAGCGCGCCGAGCAGTTGCGCCTGCAGCAGATCACCCACGAAAAGACCCAGGCCGAGCGCGCGCACCTGCAGAAGTTCATCGATCGCTTCAAGGCCAGTGCCGCGAAGGCCAAGCAGGCGCAGTCGCGGGTCAAGCGCCTGGCCAAGCTCGCCGACACCGAAGCGGTGCGCGCCGAGCGCGAGGTGCGGATCGACTTCCCGCAGCCGCTGAAGCTGCCGCATGCGCTGCTGCGCATCAACGACGGCGTCTGCGGGTATCGGTCGGCCGACGGGCAGGTGGTGATTCTGGACAAGGTGGGGTTCGGCCTGGAGGCCGGCGACCGCATCGGCCTGCTGGGCCCCAACGGCGCCGGCAAATCCACCCTGGTCAAGTCGCTGGTCGGCGACCTGCCGCTGCTGGCCGGCGAGCGCTACGCGCATCCGGACCTGCGCATCGGCTACTTCGCCCAGCATACGGTCGAATCCTTGGTCGCCGGCACGTCGCCGATCGACCACCTGCGCGAACTCTCGCCCAATGTCGCCACCCAGGCCTTCCGCGACTTCCTGGGCAAATGGAGCTTTCCTGGCGACCGCGCGTTCGAGAGCATCGACGGCTTCTCGGGCGGCGAGCGCGCGCGACTGGCGCTGGCACTGATCGCCTGGCTGCAGCCCAACGTGCTGTTGCTCGACGAGCCGACCAACCATCTCGATCTGGAGATGCGCGAGGCGCTGGCCGAGGCGCTGAGCGACTTTCCCGGCGCGATCGTGCTGGTCTCGCACGATCGCCACCTCATCGGCCTGGTCAGCGACATCTATTGGCGCGTCGCCGATGGCAAGGTCGTGCCCTTCGATGGCGACCTCGACGAATACGCGGCGTGGCTGCGCGCGCGCGGCAATGCCGGCGAGCTGCGCACCCCGGCCGCCACGCCCGTCGCCGAGGCACCGCCGGCCTCGCCGGCGCCGCGTCCCAAGGTCAATCCGCATCGGCTGCAGAAGGTGGAGACGCGGGTCTCCGACCTTGCGGCAGAACTGGCCCGGATCGACGCGACGCTGGCCGACCCGGCCACCTATGCCGACGGCCCGCGCGTGGCCGAGCTGGGCCAGCGCCAGGCCGCGCTGCGCGACGAGCTGGAGACGGCCGAGGCCGAGCTGCTGGCCCTCTACGACGCTTGATCGGCAACCCGGGCAACCCCGGGTTGCCGTTGCGCGGCATGGGCGGGTAGGGTTGCGCGATGAACCGACTCCTGATTCCGACCGCCCTGGCCGCCGCCCTCGTGCTCGGCGCCTGCGGCAACACCGAACCGGCCGCCGACACCCGTCCGCCGCCGGCCAATCCGACCGCCGACGCCGCCGCTGCGGCCGCCGCCGAAGCTGCCGCGCGCGAGCACGTGCCCGCCGACGCGTTCCTGGCGGCGATCGCGCGCCACTGCGGCGAGGCCTTCGCTGGCCGTATCGTCGCCAACGAGCCGGCGCCGGCCGCCGACGCCGCGCCCGATCCGTTCGAGGGCAAAGAGCTGGTGATGCATGTGCGCGGCTGCAGCGACAAGACGCACGAACTGCGGATTCCTTTCCATGTCGGCGACGACCATTCGCGCACCTGGATCCTGACCCGCACCGAGCACGGCCTGCGGCTCAAGCACGACCATCGCAAGCCCGATGGCAGCGAGGACCCGGTGACGATGTACGGCGGCGAGACCCAGAATGCCGGCACCGACCAGCGCCAGGAATTCCCGGTCGATGCCGAGTCGATCGCGCTGTTCGAGAAGGAAGGCCTGAACGACTCGGTCACCAACACCTGGGCGATGGAAATCCATCCCGGCGAGCGTTTCGTCTACGAACTCACCCGCCCAGGCGGGCGCAAGTTCCAGGTCGAGTTCGACCTGACCAAGACCGTCGCGGCCCCGCCGACGCCCTGGGGTTACTGACCGCCGGCACACCGCGATAGCGGCGGGTCAGGGCGCAGGCGCTGGCGCGAGCGCCCGCTGTGCCTGCAGCCAGGCGCGGAACTGGCGCAGCGGCGCCGGTTCCGGCCGTGAGCGCAGCTGGGTCAGCCAATAGCGGCCCAGCGCGATACCGGTGTCGAAGGGCTGGACCAGCCGGCCTTCGCGCAGTTCGCGTTCGAACATCGCCAGCGGTAGCAGCGCCACACCGGCGCCGGCCGCTGCGGCACTGGCGAGCGCCAGCGACGAATCGAAGACCGGCCCGCGCGCGTCCAGCGTGCCGGCGCCGGCCGCCTGCAGCCAGCGCGGCCACTCGTCGCCGCGGTAGGAGCGCAGCAGCGTCATGCGATCCAGGTCGCGCGGGCTCGCCAGCCGGCGTGCCAATGCAGGCGCGCAGACCGGCGCAAACAGTGTGTCGACGATCGGCGTGCAGGCCTGGCCCTGCCAGTCGCCGTCGCCAAAGCGCACCGCGGCATCCAGGCCTTCGCTGGCCAGGTCGATGCGGTTGTTGTGGGTCTGCAGGCGCAGTTCGAGTTCCGGATGCGCGGCCTCGAACGCCGGCAACCGCGGCAGCAGCCAACCGGTGGCGAAAGTGCCGACGACCCCCAGGCTCAGAACCTGGCGCTCGGCGGTGCCGCCGGCACGCTGGACCGCGGTGGCGATGCGGTCGAAGGCGTCGTTGAGGACCGGGTACAGCGCGCTCGCCTCGTCGGTCAGCGCGACGCCGCGCGGCAGGCGATGGAACAGGCGCACCCCCAGGCGATCTTCCAGGCTGCGGATCT
Source organism: Luteimonas sp. TWI382 (assembly GCF_039674545.1). Taxonomy (NCBI): domain Bacteria; kingdom Pseudomonadati; phylum Pseudomonadota; class Gammaproteobacteria; order Lysobacterales; family Lysobacteraceae; genus Luteimonas; species Luteimonas sp. TWI382. The sequence continues at coordinate 16,607 of NZ_JBDJNS010000025.1, forward strand.
GGTGGCTGAGAGCGGCCTGGCTGACGCACAGCTCGAGCGCGGCGCGGGTGAAGTTCTGATGGCGCGCTGCGGCCTCGAAAGCGCGCAACGCGTTGAGTGGCAGCGGCGGACGCGACATGGCGGCAGGGGTGAGCGGGATCGATCGATGATCGCATTCCGGGCGCTGATTGGGGCAAATCGCCATTCCGCCATCGATATGGCTCATGGCTGCCCCCGATTCTTCGCGCTGGTGGCCGCCGCCGCGCGGGCACGAGAATCGGCGCTCACCCAATCTCGGAGGTTGCCCGATGGCATCGCGACGCGCGCTGTTGAAACTTGCTGGCCTGTCCGCCCTGTCGCTGCCGATGGCCGCATTGCCGGCCCAGGCGCGCGCCGCGGGGGCGGGCACGAGACCCGACGCGATCGCCGCGGCGCCGGACCTGGCCGCGCTCGAAGCGGCCAGCGGTGGCCGGCTCGGCGTGGCGCTGCTGCGCGACGGCGCCTGGGATGTGCAGTTCGGGCACCGGGTCGACGAGCGCTTTCCGATGGCCAGCACCTTCAAGGCCCTGCTGGCCTCGGCGGTGCTCGCACGGGCCGATCGCGGCACGCTGTCGCTGGACCAGCGGCTCACGGTGCGTGAGGCCGACATGCTTGAGCATGCGCCGGTGACCGGCCGGCATGTCGGGCGCGACCTCACCGTGCGCGACCTGTGCCAGGCCACGATGATCTGGAGCGACAACCCGGCGGCGAACTTGCTGCTGCCGCTGGTCGATGGCCCGGTCGGGCTCACCGCATTCCTGCGCGCCGCCGGCGATGCGGTGACGGTCTGCGCCCGCAACGAGCCGCTCGCCAACGTGTTCGCGGTCGGCGATCCGCGCGACACCACCAGCCCGCAGGCGATGGCCGGCAATCTGCAGCGGTTCGTGCTCGGCGACGTGCTGTCACCGGCTTCGCGTCTGCAGTTGACCGACTGGCTGATCGGCAACCGCACGGGCGATGCACGCATCCGCGCCGCCGCCCCCGCAGGTTGGCGGGTCGGCGACAAGACCGGAGGCGCGAGCGGCATCAGCAACGACATCGGCGTGCTGTGGCCCGCCGATGGCGGGCGGCCGTGGCTGCTGGCCTGCTATCTGCAGGGCTCGGCGCTCGACGGCGCGGCCCGCGATGCCGTGGTCCGTCGCGCCAGCGAGTTGGCTCTTGCCTACGCGCGCGGTGCGTAGCGTCGCGCGCGAACGAGGTAACCGACAGGCGCGGCGTCGGGCAGCGGCGCGAACGCGCCACGGTCGCATGCGGCGGACTTGATCCGGTCGCCGGCGCCCCCATGTCCACGCCCAGTCAAGGTTGCCTTCTTTCCATCATGCCGATCTACGCATTCCGCTGCGCCGACTGCGGCCACAGCTTCGACCGCCTGCAGAAGCTCTCCGATCCCGATCCCGAGACCTGTCCGGCCTGCGGCGCTGCGGCCGTCAAGCGTCAGCTCACCGCGCCTGCGTTCCGCCTGGCGGGCAGCGGGTGGTACGAGACCGACTTCAAGAAGGACGGCGACAAGAAGCGCAACCTGGCCGAAGGCGGCGAGTCGGCCAAGCCCGCGGGCGAGGCCGCCGCGAGCCCGGCGCCGGCGGCCAAGTCGGAAGCGCCCAAGGTAGAGGCCAAGCCGGCCGCCAAGCCCGCCGCCGCGGCCGACTGAGGCCGCGCGGCCGGCGCCGCTGCGAACGCAGGCGCGCGCGCACTGCCGCGCACGCCTTACACTATCGGGTTCCGCCCGCCGGGCGGCCCGTATCCCGTGTCTTTCCGCGTTCGGAGTGTCCATGCGTACCCATTTCTGCGGCCTCGTCGACGAGGCGCTGATCGACCAGACCGTCACCCTGTGCGGCTGGGCCGATGTCGCCCGCAACCTCGGCGGCGTCTGCTTCATCGATCTGCGCGATCACGAGGGGATCGTCCAGGTCGTCGCCGAGCCGTCGGACGAGCCGGGCAACGCGGACGTGCTGGCCCGGGCCGAGCAGGTGGGTTACGAGGACTGCCTGCGCATCACTGGTGTCGTCCGCCGCCGGCACTCGGTCAATCCGAAGATCCGGACCGGCCAGGTCGAGATCGTCGCGCAGACCATCGAGGTGTTGAACAAGGCCGAGCCGCTGCCGTTCCATCATCACGAGAACCCCGGCGAAGACACGCGACTCAAGTACCGCTACCTGGATCTGCGTCATCCGCAGATGCAGCGCCGCATGCGCACGCGCACCAAGCTGGTCAGCGCGCTGCGCCATTGGCTCGACGCGCGCGGCTTCCAGGACATCGAGACCCCGATCCTGACCAAGGCGACGCCCGAAGGCGCACGCGACTTCCTGGTGCCCGCACGCATGCATCCGGGCGAGTTCTATGCGCTGCCGCAGTCGCCGCAGTTGTTCAAGCAGATCCTGATGATGTCCGGCTTCGACCGCTACTATCAGGTGGCGCGCTGCTTCCGCGACGAGGCGCTGCGCGCCGATCGCCAACTGGAGTTCACCCAGCTCGACATGGAGTTCGCGTGGGTGTCCGAGCGCGACGTGCAGGACACGGTCGAGGCGATGATCCGCGATGTGTTCCGTGAGGTCGCCGGCGTCGAGCTCGACGCACAGTTCCCGCGCCTGACCTGGGCCGAGGCCATGCGCCGCTACGGCTCCGACAAGCCGGACCTGCGCATCGCACTGGAACTGGTCGACGTCGCCGACCTGGTCAAGGACTGCGGCTTTGCGGTGTTCGCCGGCCCGGCCAACGAGGCCAACGGCCGTGTCTGCGCGCTGCGCATCCCCGGCGGCGCGTCGCTGAGCCGCAAGCAGATCGACGAGTACGCCGCGCATGCGGGCAAGTACGGCGCCAAGGGCCTGGCGTACATCAAGATCGCCGAGTCCGGCGAAATCAGCTCGCCGATCCAGAAGTTCTTCGATGAGGCCGCGTTCGCCGGGCTGGTGTCGCATGTCGGTGCCGGCAACGGCGATCTGGTGTTCTTCGGCGCGGGCAAGTACACGACCGTCAGCGACTTCATGGGCGCGGTCCGGCTCAAGGCCGGCAAGGACTTCGACCTGGTGGCCGAGGGCTGGAAGCCGCTGTGGGTGACCGATTTCCCGATGTTCGAATGGGACGACGAGGCGCAGCGCTACGTCGCCTTGCATCATCCCTTCACCGCGCCTGCGGTCGATGATGAGGCCGACCTGCGGACCAATGCGGCGACCGCGGTCTCGCGCGGCTACGACATGGTGCTCAACGGCAACGAGGTCGGTGGCGGTTCGATCCGTATCCATCGCGCGTCGATGCAGTCGGCGGTGTTCGACCTGCTCGGCATCGGCGCCGAAGAGGCGCAGGCCAAGTTCGGCTTCCTGCTCGATGCCTTGAAGTACGGCGCACCGCCGCACGGCGGCATCGCGTTCGGCATCGATCGCCTCGCGGCGCTGATGGCCGGGACCGAGTCGATCCGCGATGTCATTGCGTTCCCCAAGACCACCGGCGCGCAGTGTCTGATGACCGATGCGCCCTCGCCGATCGCCGACGCGCAATTGGCCGAGGTCCATATCCAGGTCCGCGCGCCACGCTGAAAGACTGCGTGCGGTGCATCGCTGTGCGACGCAGGTCGCGCAGTGGCCCGGTATTGACCCAGATCAAGACCTCTGTCGCCAAGGTTGGGTAACCTTCGGGCGCGACTTCTTCTTCGACAGGACTGCCATGACGCCCGAATCGCAGGAGGCTGCCCGCTTGGCCACACCCGCACAGCCGGCCGATCCGCGCCGGGCCAAGCGCAAGGAGTTGCTGCTGTTCCTGTTCATCACCGTGGTGATGTTCCCGATACTGTCGGTGCTGATCGTTGCCAGCTACGGGTTCTCCGTGTGGTTCTGGCAGATGTTCACCGGCCCGCCGACGTACTAGTTCGCCGTCGTCATGGTAGCCGCCGCCACCAGACCGCCCGATCCGCGCCGACGCGCGCTGCTGCGCGGTCGTCTGCACGACCCAGATCCCTTGCGCCCGCCGTGGGCATTGGACGAGCGCGCGTTCGTCGATGCCTGCACGGGCTGCGGTGCCTGCGTCGCGGCCTGTCCCGAGCGCGTGCTGGTGATCGGCGAGGGGCGCCTGCCGGTGTTCGATCCGGGCCTGGGCGAATGCACGTTCTGCACCGAGTGCGCCTCCGCCTGCCAGGCCCACGCGTTCCGCCCGGTCGCAGACGTGGCCTGGACGCTGCAGGCGCGCATCGCCGACACCTGCCTCGCGCTGCACGGGATCGTGTGTTCGAGCTGCCGCGACGCCTGCGGCGAATCGGCGATCCGTTTTCCGGTGGCCTCGCGTGTGCCCACGCCGGTCGTGGCCACGGACCGCTGCACTGGCTGCGGCGCCTGCGTCGCCGGTTGCCCATCGGCTGCGATCTCGCTGCGGCCCGTCACCCCTGAGGAAGCCGCCCATGTCTGATCCCCGCCACGAGTGGCATGTCGCCAGCCTGGTCGTCCGCCACCGTCCCCAGGCGCGTGCTGCGCTGGCGGCCGCGGTCGCGACCACCGACGGCCTCGAACTCGCGATGCAGGAAGACACCTGCAGCGTGCTGCTGCAGGAAAGCGACGGCACCGCGGGCCTCATGGCGAGCATCGACGTGCTGCAGTCGGTGGCCGGCGTGGTGGCCGTCAACCTCGTCTATCACCACGCCGAGCCGACGTCTGCGATCGATCGCGACTTCGCGCCGGCCGACCACCGTACACAAGACACGACAGGAGCAACGGCATGACCAGCCGCCGCGAGTTCATCCGCAATACCGCCATCGCCAGCGCCGCAGCCGCGGCAGGCATGCCGGTGCCCGCCCATCTGGCCGAGGCGATGACCGAGGGCGACGGCCAGCTCAAGTGGAGCAAGGCGCCGTGCCGCTACTGCGGCACCGGGTGCGGCATCAACGTCGCGGTGCGCGATGGCCGGGTCGTCGCCACCCACGGCGACGTCCATGCCGAGGTCAACCGCGGCCTGAACTGCGTCAAGGGCTACTTCCTGTCGAAGGTGCTCTACGGCGCCGATCGCCTGACCACGCCGATGCTGCGCAAGCGCAATGGCGTGTTCGCCAAGGACGGCGATTTCACCCCGGTGAGCTGGGACGAGGCCTTCGACGTCATGGCCGAGAAGTTCCGCGCCGTGCTCAAGGCCAAGGGCGGCGACGGCATCGGTATGTTCGGTTCGGGCCAGTGGACGGTGTGGGAGGGCTACGCGGCCAACAAACTGATGAAGGCCGGTTTCCGCAGCAACCACATCGATCCGAACGCGCGCCACTGCATGGCCTCGGCGGTGACCGGCTTCATGCGCACCTTCGGCATGGACGAGCCGATGGGGTGCTACGACGACATCGAGGCCGCCGACGCGTTCGTGCTGTGGGGCTCGAACATGGCCGAGATGCACCCGATCCTGTGGACGCGCGTCACCGACCGCCGGCTCACGCATCCGCACGTCAAGGTCGCCGTGCTGTCGACCTACGAGCATCGCAGTTTCGAGCTGGCCGACATTCCGATGGTGTTCAAGCCGCAGACCGACCTGGTCATCCTGAACTTCATCGCCAACCACATCATCAAGACCGGTCGGGTCAACCGCGACTTCGTCGACAGGCACACGACCTTCAAGCGCGGCAACGACGACATCGGCTACGGCCTGCGGCCCGAGCACCCGCTGGAGGTCGCGGCCAAGAACGCGCAGGACCCCAACGGCGGCACGCCGATCGACTTCCAGGCCTTCGCCGACTTCGTCGCGCCGTACACGCTCGAGCGCACGATCGAAATGACCGGCGTGGAGCGCGCGTGGCTCGAGCAACTGGCCGAGCTGTACGCCGATCCGAAGATCAAGGTCATGTCGTTCTGGACCATGGGCTTCAACCAGCACACGCGCGGCACCTGGGCCAACAACATGGTCTACAACATCCACCTGCTGACCGGGAAGATCGCCACGCCGGGCAACAGCCCGTTCTCGCTGACCGGCCAACCGTCGGCCTGCGGCACCGCGCGCGAGGTCGGCACCTTCAGCCACCGCCTGCCGGCCGACATGGTGGTCACCAACCCTGAGCATCGTCACCACGCCGAGGCGATCTGGAAGATTCCGCACGGGATCATCAAGGACAAGGTCGGCTACCACGCGGTCGAGCAGAACCGCGCACTGCGCGACGGCAAGCTCAATGCGTATTGGGTGCAGGTCAACAACAACATGCAGGCCGGCGCGAACATGCTCGAAGAGGGCTACCCTGGCTACCGCAATCCCGACAATTTCATCGTCGTCTCCGACGCCTACCCGACGGTGACCTGTCAGGCGGCCGACCTGATCCTGCCCACCGCGATGTGGGTGGAGAAGGAGGGCGCCTACGGCAACGCCGAACGCCGCACGCACTTCTGGCATCAGTTGGTGCAAGCGCCGGGCGAAGCACGCTCGGACCTGTGGCAGCTGATGGAGTTCTCCAAACGCTTCACCACCGACGAGTGCTGGCCCGAGGAGATCCTGGCAGCGAACCCGCAGTTCCGCGGCAAGACGCTGTTCGACGTGCTCTACCGCAACGGCAAAGTGGACGCCTTCGGGGTCGAGGAGATCGAAGCGGGCTACGCCAATGCCGAGGCCGATGCGTTCGGCTTCTACGTGCAGAAGGGCCTGTTCGAGGAGTACGCCGAGTTCGGTCGCGGCCACGCGCACGACCTGGCGCCGTTCGACATGTATCACCGTGAGCGCGGCCTGCGCTGGCCGGTGGTCGACGGCAAGGAGACGCGCTGGCGCTACCGCGAGGGCGCTGATCCGTACGTCAAGCCGGGCACGGGCTTCCAGTTCTACGGCAACAAGGACGGCCGTGCGGTGATCTGGGCGCTGCCCTACGAGCCGCCGGCCGAGTCGCCCGACGACGAGTACGACCTGTGGTTGGTGACCGGGCGCGTGCTCGAGCACTGGCACTCGGGTTCGATGACCATGCGCATTCCCGAGCTGTACCGCGCTTTCCCGTCGGCAGTGGTGTTCATGCATCCCGACGACGCCCGCGCGCGCGGTCTCAAGCGCGGCGACGAAGTCTCGGTGTCGTCGCGGCGCGGTGCGATGCGCACGCGCGTGGAGACCCGCGGCCGCAACCGGATGCCGCGCGGGGTGATCTTCGTGCCGTGGTTCGATGCCGCCCAGCTGATCAACAAGGTCACGCTCGATGCGACCGATCCGATCTCCAAGCAGACCGATTTCAAGAAATGCGCGGCCAAGGTCGCCGCGGTGGGAGTGGCCTGACATGCGCAAGATCCTCGCCATCGTGTTGATGCTCGTGCTGGCCGCGTGCGGCGATCGCGCACCCAAGCCCGAGATCGTGCCGCCGGCGCCCGAGGTCGGCGCGCGCGGCAATCCGGTCCAGGACATCGATCCGTTGCGACGCAACGTGCCGATTACCGCTGAGATCACGCCGCTGCCGATGGCGCGGGTCGAGAACTTCGATCGTCGCCGCGGCCGCGCCTACCCGATGCAGCCGCCGACCGTGCCCCACAGCATCGAGGGCTACCAGGTCGACAAGAACGCCAACCGTTGCATGCTGTGCCACGCGCGCAGCAATGCCGCGCAGTTCCAGGCGCCGGAGATCAGCGTGACCCACTACATGGATCGCGACGACCAGTTCCTGGCGCAGGTGTCCTCGCGGCGCTACTTCTGCCTGCAGTGCCACGTCGTGCAGACCGACGCGCTGCCGCTGGTCGCCAACGGCTTCCGTGATATCGACAGCGTGCTGCGGTCCGAGCGCGAGGAGACCTTGCAATGAAGGCGTTCGGGCGGCTCCAGGCCACGGTCCGGTCGTTCTGGAAGACGCTGCGCTCGCCGGCAGTCCACCTGAGCCTGGGCTTTTTGACGCTGGGTGGGTTCATCGCCGGGGTGATCTTCTGGGGCGGCTTCAATACCGCGCTGGAGGTCACCAACACCGAAGCGTTCTGCACCGGCTGCCACGAGATGCGCGACAACGTCTTCGAGGAGCTCAAGACCACCATCCACTACAACAACCGCTCGGGCGTGCGGGCGACCTGTCCCGATTGTCACGTGCCGCACAACTGGACCCACAAGATCGGACGCAAGATGCAGGCCTCCAAGGAGGTCTGGGGCAAGATCTTCGGCACGATCAATACGCGCGAGAAGTTCCTGGACATGCGCCTGACGCTGGCCGAGCACGAGTGGGCGCGGCTGAAGGCCAACGATTCGCTCGAGTGCCGCAACTGTCATGACTACGACTCGATGGACCTCACCCGCCAGGCGAGCCGGGCGGCGCAGATCCATCGCACGTACCTTGCGACCGGGCAGGCGACCTGCATCGACTGCCACAAGGGCATCGCGCACCGGTTGCCCGACATGACCGGCGTGCAGCAGGGCGTGCGGGCGGTGCCGGCGGCCCACACCGCGCACTGAAGGCGCGCAACATCGCGCCGGCCACCGCTGGAGGCCGGCGCGGCGTTGCTGCGACAATGGCGCGATGACTGTCGAACCCACCGCCGAACCGCCGCTGCCGCCGGGCTTCGTACTGCGCCGCGGTGTCGAAGCCGATGCGGCGCGGCTGTCCGCCCTCGCTGCGCGGACGTTCACCGAGACCTTCGGGCATCTGTATCCGCGCCATGATTTGCAGGCCTTCCTCGACGAGGCCTACGCCGTCGAGCGCCAGCGCATCGTGCTGACCCATCCCGACTACGCAGTCTGGCTGCTCGAGCGCAACGGCGAGGCCGTCGGTCATGCCGCCGCCGGCCCCTGCGGCCTGCCGCACGCCGAGGTCGCACCGGGCGATGGCGAGCTCAAGCGGCTGTATCTCGTCCGTGGCCTGCAGGGGGCCGCGCTCGGCACCCGCATGATGCAGGTCGCGATGGACTGGCTGCTGCGCGAGGGCCCGCGCACGCTGTGGGTCGGCGTGTGGTCGGAGAACCTCGGCGCGCAGCGCTTCTATGGCCGCTATGGTTTCGGCAAGGTCGGCGAGTACCTGTTTCCGGTCGGCGCGACGCAGGATCTGGAGTTCATCCTGCGTCGGCCCGTGCAGCGCTGAGCCAGGCGCCTGGGATGGCGCCCGGCTGCTGCCCTCAGGCCACGACCAGGGTCACATCGATGTTGCCGCGGGTCGCGTTCGAGTAGGGGCAGACCGCATGCGCGGCCTCGACCAGCGGCTGCAACTGCTCGCGCGGCACGCCGGGGGCGCGGATCGTCAACGTGGCCTGGATGCCGAAGCCAGCCGGAATCGGGCCGATGCCGACTTCACCGGTGATCGTGGTATCGGCAGGCAGCGTGACCTTCTGCTTGCCGGCGACCAGCTTGAGTGCGCCCAGGAAGCAGGCGGCATAGCCGGCGGCGAACAGTTGTTCGGGATTGGTGCCCGGGCCGCCGGCGCCGCCCAGTTCGCGCGGCGTGGACAGGGCGATGTCGAGGGCGCCGTCGTTGGAGGCGGCGCGGCCTTCGCGTCCACCGGTGGCGGTGGCAGTCGCGGTGTAAAGCACGGTGTCGAGGGACATGCGAAAGGTCTCCGGGTGGCAGCCGGCGGAATGCCGCTGCGGTATCGACACTGTGCGCGGTTCGCTGATACGTTTGGGCATGCCAAGTCCAGGAAACTTGGCCTGGAGTCCTGCAATGGTGGATCGGCTGGCCGTGCTGCTGGATCGGTTCCGGATCACCGCCGATGTCGACGCCGGCCCTGGCGAGGTTGGCAGCCACGACGACGGCGCGCTGTGGCTCGTGGCGGCCGGTGCGTTGCGCTTGGCTGCGCAGTCGCAGCCGATGGCCGGCCCCGGCCTCCTGCTCGTCCCCCAGCGCATCCTGGCCGACGAGGTCATCACCGAACCCGGAGCGCGCGTGCTCGCCGCGCGGCTGCGCTTGGAGGGCGGCGCCGACAATCCGCTGGTGCGGGCCTTGCCCGCCGTGCTGTGGCTGCCCGCCGACGCGGTGCCGGGCTCGGCCGGGCTGTTCGCGCTGGTGTTCGAGGAGGCCTTCGACGGCCGCTGCGGGCGCACGGTGCTGCTCGATCGGCTGATCGAGGCGCTGCTGGTCCAGGTGCTGCGCCAGCAGTTGGAATCGGGCGGCCTGCGCGGCGGACTGCTGGCGGGCATGGCGCACCCGCGGCTACGGCGCGCACTGGTCGCGCTGCACCAGGCGCCGGCGCGCGGCTGGACGCTGGCATCGATGGCACAGGCTGCGGGGATGTCGCGCAGTGCCTTCGCGCAGAGCTTCCGAGAGGCGCTCGGGCAGACCCCGGGCCAGTACCTGCAGGATTGGCGGATCGCGCTTGCGCAGCGGGCGCTGCGGCGCGGCCGGCCGCTGAAGGTGATCGCCGACGAAGTCGGCTACGGCAGCGAGGCGGCGCTGTCGCGGGCGTTCAAGGCCCGCAGCGGGCTGTCGCCGCGGGCCTGGCGGCAGGCGACGGGTCTGCTGGACATGGCCGCATGAGCAACGGGCCTCAACGTGTCGTGCTGCTGCACGGCATCTGGATGGTCGGTCTGACGATGCGGCGCTTTGCACGCCGCCTGGCGGCGGCGGGGTTCGCGCCGGAGATCTTCGGTTACCCCAGCGTCACCGGTGGGCCGCAGGCCGCGGTCGATGGCCTGCTCGCGCAGGTGCGTCGCGGCGGGCCAGCGCATCTGGTCGGGCACAGCCTCGGCGGCCTGGTGGCGCTGCAGGCGCTGGCGCAGGCGCCGGACCTGCCGGTCGGGCGCGTGGTCTGCTTGGGCTCGCCGGTGTGCGGCAGCGGCGCCGCTGCCGCGCTGTCGCGGTGGCCGATCTCGCGGCTGTACTTCGGCCGCAGCGCCGACATCCTGCTCACCGGCTGCGCCCGGTGGCCGCCGCAGGTCGCGGTCGGGATGGTCGCCGGCCGGGTCCCGCGCGGGCTGGGGGCGTTGTTCGCGCGCTTCGATGGCCCACACGACGGCACCGTGGCGGTGGCCGAGACGCGCGCGCCGGGGTTGACCGACCACGTGGTCGTCCACGCCAGCCACAGCGGCCTGCTGTTCTCCTCCCCGGCGGTGTCCCAGACCGCTGCGTTCCTGCGCGTAGGCCGCTTCGCGCGCTAAAATCGCGCCTTCGACGCTGAAAAGAACGACCATGGGACGAGGACCTTCGATCGAGGCCCGCAAGAATGCGACCGACGCCAAGCGCGGCAAGATCTTCACCAAGATCATCCGCGAGATCGGCGTCGCCGCACGTGCCGGCGGCGGCGATCCGGCCAACAATCCGCGCCTGCGCGTCGCCATCGACAAGGGCATGGCGCAGAACATGTCCAAGGACGTGGTCGAGCGCGCGATCAAGAAGGCGACCGGCGAACTGGAAGGGGTCGAGTACGAGGAGATCCGCTACGAGGGGTACGCGCCGGGCGGCGTGGCGGTCATCGTCGACGCCTTGACCGACAACAAGGTCCGCACCGTGGCCGACGTGCGTCATGCCTTCGGCAAGTGCGGCGGCAACCTCGGTACCGATGGCTCGGTGGCCTTCATGTTCAAGCGCCTGGGCGTGCTCAGCTACGACGCCGGCGCCGACGAGGAACGGATCACCGAGGTCGCGATCGAGGCCGGCGCGGACGATGTGGTCGTCTATCCCGAGGACGGCGCGATCGACGTGATCACCGCGCCCGAGGATTTCGCTGCGGTGCGCGAGGCGATGGCCGCCGCCGGCCTCGCCCCCGAGCACGCCGAGCTGACGTTCCGCGCCGACAACGACGTCGCGGTCGATGCCGAGACCGCGCAGCAGGTCCGCAAGCTGCTCGACCTGCTCGAGGACCTCGACGACGTCCAGGACGTGTACTCGAACGTGGATCAAGCGTCGCTGGACGGCGCCTGACGGCGCCGGTGATCCGTCGCCGATGACCCGCATTCTTGGCATCGATCCCGGCTCGCAGCGCACGGGGGTGGGCATCATCGACGTCGATGCGGCCGGCCGCGTCACGCATGTGCATCACGCGCCGCTGTCGCTGCTGTCGGCCGGCGATTTCCCGGCACGGCTGCGCCGCCTGCTGGTCGGGCTGGGCGAACTGGTCGAGCTCCACCGGCCCGACGAGGTGGCGATCGAACGGGTGTTCATGTCGCGCAATCCCGACTCGGCGCTCAAGCTCGGTCAGGCGCGCGGGGCGGCGATCGGCGCGGTGGTGCTGCGCGACCTGCCGGTCCACGAGTATGCGGCCAGCGAGATCAAGCTCGCGGTCGTCGGTCGTGGCAGCGCCGAGAAGGGCCAGGTCCAGCACATGGTCGGCCTGATGCTCGGGCTGACCGGCAAGTTGCAGGCCGACGCTGCCGATGCGCTGGCGGTGGCGATCACCCATGCCCACGTCCGTGCGACGGCCGGCCGACTGGGGCTCGACGCGCGTCAGGCCTGGAGCAGGAAATGAGCGACATCGCGGCCTTGTCCGCCCCCCTCCCCATGTTTCATGACCGGCCCGCGGCCGGAGGCGCTCCATGATCGGAAGACTGCGCGGCAAACTCGTGCACAAGGCTCCCCCCTGGCTGGTCGTCGATGTGGGCGGGGTGGGATATGAGTTGGAAGCCCCGATGAGCACGTTCTACGACCTGCCCGAGGTCGGGCGCGAGGTCGCGCTGTTCACGCACTACGCGCACAAGGAGGACACCGTCTCGCTGTACGGCTTCCTGCACGAGTCCGAGCGCCGGCTGTTCCGCGATGTGCAGAAGGTCAGCGGGATCGGCGCCAAGATCGCGCTCGCTGTGCTGTCGGGAGTCAGCGTCGATGCGTTCGCGCAACTGGTCCAGGCCGGCGACGTCACGGCGCTGACCCGGATTCCGGGGATCGGCAAGAAGACCGCCGAGCGGATCGTGGTCGAACTGCGCGATCGGGTCGCCGACCTGGGCGGCGCGGGTGGGGCGGTGGCCGGGCGTACCGGGCCTGCCGATCCGTTATCGGAGGCGACCGTCGCCCTGCAGCAATTGGGGTACAAACCGGCCGAGGCGGCGAAGATGGCGAAGGCCGCGGCGCGTGATGGCGATGCGGCCGAAATCATCATCCGCAAAGCGCTACAGTCCGCGCTTCGCTGACCCACCGCCCGTCAGGGGCCCCCACGTCATGACCCAGTCCACGCGCCAGGCGGCGCCCGATCCGCGCAGTCCGCCCGGCCACCCGCAGACCCATGGCCAGATCGGCCTGGCGGGGCTGGTCGCCGGGGCGATCGGCGTCGTGTTCGGCGACATCGGCACCAGTCCGCTGTACACCCTGCGCGAGGCGTTCTCGTCGCATTACGGTTTGGTGGCCGATCACGACACCGTGCTCGGCGTGCTGTCGATGATCTTCTGGTCGCTGACGATCGTGGTGACCTACAAGTACGTCACCATCATTCTGCGCGCCGACAACGACGGCGAGGGCGGCATCATGGCGCTGATGGCGCTGGCCCAGCGCTGCCTGGCCAAGGGCGGGAAGTCTGCGTATCTGGTCGGCATTCTCGGCGTCTTCGGCGCGTCGCTGTTCTTCAGCGACGGCGTCATCACACCGGCGATTTCGGTGCTGTCGGCGGTCGAAGGCCTGGAGGTCGTGGCGCCGGGCCTGCATGCGTGGATCATTCCGATCACCGTGCTCGTGCTCGGCATCCTGTTTGCGACCCAGCGGTTCGGCACCACGAAGGTGGGGCGGGTGTTCGGCCCGATCATGGTGCTGTGGTTCGCCTCGCTCGCGATGCTGGGCGTGCTCAACATCCTGCACGCGCCCGAGGTGCTGCATGCGCTCAATCCGTGGTGGGCGGGGCGGTTCTTTGTCGAGCACAGTTGGGGCGGGGTGTTCATTCTCGGTGCGGTGGTGCTTGCGGTGACCGGCGGCGAGGCGATCTATACCGATATGGGCCACTTCGGTGCGCGCCCGATCCGCTATGCCTGGTACTTCTTCGTGCTGCCGGCGCTGATGCTCAATTACCTGGGGCAGGGCGCGCTGGTGCTCGAGGACCCGGCAGCGATCCGCAACCCGTTCTACGTCGGCGTGCCCGAGTGGGCACGCTGGCCGATGATCGTGCTGGCCACCGCGGCGACGGTGATCGCGTCGCAGGCGGTGATCACCGGCGGCTTCTCGGTCGCTCGGCAGGCGATGCAGTTGGGCTACATCCCGCGCATGCATGTGCGCCACACCTCCAGCGACACTATCGGCCAGATCTACATCCCCGGGGTGAACTGGGCGATGGCGGTGGTGGTGATCGCGCTGGTGCTCACGTTCCAGACCTCCTCGGCGCTGGCGGCGGCCTACGGCATCTCGGTCTCGCTGACGATGCTCATCGATACGTTGCTGCTGATCGTGGTCGCGCGGGCACTGTGGCCGCGCTGGCGGCGCTGGGTGCTGCCCTCGTGCGCGGTGTTCATCCTGATCGATGTCGCCTTCGTCATCGCCAACGGTGCCAAGGTGCTGCAGGGCGCCTGGTTTCCGCTGGTGCTGGGCATCACGCTGTTCACGCTGCTCAGGACCTGGCGGCGCGGCCGTCAGCTGCTGCGCGACGAGATCCAGAAGGAGGGCATTCGCCTGGATACCTTCCTGCCGGGCCTGATGCTCGCCCCGCCGGTCCGGGTGCCGGGCACCGCGGTGTTCCTGACCGCCGACCGCGGCGTCGTGCCGCAGGCGCTGATGCACAACCTCAAGCACAACAAGGTGCTGCACGAGCGCAACGTGTTCCTGACCGTCGAAACGCTCGCCGTGCCGTATGCGGCGCCTGCGCGCCGATTGCGGATCGATCCGGTCGGCGACGATTTCCATCGCATCACCCTGCGCTTCGGCTTCATGGAGACGCCGGACGTGCCGATGGCGCTGATGCGCTGTGGGGACGTGGAGGACGGCATCGTGATCGACCCGATGGACACCACCTACTTCACCAGCCGCGAGACCGTGGTGGCGACGCCGCGGCGGGGCATGCCGGTCTGGCGCGACAAGCTGTTCGCGCTGATGCATCGCAACGCGGCGCCGGCCACGGGCTTCTTCCGCATCCCCGGCAACCGCCTCGTCGAGCTCGGATCGCAGGTGCATATCTAGCCGGACAGCACGCACCCGCCGGGCGGGTGCGACGCAGTGTCGCGTTCAAGCGCGCCCGCCGTCGGCCGATAACGTCGGCGAGTACCGTCGGACGCCGAACCGCATGCACGCGCTCCTGCCCAGGATCCCGACCTCGCCCCTGCCGCAGCGCGTGCTGCTGGTGGAGAACTCGCGTGCCTACACCCAGGCCGTCGCCGGCACCATCGAGAGCCGGCTCGAACTGCCGGTGACCGTGGCCGGATCGCTGGCCGAGGCCGAGCGGGCGCTCGACGCCCACAACGACTGGTTCCTGGTGTTGACCGGGTTGGTGCTGGCCGACGGCGATCGCGACTCGGTGGTCGATTTCTTCCTGGCCCGTGGCCTGGCCACGGTCGTCGTCAGCGGTGTCTACGACCGCGAACTGCGCGACCGGTTGCTGCGCCGGCAGGTGATCGACTTCGTGCTCAAGAGCACGCCCGGCAGTCTGGATTACATCGTCTGGCTGGTGCAGCGGCTCGAGCGCAATCGGCGGATCTCGGCACTGGTGGTCGACGATTCGGCCTCGGCGCGCGAGCGCACCGCCTGGTTGCTGGAGATGTTCGGCTATCGGGTGGTGCAGGCCGCCGAGGGCGATGCCGCGCTGCGTGCGCTCGAAGCCGACCCGACGATCCGCCTGGCCTTGATCGACGAGGAGATGCCGGGCATGCAGGGCGTGGAAGTGACGCGGCGCCTGCGCGCGCTGCGCGCCCGCGATCGGGTCGCGGTGATCGGCGTGTCGGGCTGCGAGGATGCCGACCTGGTCGCCCGTTTCCTCAAGAACGGCGCCAACGATTTCCTGCGCAAGCCCTATTCGCGCGAGGAGTTCTTCTGCCGTGTCTCGCAGAACGTCGATCAGCTCGAGCTCATCGGCAGCCTGCAGGACTTGGCGACGCGCGATTTCCTGACCGGCCTGCCCAACCGGCGCTGCTTTCTCGAGCGCACCGAGCAGCAGCTGCCCGCCCTGCAGGACGGCGGGACATCGGTGGCGATGGCGATCCTCGATGTCGACCACTTCAAGCACATCAACGACAGCTGGGGGCACGAGACCGGCGACCATGCGCTGCGAGCGCTGGCGAACGCCCTGTCGGCGCATGCTCGCCCGCAGGACCTGATCGCGCGCTTTGGCGGCGAGGAGTTCTGCCTGCTGGTGCCCGGGCTCGATACCGAGGCGCTGGCCGCGTACTTCGAGCGCCTGCGCGGCTGCGTCGAGAACCTGCGGGTGCCGGTGCGCGGCGGCGATCTGCGGATGACCGTCAGCATCGGCGTGTGCGCCGCGTCCGTCGGCGATGACCTGCACCGGCTGCTGGCCGAAGCCGATCGCCGGCTTTACCTGGCCAAGGCCGGCGGCCGCAACCGCGTGGTGATGGACGGCTGACCGCTCGGAGCACGAAGTAAGCGCGAGGCGTATCCGACCGCCACGGCGTCGATCGACGCGTCCATCGGCGCCCGAGAAGACCTGCGATGCGGCTCGGACGAAAGCGCGGCGTCCAGCACGCCGTTACGGCAACCGCAAGGCAGCGTTCCACCCGCCGGCCATGGAGTTCGACGGCTCGGGCCCCATGTCCCTGAGCATGCCCCCTCCAGGCCCCCCGATGATTCCGTACTCTGTCCTCGACCTCGCGCCCGTCACCGAAGGCTCGACGCCCGCCGACTCGTTCGCCCGCTCGCTCGACCTCGCCCGCCACGCCGAGGCCCTGGGCTACCGCCGCTACTGGCTGGCCGAGCATCACAACATGCCCGGCATCGCGAGCGCCGCGACGGCCGTGCTGATCGGCCACATCGCCGGCGGCACCTCGACGATCCGGGTCGGCGCCGGCGGCGTGATGCTGCCCAACCACGCGCCGCTGCAGGTCGCCGAGCAGTTCGGCACGCTCGCATCGCTGTATCCCGGACGTATCGACCTCGGCTTGGGCCGCGCCCCCGGCACCGACCAGGCGACCACCCAGGCCCTGCGCCGCTACTACGCGGGCGCGGACGCCTTCCCGTCCGACGTCATGGAACTGCTGCGCTACTTTGAGCCGGCCAGGCCGGGTCAGCCCGTGCAGGCCGTCCCCGGTGCCGGACTGGATGTGCCGGTCTGGATCCTCGGCTCGAGCCTGTTCGGCGCGCAGCTGGCCGCCTCGCTGGGCCTGCCCTATGCATTCGCCTCGCACTTCGCACCGGCCGCGATGACCGAGGCGCTTGCGCTCTATCACCGGGACTTCCGCCCATCCCAGCGGCTGCAGCAGCCGCATGCGATGCTCGCACTCAACGTCGTCGCGGCCGACACCCGCGCCGAGGCGCAGCGGCTGTTCACCACCCAGCAACAGAGTTTCGTGCGCCTGCGCCGCGGGATGCCGGGGTTGATCCCGCCGCCGATCGACGACATCGACGCGATCTGGAATCCGGCGGAGAAGGCCATGGTCGCCCAGGCCCTGGCGTGCTCGGTGGTCGGCGACCCGACCGATGTGCGCGAGGGTATCGCCGACTTCGTTGCCCGGCACCGCCCGGACGAGCTGATGCTCACCGCCAACATCTTCGATCACGACGCCCGCCGTCACAGCTTCGCACTGGCCGCCGAGGCCATGCGCCGCTGACCCCGGTTCTGGTTCGGGGGGTGGCGTGCGATCATGCCGGGATGACCCAGGACCGCATCATCGCCGCCGACGCCACCCACGAGGACGACGCCGTCGAGGCGAGCATCCGGCCGCAGCGGCTGGACGACTACCTCGGCCAGCAGCCGGTCCGCGAGCAGTTGTCGATCTACATCGAGGCCGCCCGGCAGCGCCGCGAGGCGCTGGACCACGTGCTGGTGTTCGGGCCGCCTGGCCTGGGCAAGACCACGCTCAGTCATGTGATCGCCAACGAACTGGGCGTGGCGCTGCGCGTGACTTCGGGCCCGGTGATCGAGAAGGCCGGCGACCTGGCTGCGCTGCTGACCAACCTGCAGCCGCACGATGTGCTCTTCATCGACGAGATCCATCGCCTGTCGCCGGTCGTGGAGGAAGTCCTGTACCCGGCGATGGAGGACTTCCAGCTCGACATCATGATCGGCGAGGGCCCGGCCGCGCGCTCGATCAAGATCGACCTGCCGCCGTTCACGCTGATTGGCGCGACGACCCGCGCCGGTCTGCTGACCGCACCGTTGCGCGATCGCTTCGGCATCGTCCAGCGCCTCGAGTTCTACAGCACCGAGGAGCTGACCCGCATCGTCCGGCGCTCGGCACAGATCCTGGGGATGGCGTGCGAACCGGAAGGTGCGGCGGAGATCGCGCGGCGCGCGCGCGGCACCCCGCGCATCGCCAACCGTCTGCTGCGGCGGGTGCGCGACTATGCCCAGGTCCGCGCCGGCGGCCGCATCGACCACGCCGTCGCGCACGCCGCGATGCAGATGCTCAAGGTCGACCCGGAGGGGTTCGACGAGCTCGACCGGCGCCTGCTGCAGCTGATCATCGAGAACTTCGATGGCGGCCCGGTCGGCGTCGAGTCGATGGCCGCCGCGCTCAGCGAAGAACGCGGCACGCTCGAGGACGTGATCGAACCGTATCTGATCCAGCAGGGCTTTCTGGTGCGCACCGCGCGCGGTCGCATGGCCACGCGCAAGGCCTACCTGCACCTGGGGCTGCGCCCGAAGGCGCCCGAACTGGGAAATGGAGACTCAGGGGCATTGTTCTGATGGCCCCACGATCCGCTCGACACCACCGACCGTGAGCCACACCCCATGACTTCCCGATCTCCCACCTCCGGTGCCGGTTCACCGGTATTCAGTTGGCCGACACGCGTCTACTGGGAAGATACCGACGCTGGCGGGGTCGTCTATCACGCGCAGTACGTCGCCTTCATGGAGCGCGCACGCAGCGAGTGGTTACGTGCCCACGGTCATGGTCAGACCTCGTTGCAGGATGACCACGGCACGATGTTCGCGGTGCGCGCGATGCGGATCGATTTCCGCAGTCCTGCGCGCCTGGACGATGCGCTGGAGGTCGAAGTGGTGCTGCGTCAGTGTCGACGCGCGAGCGCGGTGTTCGTCCAGCGGATCTGTCGCGAGGGCGTGCTGCTGGTCGATGCCGAGGTACGCGTGGCCGCGCTGTCGGCGGCGGATTTCCGTCCGCGTGCGTTGCCCGAAGCGCTGTATACCCAACTCAAGTCACTCGAAACGTCAGCGGAGTAATCCTGGATGAGCCCAATGCCCGTGCTGTTGCAGTCCGCCGCCCAGGTGCAGGCCCTGCCCGAGGAGGCCACCGCCGGCGCCACCGAGCTGGCGAACACCGGTGCGGCCGCTGCCGCGACTGCGCCGCTGCCCAACGATCTGAGCATCCTCGACCTGATCCTGCACGCCTCGATACCGGTGCAGTTGGTGATGCTGCTGCTGTTACTGGCGTCGATCTCCTCGTGGGTCATCATCTTCCGCAAGAAGCGCATGCTCGACCGCGCAGAAAAAGAGGCCGACCGCTTCGAGGAGCGTTTCTGGTCGGGCGCCGAGATCGGCAAGCTCTACAGTTCGGCGACCGAGCGCAGCCGTGAGATCGAGGGGCTGGAGGCGATCTTCGAGGCCGGCTACCGCGAGTACTCCCGCCAGCGCCAGCGTCGCGGCATCGACAGCCGCACCCAGCTCGAGGGCGCGCAGCGCGGCATGCGTGTGGCCGGTGCCCGCGAGCTCGACGGCCTGGAACGCAATCTCGAGTTCCTCGCCAACGTCGGCTCGATCGCGCCGTACGTCGGTCTGCTGGGCACGGTGTGGGGGATCATGATCTCGTTCCACGGCCTGGCCAGCGTCAAGGAGGCCACCATCGCCACCGTCGCGCCGGGCATCTCCGAGGCGCTGATCGCGACCGCGATGGGCCTGTTCGCGGCGATCCCGGCGGTGTGGGCCTACAACCGCTTCGCGACCAAGGTCGAGCGCATCGCCACGCGCTATGAGGCCTTCTCCGACGAGTTCTCCTCGATCCTCGAACGTCAGACCGGCGCCGACTGACCCCAGCCGCGCCGGGCGGTCGCTGGACCGTCCACGAACCCGGACCCCGCCATGTCGTCGATCTCCCTTCGCCGTGCCAAGCGGCGCAAGCTCAAGAACGAAATCAACGTCGTGCCCTACATCGACGTGATGCTGGTGCTGCTGATCATCTTCATGGTCACCACGCCGCTGATGAACCTGGGCACCGACATCAACCTGCCCGATTCGCGCGCCAAGTCGCTCGGTACGCCGAAGGACCCAGTGGTCGTCAGCGTCTATCCCGACGGCCAGCTGGCGCTGATGGTCGAGCAGCAGAACACCTCGGTCACGCGCGAGGACCTGGTCGCACGCTTGCGCGGTATCCACACGCAGAACCCGGAGGCCACGATCCTGGTCAACGGCGATGGCGCCGCCAGCTACCAGCGCATCATGAATGCCATCGACCTCATCAACGAGGCCGGCATCTCCAAGGTCAGTCTGATCAGCCGCCCGCAGGAGGGCGCAAACTGAATGCGTGAATCGCGCACCGACGACGCGATCGCAGTCGGGCTGGCGATCCTGGTCCACGTGCTGCTGTTCGGGCTGATCCTGCTCGGCGCACTGTGGAGCGCGTCGTCGCGCCCGACCTCAGCCGCCGGTTCTCCGGTTTCGGCGGACGTCATCGACCCCAATGCGTTGAGCGCGGCCGACCGACGCGCGCTTGCCAGCCGCCCCGAGCCGGTCGCCGAGCCCGTGCCCGAACCTGCACCGGAGCCGGTGCCAGCGCCCACGCCCGAGCCCGTCGTCGAGCCCCTGCCCGAGCCGGAACCCGAGCCGGTTGCCGCGCCGCCGCAGCCGCTGCCCGAGCCGCGTCCCGAGGATGCGGTCGAGCGTCGCCAGCCGACGCCCCAGGAGGTCGTGCCCAAGCCCGACACCGTCTCCCAGGATGCCGTGCGTCGTGAGGCGCAGGCTGCCGAGGCGCGCGAGCGGGAGCAGGAGGAAAAGCGCCGGCAGGCGCAGATCGAGCTGGCCGAGCAGCAGAAGCAGCAGGAGGCCGAGGAGAAACGCCGGCTTGCCCGCCAGGAACTGGAGAAGCTGCGCGCCGAACGCGAGAAGGCCCAGCGCGAAGCGCGCCTGGCCGAGCAGCGGCTCAAGCAGATCGCCGACCGCGAGGCGCGCCAGGCGGCCGAGCGCGCCGCGGCGTCCGCCGCGGCGTCGGCGGCGAGTCCGCCGCCCGGCCGTCCCGACGGCGACAGCGGCCTGGCCGCCAAGTACGCGGCGGCGATCCAGGAAGCGGTGCGCCGCAACTGGCGTCGGCCCGACAACGTGCAGTTGGGTCAACGCTGCCGCCTGTACATCACCCAGTTGCCGGGCGGCGAGGTGATCAACGTTGAATTCGACCCGTCGTGCCCGTACGACGCCCAGGGCCGGCGTTCGGTCGAGGCCGCGGTGCGCGCCGCCGAGCCGCTGCCTTACGCCGGCTTCGAATCGGTCTTCAACCGCAGGCTCAACTTCAACTTCACCGCGCAGGATTGACGATGCCAGGTCCGGTCTCGACTGCCAGGGCGGCGTTCGCAGTGAGCGTGCTGGCGGTGTGCGGCCTGACCACACCCGTGGCTGGCCGCGCCGACGACGGGCTCGAGGCCCGGTATCGGATGGCCTTGCATCAGGCCGTGCAGAGCCAGTGGCGCAAACCCGACATCGTCGGGGACGTGCGGTGCCGGGTGCTGGTCCGGCAGTTGCCTGGCGGCGATGTCGTGTCGGTCGAGCCGGTGCGCGAGTGCGGGTTCGACGCCAAGGCCCGGCAATCCCTGCTTGAGGCGGTGTACCGGGCCTCCCCGCTGCCGTATTCGGGCTTCGAGCGGGTGTTCGAGCGTCAACTCGTCATCACCTTCACCAGCGGCGCGCCATGATTGCGCCCGGATTCATCCTGTTGCGCCGCGCAGCGGCCAAGCTGCGCGGGTCTCTTTTCCCATTCTCATGTCCGGTAGGCCGATGAAACCCATCCTGATCCGTTGTCTGATCGCCCTGTTCGCGCTCGCACTGCCGATGATGGCCAGCGCGCAACAGCAGGGGCTGGAGATCGATATCACCGGCGGCAGCGCGCAGGCGATGCCGATCGCGGTCGTCCCGATGCCCTACCAGGGCAGCGGCACTGCACCCGATACCGACGTGGCCGCGGTGATCCGCGCCGACCTCGACCGCTCCGGTCAGTTCCGCACGCTGCCCGACCGCGACATCGTCGAGCGCCCGACCCGTGGCAGCGAGGTCCAGTACCCGACGTGGCGCGCGCTGCGCCAGGACTTCCTGGTCGTGGGCCGGGTCGTCGACGCCGGCGGCGGTGGCTACCGCGTCGAGTACGAGCTGTTCGACGTCGCCAAGCAGGAGCGCATGCTCGGCCTGGCGATGACCGCACGCGCCAATGCGATGCGCGACGTCGCCCACCAGATGGCCGACGCGATCTACGAGAAGATCACCGGCGTGCGCGGTGCGTTCTGGACCCGGATCGCCTACGTGACCCAGACTGGGCTGGGGCAGAACGCCCGTTATGCGCTGGTCGTCGCCGATTCCGACGGCCACAACCCGCAGACTGTGGTGCGCTCCAACGAGCCGCTGCTCTCGCCGGCATGGAGCCCGGACGGCCGCCGCATCGCCTACGTGAGCTTCGAACGTGGCAACTCGGCGATCTACATCCAGGACATCTCCACCGGCGGCCGCGAACTGGTCTCCAGCTTCCGTGGCATCAACGGCGCCCCGGCGTTCTCCCCCGACGGCCGTCGCTTGGCGCTGTCGCTCTCGCGCAGCGGCAATCCCGAGATCTACGTCATGGACCTGGGCAGCAAGGCGCTGACCCAGGTGACCAATCACTTCGCGATCGACACCTCGCCGGTCTGGGCGCCCGATGGCGCCAGCCTGTACTTCATCTCCGACCGGGGCGGGCGGCCGCAGGTCTACCAAGCGCCGGCGAGCGGCGGCAACGCCACCCGGGTGACGTTCGAGGGCAGCTACAACGCCGACCCGTCGGTCTCCTTCGATGGCAAGAAAATCGTCGTGGCGCAAGGGTCGGGCAACGTGTACCGTATTGCACTGCTGGATCGCAGCCTGGGGTCGCCCCGCTGGTCCACGCTGTCGCCCGGATCGCTCGACGAATCGCCGAGTTTCGCTCCGAACGCCGGCATGGTCCTGTACGCGGCGCGCGAGGGACGTAGGGGTGTGCTGTATGCGGTCTCTTCGGATGGCCGGGTACGCCAGCGCCTCGTCCTCGCCGATGGTGATGTGCGCGAACCGGCATGGGGTCCGTTCCGGGAACAGCGCTGACGCTGCCTGCACGTCCTTCACAACAATACTCACTGCCCTGATTCGACATAACCAAGGATCGACGAGATGAAGACGACCACCCGTGTGATGCTGGCAGCGCTGCTCTGCACCGCCGCCGTCGCGTGTTCCAAGAAGGTGAAGGAAGAAGCGCCGGTCGCGACCGGTCCGTCCACCGGCACGGTCGCGCCGACCCCGTCGACCGCGGGTGCCTACACGCCGGCCGACCTGGACAGCGACGCCTGCCTGCGCCAGCGCGTGGTGTACTTCGATCTGGATCAGGACTCGCTGCGTCCGGAGTTCCAGGCCATCGTCAGCTGCCACGCCAAGTACTTGCGCGACCGCAGCTCGGCGCGCATCTCGCTTGAAGGCCACGCCGACGAGCGCGGTAGCCGCGAGTACAACCAGGGCCTGGGCGAGCGCCGTGGCAATGGTGTGTCCTCGGCACTGCAGGCCAACGGTGGCTCGGCTGCCCAGCTGGCCGTCGTGAGCTACGGCGAAGAGCGTCCGGTGTGCACCGAGTCGAACGAGGATTGCTGGGCCCGCAATCGTCGCGTCGAGATCATCTACACCGCCCGCTGATGCGCTCGATGCGTCACTGGCTGGTGCTCCCAGTTGCGTTCGCGGCGACCCTCGTGGTCGCCGCGCCCGCGTCCGCGCAGCGCGCGAGCCTGGCCGACCGCGTTGCCGCGCTGGAAGCCCGCTCGGGAGACACCAGCGCGAACATGGACCTGCTCAACCAGGTCAACCAGCTGCGGCAGGAACTGGTCGCCCTGCGCTCGCAGGTCGAGGAGCTGCAGCAGCAGAACGAACAGCTCAAGAACAGCAACCGCAGCCAGTACCTGGACATCGACGGCCGGCTCAACCGGCTCGAAGGCGCCGGAGGCGGTGCCGGCGGTGCCGGTGGCATGGAACTGCCCGAACTCGGGCGTGGGGCCGTCGGTGCCGCGCCGACCCCATCCCAGGACGGCGCCGGCACGCAGCCGTCGGACGCGCCGCCGGCGACGGCGCAGGCACCGGCCGATGAGCGTGGTGCCTACGAGCAGGCGTTCGCCGCGCTGCGCAATGGCGACTACGCCGAATCGGCGACGTTGTTCCAGGCCTTCCTGGCCCAGCACCCGCAGGGCAGCTACGCGCCCAATGCGCTGTACTGGCTGGGCGAGAGCTACTACGTGACCCAGAACTACGCCTTGGCCGAGGAACAGTTCCGCGCGCTGCTGCAGCGCTATCCGACCAGCGACAAGGCGCCCGGCGCCCTGCTCAAGGTCGGTCTGTCGCAGTACGGCCTGAAGAACCTCGAAGCGGCCGAAGCGACGTTGGCCGAGGTCGGCAAGCAGTATCCGGGCAGCGATGCCGCCCGCACGGCAGCCGACCGGCTGCGCGCGATCCAGCTCTCGCGCTTGCGCTGATCCCATGACCGCCGTCGCGCCCGATGCGGTCGCCGCATCCGCGGCCGACCGGCTCAAGCTCACCGAGATCTTCCTGTCGCTGCAGGGCGAGGCCCGCGACGCAGGCTGGCCCACGGTGTTCGTGCGCCTGACCGGCTGCCCGCTGCGCTGCGGCTATTGCGACACCGCCTACGCCTTCCACGGTGGTCAGTGGTGGACGATCGACGCGATCCTCGACGAGGTCGCCCGCCAGGGCGTGCGCCATGTCTGCGTGACCGGCGGCGAGCCGCTGGCGCAGAAGCGTTGCATCGGCCTGCTCAAGCGCCTGTGCGATGCCGGCTACCAGGTCTCGCTCGAAACTTCGGGCGCGCTCGATGTGTCCGACGTCGACCCGCGCGTAAGCCGCGTTGTCGACATCAAGACGCCGGGCTCCGGCGAGGCCCACCGCAACCTGTGGGACAACCTGGCGTTGCTGACCGCGCACGACCAGATCAAGTGCGTGATCTGCTCGCGCACCGACTACGAATGGGCCCGCGATCTCGTCCTCGAACGCGGCCTGCACCAGCGCTGCGATGTGCTGTTTTCCCCAAGCAAGGGCGAAATCTCCGCGCGCGACCTCGCCGACTGGATCGTGGCCGATCGCCTGCCGGTCAAGTTCCAGATGCAGTTGCACAAGCTGCTGTGGAACGACGAGCCGGGGCGATGATCGCGCGATACGCGACGCGGTTCCACGGCCGGCGGTGACGCGCGGGCGACTGCGTTCCGTGCGAGGACCCGGCGCGTGGCGCTGTGGCTGCTAGGCTTCTCGATTCCTCGATTCCCCTCGTTTGCTCCCCCATGAAGAACGCCGTTGTCCTGTTGTCCGGAGGCATGGATTCCGCCGCCGTCGTCGCCATCGCCCGCGAGCAGGGCTTCGCGGTCCACGCGCTGAGCGTGCGTTACGGACAACGTCACACCTCCGAGCTCGACGCGGCCGCGCGCGTGGCGACTGCGCTGGGCGCGGTGGCCCATAAGACCGTCGACGTCGACCTGCGCGCGTTTGGCGGCTCGGCGCTGACCGACGACATCGAAGTTCCCGAGGCCGGCAGCGTGGGCATCCCGGTCACCTACGTGCCGGCCCGCAACACGATCATGCTGTCGCTGGCGCTGGGCTGGGCAGAAGTGATCGGCGCGGCCGACCTGTTCTGCGGCGTCAACGCGGTCGACTACTCGGGCTACCCGGACTGCCGGCCGGAGTTCGTCGCCGCGTTCGAACGGCTGGCCAACCTGGCGACCAAGGCAGGCGTCGAGGGGGCCGGCATCCGCGTTCACGCGCCGCTGCAGCACATGAGCAAGGCGGACATCGTCCGCGAAGGCCTGCGCCTGGGCGTGGACTTCGGGCTGACCGTCTCGTGCTACCGCGCCGATGCACAGGGCCACGCCTGCGGCCATTGCGACGCCTGCCGGCTGCGCGCCGATGGCTTCGCCTCCGCGGGCGCGCCCGATCCGACGCACTACGTGCCGACCATCGCCGGCTGAGCCGGCATCGTTCGCGGGCGCCGGCTGGCCGGTCGGTGGCGCCTATTGCCCGCCGATCGCATGCGGACATCGCCCATATACGCGTGTGTCGCGCTCGCCCTGCGTGATATCGGGTGCACACCTGCGCGATCGCGCGCTCCAGGCGGCGCCGCGACGTGCCTGTCACGGCGCGTGCGTACCGTGGGCGTGGACTCCACACGCGGACACCACCGATGCCCCTGACCGACGACCAGTTGCGGATCCTGCGCGATATCGACGCCACCACGCCGATCACCGAGGCCGAGACCGACTGGGCCGTGCGTGCCGGCTATGCCGTCTTGGCCGAGGACGGGGACATCGACTTGACCGAGCAGGGGCGCGCGCTCGTCGGGGGCCCGCAGGCCTAACGGCGTGACTGGCCGCGCGCCGCTGCAGACGGCGGCCCCTGTCCGGTACAATGCGCCTCCGGCCTGTGCCGGTGCCGCCCAAGGGCGGCAGGCGTCCTCCGCCTCACTGGTGGCCAGGATGCGCTGACCGGGCGCATGCCGCCCGTCGATGGGTCGTTAGCTCAGTCGGTAGAGCATCGGACTTTTAATCCGCTGGTCGATGGTTCGAATCCATCACGACCCACCATTCCATCGACGGGAGCGCCAACACCGCAGGCGGCCGGATGTGCGCCGGCGATCCGCGCTTGCGCAATCCTGTGAGTCGATCCTGAAGGCGCTGCCTGGAATGGACGATGCGTAGCGTGCGCCTCAGCAACGCAATCGGAAGCGTGGTGCGCGGCGCGGATCAAGCAGGCTTTGGGCGCTGCATCGTGCAGGCGTGTGGTAGCCGCTGAACGCGGCGCGCAGCGCTGTTGAAGCCTGCATCCGGCGGTCGCATATCCGTAGCACTCTCGCGGGTGCAGCTCGCGCTGACTGGCGACGCCTTCGTCCATGCCCCTCGACACCCTCCATCCCGCCGTCGCGCAGTGGTTCGGCGACACGTTCGCGGTGCCGACGCCGGCGCAGGTCGCGGCGTGGCCGGCGATCGCGGCCGGGCACGATGTGCTGGTGTCGGCGCCGACGGGGTCGGGCAAGACGCTGACGGCATTCCTGGTCGCGATCGACGGGCTGGTACGCGAGGGCCTCGAGGCCGGCGGGACGCTGCCGGACACGACGCGGGTGGTCTATGTGTCGCCGCTCAAGGCGCTGTCGAACGACGTGCGCATCAACCTGGAGGCGCCGCTGGCCGGCATCGCTGCGGCGCTGACGGCGATGGGGCTGCCGGACGTCGGGATCCGCACGGCGGTACGCACCGGCGATACGCCGCAGGCCGAGCGTGCGCGGATGCGCCGGCGGCCGCCGCACATCCTGGTGACCACACCCGAGTCGCTGTACGTGTTGCTGGGCTCGGTGTCGGGGCGGGCGATGCTCGGGGACGTGCGCAGCGTGATCGTCGACGAGATCCATGCGGTGGCCGGCGACAAGCGCGGCAGCCATCTGACCTTGACGCTGGAACGGCTGCAGGCGCTGTGCGGCCGGCGGCTGCAGCGGGTCGGGTTGTCGGCGACGCAGACGCCGATCGGCACGGTGGCCCGGTTCCTGGTCGGTGAGCGCGGTGGGGACATCGCAGCAACTGCGCAGGCCCAGCCTAACTCGTCCCCGCATGCGGGGGAGGGCGAGGGCGCTGCCGGCACAGCGACGAGGGACAACAACGGCTGCACCATCGTCGAGGTCGGGCTGGACCGCTCGCGCGACCTGGCGCTCGAACTGCCGCCCACGCCACTGTCGGCGGTGCTGTCGAACGACCAGGCGATGCAGCTCTATCAGCGCATCGCAGAACTGACGCAGGCGCACCGGACCACGCTGGTGTTCGTCAATACGCGGCGCATGGCCGAGCGGGCGGCGCGTCACCTGGGTGAGCTGCTGGGCCGCGAGCGTGTGGCCGCGCACCACGGCAGCCTGGCGCGCGAAGCCAGGCTCGACGCCGAGCAGCGGCTCAAGCATGGCGAATTGACGGTGCTGGTAGCCACCGCGTCGCTGGAGCTGGGCATCGATATCGGCGATGTCGACCTGGTGTGCCAGATCGGCTCGCCGCGCTCGATTGCTGCGTTCCTGCAGCGTGCGGGCCGCTCACGGCATCAGGTCGGCGGTGTGCCGAAGGCGCGGCTGCTGGCGACCACGCGCGACGAACTGGTCGAGTGCGCGGCCTTGCTCGACTGCGTGCGCCGCGGCGAACTCGACGCAGTGCGTATCCCGCCGGCGCCGCTCGACGTGCTGGCGCAGCAGATCGTCGCCGAAACCGCGATGCAGGATTGGGACGAGGACGCGCTGTTCGCGCTGGTGCGTCGGGCGTGGCCGTATCGGGACCTGGCGCGCGTGGACTTCGATGCGGTCGTGCGCATGCTGGCCGAGGGCTTCGTTGGCCGCCACGGGCCGCGCGCCGGCCACGTCCATCGCGACGCGGTGCATCGCCGGCTGCGGGGGCGCAAGGGGGCACGCATGGTCGCGACGATGTCCGGCGGCACGATTCCCGACACCGGCGACTACACGGTGCTGCTCGAACCCGAGTCGCAGTCGATCGGCACCGTCATCGAGGATTTCGCGGTCGAGAGCTTGACCGGTGACGTGTTCCAGCTGGGCAATGCCAGCTACCGGATTTTGCGGGTGGAGGCGGGGCGGCTGCGCGTGGAGGATGCGCAGGGCCTGCCGCCGAACATCCCGTTCTGGATCGGCGAGGCGCCCAGGCGTACGGACGCGTTGTCGGCGGGCGTGGCGCGGCTGCGTGCGCAGGTCGAGGCCCTGCTCGATGCACCGGGCGCGGGATCCGGCCATCTGCGTGCCCACGCCTGGCTGCAGGACGAGGCGGGCGTGTCGGTCGAGGCAGCCACGCAACTGGTCAATTATCTGGGCCGTGCACGCGATGCGCTCGGGGCGCTGCCGACGCAGTCGTGCCTGGTGCTCGAGCGCTTCTTCGACGCCACTGGCGGCACCCAACTGGTGCTGCATGCGCCGTTCGGCAGCCGCATCAACCGCGCATGGGGCCTGGCACTGCGCAAGCGCTTCTGCCGCAAGTTCAATTTCGAACTGCAGGCGGCAGCGACTGAGGATGCGATCGTGCTGTCGCTCTCGACCAGCCACAGCTTCCCGCTGGCCGAAGTCATGGACTATCTGCGCGCGGCGACTGCGCGCGAGGTGCTGGTGCAGGCCCTGCTCGACGCGCCGTTGTTTGGCGTGCGCTGGCGCTGGAATGCGACCACCGCGCTCGCGCTGCCGCGCTTTACCGGCGGCCGCAAGGTCGCGCCGCAACTGCAGCGGATGAAGAGCGAGGACTTGCTCGCGGCAGTGTTCCCCGACCAGGTCGCGTGCCTGGAGAACATCGTCGGCGAGCGCGAGATTCCCGACCACCCGCTGGTCGCGCAGACGCTGTACGACTGCCTGGAGGTCGCAATGGACGCGTCCGGCTGGCTGGCCGTGCTCCGCGGTGTCGAGGCGGGCCGGATCGAGGTGCTCGCGCGGGAGTTGACCGCGCCGTCGCCGCTGGCCGCCGAGGCGATCAACGCGCGCCCCTATGCCTTTCTCGATGATGCGCCCCTCGAGGAACGCCGGACCCAGGCGGTGCAGCAGCGCGATTGGTGCGATCCGGCCGCGACGGACGACCTCGGGCGGCTCGACCCCGCGGCGATCGCGCGGGTGCGCGACGAGGCGTGGCCGGACGCGGTGACGCCGGACGAAATGCACGATGCGCTGATGATGCTCGGTGCCATCGCCGAGGATGAGGCGGCGGCCGTCGCGCATTGGCCAGCGCTGCTTGCCGCACTGGCCGGCGATGCGCGCGCAACGCGCGTGCCCGTGGGCGGCGAGGCTGCGGTCTGGGTTGCGGTCGAGCGACTGCCGCTGCTACGCGCGTTGCATCCTGACGCCGCGGTCCAGCCTGACGTCACGGTGCCGGTGGAGTACGCGGTGGCGTGGACGCGCGAGGCCGCGCTGCTGGAACTGGTCCGCGCCCGTCTGGGTGGGCTCGGGCCGGTGACGGCCGAGGCATTGGCCGCACCGCTCGGCCTGGCCGCGTCAGCGGTGTTGCCGACGCTGCACGCCCTCGAGCACGAGGGCACCGTCATGCAGGGCTGGTTCTGCGGCGACGCCGCCGGGCCGCTCGAGTGGTGCGAGCGCGGGCTCTTGGCCCGCATCCATCGCGAGACGCTGGGTCGCCTGCGTCGCGAGATCGAGCCGGTGCCGGTGGCTGACTACGTGCGCTTTCTGTGCGACTGGCAACGCGTGTCGCGGAGCGGGCGCGTGCGCGGTGCCGAGGCCTTACCCGGCGTGCTGGCGCAGCTCGAAGGCTACGAAGCGCCCGCGGCGGCATGGGAGGCGGATCTGTTGCCGGCACGGGTGCCGGACTTCTCGCCCGGTTGGCTCGATGCGCTGTGCAGCACTGGGCGTTTGGCATGGCTGCGTCTGCGGCCGCGTGCCGGCGAAGGGAGCGGCGGCCACCTGCGCCAGATCCCGATCGCGCTGCTGCCGCGGCCGGATGTCCCGCGCTGGATGCGCCTGGCGCCGGCGCCGGGTGAGGCGGCGGCGTTGTCTTCGCGCGCGCGTCGGGTCGACGAGGTGCTGGCGCGGGATGGCGCGTCGTTCTTCGACGACCTGCAGGCGCACACGCGCCTGCTGCAGACCGAGTTGGAGGACGGGCTGTCTGAACTGGTCGCCGCCGGGCGTGCGCACTGCGACAGTTTCGCGGGACTGCGCGCGTTGCTGGTGCCACCCTCGCGTCGGCCGGCCACTGGCGGGCGACGGCGTGGGAGGCCGTTGGTCGGCATCGCCGATGCCGGGCGCTGGAGCCAGCCCAGGCGCGGCGAAGACGGCCCCGACGCCGACGATCTGGAGCACATCGCGCGCGTGCTGCTGCGGCGTTACGGCGTGGTCTGCAGGCGGATCCTCGATCGTGAACCCGACTGGCTGCCGCCGTGGCGCGAGCTGGTGCGGGTCTATCGCCGGCTCGAAGCCCGTGGCGAGATCCGCGGCGGCCGTTTCGTGGCCGGGCTGTCGGGCGAGCAGTACGCGCTGCCCGAAGCCGTGGGGCTGTTGCGCGCGGTCCGCGCGCGACCTGCGGATGGTGAACTGATTTGCGTGGGCGCGTCCGACCCGTTGAATCTCGCCGGGACGCTGCTGCCCGGCGAGCGGGTGCCCCGGCAGCCGGGCGCGCGACTGGTTCTGCGCGATGGGCGCGTGGTCGCCAGCCGGGTGGCGGATCGCTGCAGTGTCGACGATGCGCTCTCGGCCGAAGAGGCGGCCGCGGCAAAGGCGCTGCTCCAGCGTTCCGGGGCAGTGCCGCGTCACGGACACGGCCGGTATGGCGCGGCTGCGCCTAGTGATCGCGCTGGGTGACGGCGTCGGGATTAGCGCTCAGCGGGGGTTTGCTATCGTTGTCGAATGACCCGCGGGGAGAGGCGCCCGCTTCGAAAATGGGATGCATGGCGTGAACGGGGCGGCGGTAGAGCGTGTCAGTGTCGCGGTGGTCGAGGACGACGACGAACTGCGTGACGAGATTCTGGTACCCCTGCTGCGTGCGGCCGGGTTCGAGGCGACCGGCATGCCCGGCGCGCTGGCGCTGTACCGCGATCTGGTGGCCGGCCGCTATGACCTGGTGCTGCTCGATGTTGGCCTGCCGGACGAGGACGGCTTCGCGATCGCCCGCCATCTGCGCGAGGCTGCGCCCACGATCGGGCTGGTGATGCTGACCGGGTACGTGTCCAACGGCGATCGGCTGCGTGGTCTGGAAGCCGGCGTCGATGCGTATCTGACCAAGCCGGTCGAGGCCAGCGCGTTGATCGCCACGCTACGCAATCTCGCGCGTCGCATCGTGGCCTCCGATGGCGGCCAAAGCAGCGAGCTGGGCGAGGAGCTCGACAGCGAAGCGGGTTGGCGGCTCGACGAGCGCGGGTGGAACATCCTGTTGCCCGATGGTCGTGCGGTCGAACTCACGCTCGCCGAACAACAAGTCATGCGCCGGCTTGCCGGCTCGCCGGGACAGCCGGTCCGTCGCGAGGATCTGATCGCCGGACTCGTGGACGATGTGCACGAGTTCGATCCGCACCGGCTGGAGATGTTGGTCTACAGGCTCCGGCGAAAGTGCCAGGACAGTACCGGGGTGGCGCTGCCACTGCGCTCGGTCCGCGGCGTGGGTTACGTGTTGACCTGGTGATGGTGGCGCTGGCGGTCTGACGCGAGGGCGTGCCTGGCGTGGGCCAGCCGATGTCGGCATTTTCGGCCGCGGGACACTGGATCGTTCCTGGCGTCCGAACCGGGGCGAGGGGCGGGCTCGGCAATCCCCAATGCGATCGAGCGCGCGCAGCCTCGATGCGCACGAATTGCAAGAGACACTCGAACGACAGAGCGTCGGCAGTGAGTCTGCGCCGGCGCCGGCCCGATGCCGCCCGCAGCGGCTGTGCTTCTCTGCGTGCAGTCTCTCGGGATCACAGCATCGGGCGCGAGGGCCTACGAGCCGCAGCGCCCTACCGCATCGGCCGTACACAAGGCGAAGCTGCCATCTTCCTGCTGCCAGGGACGGGTCGACTCCGATGTCGGCGGGGCCTAAAACGCATTTGCCGCGCTCGAAGCGTCGCCGCCTTGTTTTGAGTTGAGGGCGGAATCGCATGCCGCCTGGATCTCAACATGGGCCTGTGGCGGTAACGCCGAACACAGATCGCTCTTTTACTTGGTACTGCGTTGGGTCGGCAGCGCGCACGAACTGGGTAAATAGGCCGACTTTCCCGTTTCAGCAAGTCGGTCATCGCGTGCTGAATGCGGGTTATTTATCTCACCGTTTCTCTCATTCGCTAACATATAGAGAGATATAAAATCTGTGATTGACGTCCGATTTTTGCACACATAAGATGCCGTCCCGCTCGACGATGGTTCTTTTTCGTGCGGGTGGCATCTCACGCGATGGGGAAGTTTCTTTCTGAACGACGAGCTCGATCGAGCTCGTTGTCGCGCGGCTGGATGTCATTCAAGGAAATGCGGGTCCGTCGATCTCGGGCCATGGCAGGTTTTTCGGGGGATTGCGGGATGCTGTTGAACAACATCCGGGCGGCCGCAGCGGCCGCGGGCGGTACGGTATTGGCCTGTCTTCTGGGATTGGCGGGAGCGTCTCCGGCGTTCGCCCAGTCGACGTCCGTGACCAACGTCGCGACCGTCACCGCGCCTCCGGGTACGAACGACATCGATCTCGCCAACAACACCGCGAGCGCGACGGTCACCGTGGCGCGTCCGGTCGTTGAGGTCGTCAAGAGCGCCGACCCCGTCGCCGGCTCTACGGTGACCGCAGGGCAGGTCATCACGTACACGTTAAGCGTGCGTGTGGCGGAAGCCGCCACCCTGTCCGACGTCGTGTTGAACGACACGCTCAGCGCGGGCCTGATCTTCGGCGCGGTGACCAGCGCCGGTGACTTCGTCGAGGGCGGTAGCGGCAACGCCCGCACCTTCACTCTGCCGGCCGGGACGGCGCCGGGCGACTACAACGTCGTCTACACCGCCACCGTCGGCGCGGATGCGCAGACGTCGGTCGGGAATGCGGTGGTCGCCACGGGCGGTGGCGATCCGGACAATCCGGATGCCCCGTCGCCGACTTGCACGAGCTGCACCACCGAACATCCGTTGGCCTCGGTCGTGACGGTGACGAAGGCCTCCGACCCGGCGTCGGGTAGCCAGGTGTCGCCTGGTGACACGTTGACCTACACGGTGAGCGCAACGGTTGCCAGTGCGGCGACCACCGAAGTGCTGACGCTGGCCGACACGCTCGGCACGGGTCTGACCTTTGGCGCCGTCACCGACGCGGGTGCGTTTGTCTGCACCGGTGCGCTGACCTGCACGCTGCCTGCGGGCACTTTGCCGGGCACCTACACGCTGACCTACACCGCAACCGTCAATGCGGATGCGACGGGCAGCGTCGGCAACGTCGTCGTAGCCAGTAACCCGGCTGGCGGCAACGATCCCGATCCGGTCTGCACGACCTGCGAGACCGAGCATCCGGTTGTCGCGACCTCGATCACGGTGGCCAAGACCTCCAACCCGGCGTCCGGCAGCGAGGTGTCGCCTGGCGACACGCTGACCTACACGCTGACGGCGACGGTCGCGAACTCGGCCACCACTGAAGTGCTGACGCTGAGCGATACGCTCGGGGCGGGTCTGACGTTCGGTTCGGTGACCGATGCGGGTGCGTTCGCCTGCACCGGCACGCTCACCTGCACGCTGCCGGCGGGCACCTTGCCGGGCACCTACACGCTGACCTATACCGCAACCGTCAATGCGGATGCGACGGGCAGCGTCGGCAACGTCGTCGTAGCCAGCAACCCGGCTGGCGGCAACGATCCCGATCCGGTCTGCACGACCTGCGAGACCGAGCATCCGGTCGTTGCGACGTCGATCACGGTGAGCAAGAGCTCCAACCCCGCCTCGGGTAGCGAAGTCGCACCTGGCGACACGCTGACCTATACGCTGACGGCGACGGTCGCCAATTCGGCGACGACTGAGGTTCTCACGCTGAGCGATACGCTCGGCACGGGCCTAACCTTTGGGTCGGTCACCGATGCCGGCGCGTTCGCCTGCACCGGTGCACTGACCTGCACGCTGCCTGCCGGCACGCTGCCGGGTGTCTACACGCTGACCTACACCGCGACTGTCAATGCGGATGCGACCGGAAGCGTCGGTAACGTCGTCGTAGCCAGTAACCCGGCTGGCGGCAACGATCCCGAGCCGGTCTGCACCTCCTGCGAGACCGAGCATCCGGTCGTTGCGACCTCGATCACCGTGGCGAAGACCTCGAATCCGGCGACAGGTAGCGAAGTGTCGCCCGGCGACACGCTGACCTACACGCTGACCGCGACGGTCGCCAACTCGGCGACGACCGAGGTACTGACGCTTGCCGATACGCTGGGCGCAGGCCTGACCTTCGGGTCCGTCACCGATGCGGGTGCATTCGCCTGCACCGGTGCGCTGACCTGCACGCTGCCGGCGGGCACGCTGCCGGGCACGTACTCGCTGACCTACACCGCGACCGTCAATGCGGATGCGACCGGTGCGGTGGGCAACGTTGTCGTGGCCAGTAACCCGGCTGGTGGCAACGATCCTGATCCGGTGTGCACCACCTGCGAGACCGAACATCCGGTCGTCGCGACGTCGATCACGGTGAGCAAGACCTCGAACCCCGCATCGGGCAGCGAGGTGTCGCCTGGCGACACGTTGACCTACACGCTGACGGCGACGGTCGCGAACTCGGCGACGACCGAAGTGCTGACGCTTGCCGACACGCTGGGCGCAGGCCTGACCTTTGGGTCGGTGACGGATGCGGGCGCGTTCGCCTGCACCGGTGCGCTCACCTGCACGCTGCCGGCCGGTACCTTGCCGGGCATCTATACGCTGACCTACACGGCCACGGTGGACGCCGCCGCGACGGGCAGCGTCGGTAACGTCGTCGTGGCCAGTAACCCGGCCGGTGGCAACGATCCCGATCCGGTGTGCACGACCTGCGAAACCGAGCATCCGGTCGTTGCGACGTCGATCACCGTGGCCAAGACCTCGAACCCGGCCTCGGGCAGTGAGGTGTCGCCTGGTGACACGCTGACCTACACGCTGACCGCGACGGTCGCCAACTCGGCGACGACCGAGGTACTGACGCTTGCCGATACGCTGGGCGCAGGTCTGACCTTTGGTGCGGTCACCGATGCCGGCGCGTTCGCCTGCACTGGTGCACTGACCTGCACGCTGCCTGCCGGCACGCTGCCGGGTGTGTACACGCTGACCTACACCGCGACCGTCAACGCGGATGCGACCGGAAGCGTCGGTAACGTCGTCGTAGCCAGTAACCCGCCCGGCGGCAACGACCCCGAGCCCGTGTGCACGACCTGCGAGACCGAGCATCCGGTCGTCGCCACGTCGATCACGGTGAGCAAGAGCTCCAACCCGGCTTCTGGTAGTGAGGTGTCGCCTGGCGACACGCTGACCTACACGCTGACCGCGACGATCGCCAACTCGGCGACGACCGAAGTGCTGACGCTCGCCGACACACTCGGTGCAGGTTTGACCTTCGGTGCCGTCACCGATGCGGGTGCATTCGCCTGCACCGGCGCACTGACCTGCACGCTGCCTGCCGGCACGCTGCCGGGCACCTACACGCTGACCTATACGGCCACGGTGGACGCCGCGGCAACGGGTAGCGTCGGTAACGTCGTCGTGGCGACCACGCCGCCGGGCGGTAACGACCCCGATCCGGTGTGCACGACCTGCGAGACCGAACATCCGGTCGTTGCGACGTCGATCACGGTGACCAAGACCTCGAGCCCGGCCTCGGGGAGCGAAGTCGCACCTGGCGACACGCTGACCTACACGCTGACGGCGACGGTCGCGAACTCGGCGACGACCGAAGTGCTGACGCTTGCCGACACACTCGGTGCAGGTTTGACCTTTGGTGCCGTCACGGACGCGGGTGCGTTTGCTTGCACGGGCGCGCTGGCCTGCACGTTGCCTGCGGGCACGCTGCCGGGTACTTACACGCTGACCTACACCGCGACCGTCAATGCGGATGCGACGGGCAGCGTCGGTAACGTCGTCGTGGCCAGTAACCCGGCTGGCGGCAACGATCCCGATCCGGTGTGCACGACCTGCGAGACCGAGCATCCGGTCGTTGCGACGTCGATCACGGTAAGCAAAAGCTCCAACCCGGCTTCTGGTAGTGAGGTGTCGCCGGGCGACACGCTGACCTACACGCTGACGGCGACGGTCGCGAACTCGGCCACCACTGAAGTGCTGACGCTGAGCGATACGCTCGGGGCGGGTCTGACGTTCGGTTCGGTGACCGATGCGGGTGCGTTCGCCTGCACCGGCACGCTCACCTGCACGCTGCCGGCGGGCACCTTGCCGGGCACCTACACGCTGACCTACACCGCAACCGTCAATGCGGATGCGACCGGCAGCGTCGGCAACGTCGTGGTGGCGAGCACGCCCCCAGGTGGTAACGACCCTGAGCCGATCTGCACCACGTGCGAGACCGAACACCCGGTCGTCGCGACGTCGATCACGGTGAGCAAGACCTCGAACCCGGCGTCGGGTAGCGAGGTGTCGCCTGGCGACACGCTGACCTACACGCTGACCGCGACGGTGGCGAACTCGGCGACGACCGAAGTACTGACGCTGGCCGACACGCTGGGCGCAGGCCTGACCTTCGGGTCCGTGACCGATGCGGGCGCGTTCGCCTGCACCGGTGCGCTGACCTGCACGCTGCCGGCGGGCACCTTGCCGGGTGTCTACACGCTGACCTACACCGCGACTGTCAATGCGGATGCGACCGGAAGCGTCGGTAACGTTGTCGTAGCCAGTAACCCGGCTGGCGGCAACGATCCCGATCCGGTGTGCACCACCTGCGAGACCGAGCATCCGGTTGTCGCGACCTCGATCACGGTGAGCAAGGCCTCCAACCCGGCCTCGGGGAGCGAGGTGTCGCCTGGTGACACGCTGACCTACACGCTGACGGCGACGGTCGCCAATTCGGCGACGACCGAAGTGCTGACGCTTGCCGATACCCTTGGCGCAGGTCTGACCTTTGGTGCGGTCACCGATGCCGGCGCATTCGCCTGCACCGGTGCGCTGACCTGCACGCTGCCGGCGGGCACGCTGCCGGGCACGTACTCGCTGACCTACACCGCGACTGTCAATGCGGATGCGACGGGCACGCTGGGTAACGTTGTGGTGGCGACCACGCCGCCCGGCGGCAACGACCCCGATCCGGTGTGCACCACCTGCGAGACCGAACATCCGGTCGTTGCGACGTCGATCACGGTGAGCAAGGCCTCGAACCCGGCCTCGGGGAGCGAGGTGTCGCCTGGTGACACGCTGACCTACACGCTGACGGCGACGGTTGCGAACTCGGCCACGACCGAAGTGTTGACGCTCGCCGATACGCTGGGCGCAGGCCTGACGTTCGGTTCGGTGACCGATGCGGGTGCCTTCGCTTGCACGGGCGCGCTGACCTGCACGCTGCCTGCCGGCACGCTGCCGGGTACTTACACGCTGACCTACACGGCCACGGTGGACGCCGCCGCGACGGGCAGCGTCGGCAACGTTGTCGTGGCCAGTAACCCGGCCGGTGGCAACGATCCCGATCCGGTGTGCACGACCTGCGAGACTGAACATCCGGTTGTCGCGACGTCGATCACGGTGACCAAGGCCTCCAATCCGGCCTCCGGTAGTGAGGTGTCGCCTGGCGACACGCTGACCTACACGCTGACGGCGATGGTTGCGAATTCGGCGACGACCGAAGTGCTGACGCTCGCCGACACCCTTGGCGCAGGTCTGACCTTTGGCGCCGTCACCGATGCGGGTGCATTCGCCTGCACCGGCGCACTGACCTGCACGCTGCCGGCGGGCACGCTGCCGGGCACCTACACGCTGACCTACACCGCGACTGTCAATGCGGATGCGACGGGCAGCGTCGGTAACGTCGTCGTGGCCAGTAATCCGGCTGGCGGCAACGATCCCGATCCGGTGTGCACGACCTGCGAGACCGAACATCCTGTCGTCGCGACCTCGATCACCGTGAGCAAGAGCTCGAACCCGACCTCGGGTAGTGAGGTGTCGCCTGGCGACACATTGACCTACACGCTGACGGCGACGGTCGCGAACTCGGCGACGACCGAAGTGCTGACGCTCGCCGATACGCTCGGCACGGGTCTAACCTTTGGCGCCGTCACCGATGCGGGTGCATTCGCCTGCACCGGCGCACTGACCTGCACGCTGCCTGCCGGCACGCTGCCGGGCACCTACACGCTGACCTACACCGCAACCGTCAATGCGGATGCGACCGGCACGCTGGGCAACGTCGTGGTCGCGAGCACGACGCCCGGCGGCAATGACCCCGAGCCGGTGTGCACCACGTGCGAAACCGAGCATCCGGTGGTCGCGACGTCGATCACGGTGGCCAAGGCCTCCAACCCGGCCTCGGGCAGCGAGGTGTCGCCTGGCGACACGCTGACCTACACGCTGACCGCGACGGTCGCGAACTCGGCCACGACCGAAGTGTTGACGCTCGCCGATACGCTGGGCGCAGGCCTGACGTTCGGTTCGGTGACCGATGCGGGCGCATTCGCCTGCACCGGCGCACTGACCTGCACGCTGCCGGCGGGCACGCTGCCGGGCACGTACTCGCTGACCTACACCGCGACCGTCAATGCGGATGCGACCGGAAGCGTCGGTAACGTCGTCGTGGCCAGTAACCCGGCTGGCGGCAACGATCCCGATCCGGTCTGCACGACCTGCGAGACCGAACATCCGGTCGTCGCCACGTCGATCACGGTGAGCAAGACCTCCAACCCGGCGTCGGGTAGCGAGGTGTCGCCTGGCGACACATTGACCTACACGCTGACGGCGACGGTCGCGAACTCGGCCACCACTGAAGTGCTGACGCTGAGCGATACGCTCGGGGCGGGTCTGACGTTCGGTTCGGTGACCGATGCGGGTGCGTTCGCCTGCACCGGCACGCTCACCTGCACGTTGCCGGCGGGCACGCTGCCGGGTACCTACACGCTGACCTACACCGCGACTGTCAATGCGGATGCGACCGGAAGCGTCGGTAACGTCGTCGTAGCCAGTAACCCGGCTGGCGGCAACGATCCCGAGCCGGTCTGCACCTCCTGTGAGACCGAGCATCCGGTCGTTGCGACGTCGATCACGGTGAGCAAGACCTCGAACCCGGCGTCGGGTAGCGAAGTGTCCCCTGGCGACACGCTGACCTACACGCTGACGGCGACGGTCGCGAATTCGGCGACGACCGAAGTGCTGACGCTGGCCGACACGCTGAGCGCAGGTCTGACCTTTGGTGCGGTCACCGATGCGGGTGCATTCGCCTGCACCGGTGCACTGACCTGCACGCTGCCTGCGGGCACCTTGCCGGGTGTCTACACGCTGACCTACACCGCGACCGTCAATGCGGACGCGACCGGCACGTTGGGCAACGTCGTGGTCGCGAGCACGCCGCCCGGCGGCAATGACCCCGATCCGGTCTGCACGACCTGCGAGACCGAGCATCCGGTTGTTGTGACGTCGATCACGGTGTCCAAGACCTCCAACCCGGCCTCGGGCAGCGAAGTGTCCCCTGGCGACACGCTGACCTACACGCTGACGGCGACGGTCGCGAACTCGGCGACGACCGAAGTACTGACGCTGGCCGACACGCTGGGCGCAGGCCTGACCTTCGGGTCCGTGACCGATGCGGGCGCGTTCGCCTGCACCGGTGCGCTGACCTGCACGCTGCCGGCGGGCACCTTGCCGGGTGTCTACACGCTGACCTACACCGCGACTGTCAATGCGGATGCGACCGGAAGCGTCGGTAACGTTGTCGTAGCCAGTAACCCGGCTGGCGGCAACGATCCCGATCCGGTGTGCACGACCTGCGAGACCGAGCATCCGGTCGTCGCGACGTCGATCACGGTGGCCAAGACCTCCAACCCGGCCTCGGGCAGCGAAGTGTCCCCTGGCGACACGCTGACCTACACGCTGACGGCGACGGTCGCGAACTCGGCGACGACCGAAGTGCTGACCCTGGCCGACACGCTAGGCACCGGCCTGACCTTCGGTGCCGTCACCGACGCGGGCGCGTTTGCCTGCACCGGTGCACTGACCTGCACGCTGCCTGCCGGCACGCTGCCGGGTGTCTACACGCTGACCTACACCGCGACCGTCAATGCGGATGCGACGGGCAGCGTTGGCAACGTTGTCGTGGCCAGTAACCCGGCTGGTGGCAACGATCCCGATCCGGTGTGCACGACCTGCGAAACCGAGCATCCGGTCGTTGCGACCTCGATCACCGTGGCCAAGACCTCGAACCCGGCGTCCGGCAGCGAGGTGTCGCCTGGCGACACGCTGACCTACACGCTGACGGCGACGGTTGCGAATTCGGCCACGACCGAAGTGCTGACGCTCGCCGACACACTGGGCACCGGCCTGACCTTTGGGTCGGTGACGGATGCGGGCGCGTTTGCCTGCACCGGCGCGCTGTCCTGCACGCTGCCTGCCGGCACTTTGCCGGGCACCTACACGCTGACCTACACCGCGACCGTCGATGCGGATGCGACCGGCAGCGTCGGCAACGTCGTCGTGGCCAGTAACCCGGCTGGTGGCAACGATCCCGATCCGGTGTGCACGACCTGCGAAACCGAGCATCCGGTCGTTGCGACCTCGATCACGGTGACCAAGACCTCGAACCCGGCCTCGGGGAGCGAAGTCGCACCTGGCGACACGCTGACCTATACGCTGACCGCGACGGTCGCGAACTCGGCGACGACCGAAGTGCTGACGCTCGCCGACACACTGGGCACCGGCCTGACCTTCGGGTCGGTGACGGATGCGGGCGTGTTCGCCTGCACCGGTGCGCTGACCTGCACGCTGCCGGCCGGCACGCTGCCGGGCACCTACACGCTGACCTACACCGCGACTGTCAATGCGGATGCGACGGGCAGCGTTGGCAACGTCGTGGTGGCCAGTAACCCGGCAGGTGGCAACGACCCCGAGCCCGTGTGCACCACGTGCGAGACCGAGCATCCGGTCGTTGCGACGTCGATCACGGTGAGCAAGACCTCCAACCCGGCCTCCGGTAGTGAGGTGTCGCCTGGCGACACGCTGACCTACACGCTGACGGCGACGGTCGCGAACTCGGCGACGACCGAAGTGCTGACGCTTGCCGACACACTCGGTGCAGGTTTGACCTTTGGTGCCGTC
>NZ_JBDJNS010000026.1:0-52914 GCF_039674545.1 Luteimonas sp. TWI382
TCCCGGCCCGGGGCCGTTACAACCCCGGGGTCTGTAGCCATTTTTCGCCTGGCGAAATGGCACTCTCACCCCGGTTTTTGACCCCGGTTCTTGTCCGGGCCGGGACGAAGAAAAAGCCACGCAATGCGTGGCTTTTCTGTTTCCGGGGGCTGGGATCCGCGTCTGCGGATCCTGCGACTGGCCCGATGGGTCAGTCGAATTCCTTTGCGTACCCCGACGACACCAGCACCTGCTGCAGCGGTTCGATCAGGCGCACATTGGCGGCAAGGATCGGGCGGCCGCCAGCGAGGGCGACATTGAGCGGGCCGGTGGCGCGGCCCTTGAAGTCGCTGACGCGACCGCCAGCCTCGCGGACCAGCAGCACGCCGGCCGCGATGTCCCAGGGATGCACGCCGGCTTCGAAGTAGGCGTCGCAGCGGCCGGCGGCGACGTAGGCCAGGTCCAGCGCGGCCGAGCCGGCGCGGCGGACGTCTTCGGCGGACTCGAGCAGGGCGTCGACCGCGCGCAGCTGCGCACCGGCACGCTTGCGCTCGCGCGGGGCGAAGCCGGTGGCGATCATCGCGCCCGACAGGTCCTTGCGGTCGGCGATGCGGATGCGGCGTTCGTTGAGCTGGGCGCCGGCGCCGCGCGTGGCGGTGAACAGTTCGTTGCGCAGCGGATCGAAGATCACGCCGTGCAGCGGCTCGCCGCCCTCGACCAGCGCGATCGACACGCACCAGTGGGGGAAGCCGCGCAGGTAATTGCTGGTGCCGTCCAGCGGATCGATGACCCAGGTGTAGCGGCTCGCACCGCCTCGGCCGGGCTTGGCGCCGCCTTCCTCGCCGAGGATGGCGTAATCGGGGTGCGCCCGGCGCAGTTCCTTGACGATCGCCTCTTCGGCCAGGCCGTCGACCTCGCTCGCGTAGTCCAGCCGTGCCTTCTCGACGACGTTGAGCGCGTCGAGCTTGTGCATGTTGCGGAGCAGGACGTTGCCGCCGGCACGCGCCGCCTTGACCATGATGTTGACAGCAGGTTGAAGCATCGCGGACGACTCCGGGCGCGGGCGGGTTCGAGGGGAAAAAGAGCAGTGCCGGCGCTTGGCCGGTCGGGCAGTTTACCATTCGCGGCATGCAAGCGCCCCTCAATCCTGACTCTTCGCCCGCCACGATCGCTGCGCGCCTGCGCATCGTGCTCGTCGGCACCCAGCATCCCGGCAACATCGGCTCGGCCGCACGCGCGCTCAAGACGATGGGACTGCACCGTCTGGTGCTGGTCGCGCCGCAGAAGTTTCCGCATGTCGAAGCCGACGCGATGGCCGCCGGCGCCGATGACGTACTGGCCTCGGCCACGCGCTTGGACACTCTGGCCGAGGCGGTCGCCGACTGCCGGTTCGTGCTCGGCTGCACCGCGCGCAGCCGTCGGGTGCAATTGCGCGAGCTGCGTCCGCGCGAGGCGGCGGCTGCGGCACACGCGCAGGCGCTGGCCGGCGGCGAGGTCGCGCTGGTGTTCGGGCGCGAGCGCACCGGGCTCGAGAACTCGGAGTTGCAGCTGTGCCATGCGGCCGTGCACATCCCC
The DNA here is from genome assembly GCF_039674545.1 of Luteimonas sp. TWI382. Taxonomy (NCBI): domain Bacteria; kingdom Pseudomonadati; phylum Pseudomonadota; class Gammaproteobacteria; order Lysobacterales; family Lysobacteraceae; genus Luteimonas; species Luteimonas sp. TWI382. Next base: position 1,555 of record NZ_JBDJNS010000026.1, read on the forward strand.
GCCAATCCCGACTACAGCTCGCTGAACCTCGCGGCCGCGGTGCAGGTGCTCAGCTACGAGCTGCGGCTGGCGCTGCTGGGCGAGGCCTCCGCTCCTCAGGCGGTCGTGCCGGCGTCGGCAGACGCCGTGCCGCATGCGCAGCTCGAAGGCTTCTTCGCCCAGTTGGCCGACACGCTCGAGGCGATCGATTTCCACAAGGGGCGGGCGCCGGACTCGGCGATGCGCAAGCTGCGCCGGCTGTTCGTGCGCACCGGGCTCGACGAGAAGGAAGTCCGGCTGCTGCGCGGCATCCTGGCCGACGCTCAGCGCATGGCGCAGCTCGCTGGCGAGCGCGGCCGCTGACCGGCTGGCCGCGTTGCCGGGCTAGGTGAGCCGCGCGATCCAATCCGTCGCGGCGGCGGCCAGCGCGCCGCTGAGCACGCCGAACACGCCGATCGCCAGCAGGCCAGCGGCCCAGGCGACCAGCAGCAGGGCGCCGTCGCGTTCGAGCAGCGCCAGTGCATAGGCCAGCAGCAGCACGGCGAAGACATAGTTGGTGAACGGGATCGGCAGCGCCAGCAAGATTCCCAGCAGCACCAGCAGCAGGCCGGTGAACATGGTCGCTGCGCGATGGTCGAGGACGCCCGGCAGCCGCGGGCGACTGACCCGCTCCAGGCGTCGGAACCAGGGCTCGAGCACGGTCTCGAACCGCTGCACGGCGCTGCGGTGCGGGCCGCGCTCGGCGATGAAGGCGGGCAGCCACGGCTTGCGCAGCCCGATCAGCAGCTGCAGCCCGACGAAGATCACCAGCGGGCCGCCGACCGCGCCGCCGACCCCAGGGATCGGGATGAAGGCCGGCAGCGTGGCGACGAACAGCATCATGCCGAACACGCGCTTGTCCAGGCCGGCCAGCAGGTCGCGGAAGCGCAACTGGTCGCCAGGATCGCCCGCCGCCATCGCCGCGAGCAGTTCCCGGGTCGAGGCTTCCTCGCGCGAACGCATCGCAGGCCCGTCAGGCCGCATTGTCGGCCTCGGCCTCGGGCAGGCGCTGCAGCAGCAGCTTGTCCACGCGCGGCCCGTCCAGGTCGACGATCTCCACCCGCCAGCCGTTGGCGTCGAAGTGCTCGCCGACGTTGGGGATGCGTCCGAACTGGGCGATGGTCATGCCGGCCGCGGTGTGGAACAGGTGTTCGTCCTCACCCGGCAGCGTGCCGCCGCCGAGCAGCTCGCGGACCGCCTCGACCGACAGGCTGCCGTCGACCAGCAGCGAGCCGTCGTCGCGTGTGACGACCAGCGGCGAGGCGTCCACGCCACTGCTCTGGGTGCGGCCGATCACCGCTTCCATGACGTCGTTGACGGTGACCATGCCGGTGATGTCGCCGTACTCGTCGACCACCAGCGCCAGCGATTGCTGGTTTTCGCGCAGGATCTCCAGCAGCTTCATCGCCGGTGTCGACTCGGACACGAACAGCGGCTCGCGCAGGTACTTGAACAGGTCGAACGCCCCCGCATCGAGCCGGTCGATCAGCGATTTGATCTCCAGCACCCCGACCACGTCGGCATCGTTGCCGCGCAGCACGGGGTAGCGCGAGTAGGGCGTGTCGCGCATCCGCGCCAGGTTCTCTTCGAAGCTGGCCGACACGTCGAGCCAGGCGATCCGGGTGCGCGGCGTCATCAGCGTCTCGGCATCGCGGTCGCCCAGCGTGAGCACGCGATTGACCATGTTGCGCTCGTCGGCGTCGATCACGCCCTGCTCGTGGCTCTCGCTCACCAGCATACGGATCTCTTCTTCGGTCACCTGGGCCGCTTCGGTGTCGTTGAGCCGCAACAGCCGCAGCAGGCCGCGCACGGAGGCGCTGAGCAGCCACACGGCCGGGGTTGCGATCCGCGACAGCCAATGCATCGGCAGCGCGACCACGCTGGCCACCCGCTCGGGCGCCAGCAGTGCCAGCCGCTTGGGCAGCAGTTCGCCCAACACGATGGTCAGGAAGGTGATCAGGCCGACAGCCAGCACCGTGCCGGCGGTGGCCGCATAGGCGCCCAGCGCCGGCAGCCTCGACGCCAGCCAACTGCCGATGGCGCTGCCCAGCGCGTCGCCGCCGAGCATGCCGGTCAGTACGCCGATCAGCGTGATGCCGACCTGGACGGTCGACAGGAAGCGCTCGGGGTGCTGGGCCAGCTCCAGGGCCGTGCGCGCGCCGCGCCGCTCGGCCATTTGCTTCAGGCGCGGCTTGCGGGACGTCACGACCGACATTTCCGACAGCGCGAAGAACGCGTTGCAGGCGATCAGCGCCAGGACGATGAGGATCAGCTCAATCATCGACGGCGCCCGTGTTCAGGCCGTGGCCGGTGGTGAAGGCCGGCGGGCGCGGGCATCGGCGGGCGAAGGGCGGTCTAGGGTCGTCGTCCATGGGGGGCGGGCAGCGCAGGAGGGCGCGGGCCGGACTATAACAGGTGGCCGCGTGAGGACCCCGGGCACGTCCGGGGTGGTCGCAGGCGTCACGGAGCCGTCATAATTCGCCCTTGCGCAAGCGCCCGGCCCCGCGGGTGCGCGGACAAAGGCGTCGGCATGTTCTCCCTGCAAACCATCTTCGGCCAAGGCAACCAGTTCTACACCCTGCTCGAGGAGGCGGCGGTCGCCGCGCACGACAGCGCCATCGCGTTGCACGCGATGCTCAAGGAGGCCGACCGGCAGCCCGCGCTCGATGCCTTCAAGCTGGCGCGCATGCGCGAGCGCGAGGCCTCCGACAAGATCAGCCAGGCACTGGTCGACAGCTTCATCACCCCGATCGAACGCGAAGACATCGAGGCGCTCGGTTCGGCGCTGTACAAGATTCCCAAGCAGATCGAGAAGTTCGCCGATCGCTACTCGCTGGCCACCCAGCACCTGGAACACATCGACTTCGCGCCGCGCGCGGCGATGCTCGAACAGGCATCGGCGGTGGTGGTGAAGATGGTCAAGACTTTGCGCAGCATGAAGCTCGAGCCGATGAAGGCGCTCAACGACGAGCTGCGTGCGCTGGAGAACGAGGCCGATCGGCTGATGCTCGAGCTCTACCGCGACATCTACTCGGGCAAGCTCGATCCGCTGCAGATGTTCCTGCTCAAGGAGTTCTTCGAGATCCTCGAGAAGGCCATTGACCGCTGCCGCGAGGCGGGTGTCGTGGCCTACGAGATCGTGCTCAAGAACTCCTGACGGGCTGCCGACCATGCTGACCCTCGTGCTGATCGTGGTCGCGACCGCGCTGGTGTTCGAATACATCAACGGGTTCCACGACACCGCCAACTCGATCGCGACGGTCGTCGCCACCAAGGTGCTCTCGCCGATGCAGGCGGTCGGGCTGGCGGCGTCGATGAACCTGATCGGCGCGCTGATGGGGACCGCGGTCGCCAAGACGATCTCCTCGGGCCTGATCAACGCCGGGGTGATCGACGTCGGCTCGCAGCTGATCCTGTGCGCGCTGCTGGGCGGCATCATCTGGAACCTGATCACCTGGTGGTGGGGCCTGCCGTCGTCGTCCTCGCATGCGCTGATCGGCGGCCTGATCGGCGCCGCGCTGGCTGCGGCCTCCAACAATTTCGACGTGGTCGTGTGGTCGGAGCCGGCGACGCCGTTCTGGCAGAGCGCCGGCGTGCTGTGGAAAGTGGTCGTGCCGATGGTCAGCTCGCCGGTGCTGGGCTTTGCGGCCGGCTTTTTGATGATGGGCGTGCTGTTTTTCGTGATCTCGATGATGGCGCGCAGTGGCGGCGTGCTGGCGCGTATCGCGCGGCCGCGCTGGGTCAATGCGTTCTTCGGCAAGAGCCAGATCGTCTCGGCCGCCGGCATGGGCTTCGCGCACGGCATGAACGATGCGCAGAAGACGATGGGCATCGTCGCGTTGACCCTGGTCAGCGCGCAGAGCGTGGGCACGCTGGACAACCTGCCGGGCTGGCTGGCGTTCCTGCATCCCTCCGACGCCGCGCTCAACGATGGCGACATCGACCTGTGGATCAAGATCTCCTGTGCGCTGGTCATGGCCGCGGGCACCGCCGCGGGCGGCTGGCGGATCATCAAGACGCTGGGCCACAAGCTGGTCAAGCTGCACCCGATCCACGGCTTCGCGGCCGAGACCAGCGCTGCGTCGGTGATCCTCGCCGCGTCGTCGCTGGGCATTCCGGTCTCCACCACCCACAACATCTCCTCGGCGATCATGGGCGTGGGCACCGCCAAGCGGCTGAATGCGATCAAGTGGTCGGTGGTCAACAAGATGATCTGGGCCTGGATCCTGACGATCCCGATGTCGGGCGGCATCGCCTACGGCCTGTTCCGGGTGTTCCACCAGTTCGGCTGGGTGTGACGGCCGGCCGCCGGGCGAAAATCGCGCGGGCCGAGCGGCCCGCATCGCTGTCGAAGGCGCCCGACTCGCACCCGCACGCCCGCATCGCGGATGCGATCCGCGCGGTGCCCGCCGGGCGGGTCGCCGGCTATGGCCACATCGCGCGTCGCGCCGGATTGCCGGGCCGGGCACGTCTGGTCGCGCGGGTGTTGCGCGACCACGACGGGCCGGCGCTGCCCTGGCACCGCATCGTCCGCAGCGATGGGCGCATCGCGTTTCCTGAGGGCTCGCCCGGCTTCGAGGCGCAGGTCCGCCTGTTGCGCGCCGAAGGCGTGGCGGTCGTGCGAGGGCGCGTGCGCATGCCGGCCGACGATGGGCTCGATGCGGTGTTGTGGGGACCGGACGCGCGCGACTGAAGGCGACGCAGTCGACACGGCGCGCCGGTATCATGGGCGCGCATAACGAGGAGTGCCGATGTTCCCGAGGTTGCCGCAGGCCGTCAAAGTGATTCTGGCCATCAATGTCGTGGTGTTCCTGCTGCAACTGGTGATCGGCGGCCTGCTCGCGCCGTTCATGCTCTGGCCGCTGGGCGGTGCCGACGCCGGTGGGCTGGGCTTCCAGCCGTGGCAGCTGTTGTCCTACGGCTTCATGCACGATCCGCGCAATCTCGCGCATCTGGTGTTCAACATGCTGGCGCTGGTGATGTTCGGCTCCCAGCTCGAGTACACCTGGGGCACGCGCCGCTTCGTGACCTACTACCTGGTGTGCGTGGTCGGTGCCGGGTTGTGCCAGCTCGCCGTGGTGACGTGGTCGCTGACCCAAGGGGCGTTTCCCTATCCCACGCTCGGCGCGTCGGGCGGGGTGTTCGGCCTGCTGCTGGCCTACGGCATGCTGTTTCCGAATCAGCGGATCATGCTGCTGTTTCCGCCGATCCCGATGCGGGCGCGCACGTTGGTCATCGTCTACGGCCTGGTCGAGCTGGTACTCGGCATCACCGGCACGCGCTCGGGCGTGGCGCACTTCGCGCACCTGGGCGGCATGCTGTTCGGTTGGCTGCTGATCCAGAACTGGCGCGGTCGCCCGCCGTTCAATCGCAGTCGCCGTCACGTGCGGCGGCTGTGAGCGGGGAGGCAGTCTCGGAAGTCGTGATTGAGGATGCGTAGAAGCGAGTGCCTCGATCGACCGCACTGCTCGAAAACGAAGAAGGCCGCACAGTGTGCGGCCTTCTTTTTGGCGCTTCTCAACACCGGGGCCCAGAACCGGCAGAACCGGGGTCAGAGTGCAATTGCGCGTCGCGAAACTGCACTCTGCCCCCGGTTTTGGCCATGGCGCGCGCAACCCGGCTTCGGAGACGAGCGCGGCTCGCGTTTCCTGGTCGGGTGCGACGCCCCAATCCCCAAGCGCGGCTCAGCGCCAGATCCGGACCTGGTCCTCGGCCTTGCGATTGAGCGCGTCGCTGGCCTTGCACTGGAAGGTCTCGGCGAACGCCGGCAGGTTGGCGACCGGGCCGTTGGCGCGCCACTGGCCGGGGGCCTGCGGACTGGTCGCGGCGTTGCGCGTCGCGGTATCGACCGCCGACTGCTGCCGCCACAACTGCGCCCAGGCGTTGAAGAACGCCTCGCGCGACGGCTTGGCGAGCTCGGGCGTGGCCTGCTGCAGCGCATCCCAGGCCAGCTCCACGCCCGCCAGGTCGGCGGCATTCTCGTCGCGGGTCAATGCCCCGTTGACGTTGACCCCGGTCAGGCCAGGATAAGGATAGCGGTTGTACTGGGTGACCAGGCGGTCGGTCGCCTGCATCCACTCCGCATCGTCGGCCGGGGTCCACCAGGTGCGCAGGGCGTCGTTGCTGTCGACCGACTTGCCCTTGATGTCGACCGCGCGGCTCATCTCATGGCCGACCAGCGCGCCGAAGGTGCCGTAGTGCGCCGCGCTGTCCTGGGCCATGTCCAGCACCGGCGCCTGCAGCACCGCGGCCGAGACGATGATCCGGTTCTGCGCCGGGTCGTAGGCCAGCGCCGGTGTCTGCGGCAACACGTCCCAGCGGCGGGCGGCATTGGTCTGGCCGATGCGGCGCATTTCCTGGCCGTGACGCCAGGTCGCGGCGATGAGCATGTTGCTGCCGAAGCTGCCGCGGCCCATCGGCTGGGCGGTGTAGTCGATGTCCTGCACCGGTGCGCCGATCTCGATCCGCAGCTTCGCCAGCTTGGCGCGCGCTTCGGCCTTGGTCGGCTCGCTCATCCAGGTGCTGCGGTCGATGCCGCGTCCCAGCGCGTCGCGCACCTGGCCGGCGATCGTCTCGGCGCGCGCACGGGTGGCGTCGGGCAGGTGGCGGCCGATGTACTCGCGCGAGACCATCGGGCCGGCGGCGCGGTTGATCGCCGCCAGCACCTGCTGCCGGCGCTCGGGCTGGGCGGCTTCGCCGCGCAGGATGCGACCGTGGAAATCGAATTCGGCATCGCGGAAGCGCTTGGACAGGTACGGCGCCATCGCATTGCCGATATGGAAGCGCAGATAGGCCTTCCACTGTTCGGGCTTGAGCGTGTTGACCAGCGTATCGAGCTGTTGGAACAGCGCCGCATCGGCCAGCGAGACCTGGGTGGCGGTCACGTGCTGCGCCTGGAGGAAATCCTCCAGTTGCAGGCGACGGTACTGCTTGCCCAGGCCGGCGACGTCGACCAGCGCGTATTGCGTGCGCGGGTCGCGGATGTCGGCCAGCGGCTTGGAGGCGGCGGCGATGCGGCGCTCCAGGTCGAGCACCAGCGCGGTGTCGGCCTCGAGCCGGTCCTCGGTGGTGCCGGTCAGCGCCAGGATGTTGCGCACGTACTGCGTGTACTGCGCGAACACCGCCTCGGTCTGGGCATCGCCACGGCTGTAGTAGGCCGGGTCAGGCAGGCCCAGGCCGCCCTGAACGAAGTAGGCGATGTTGCGATTGAGGTCCGCCACATCGACCTCGGCACCGAAGTTGAAGACCACCGGGATGCCGACCGAATGCAGCGCGGCGATCGACGGCGCGATGTCACGGGTGCGGCGGATGCCGTCGATGCGCGCGATCAGTGGTGCGATCGGCTTGGCGCCGTCCGCCTCGACCGCGGCCTCGTCCAGGCCGCTGGCCCAGAAATCGCCCAGCAACTGCTGCACGTTGTTCTGCGGCGCTTGCATCGCGGCATCGAGCAGGTCGTACTGCTGCTGTTGCGCCAGCGCCTGCAGTTCGCCGAGCGCCGAGCGCGTGCCCTGGCCGGCGACCAGGACGTTGGCGGCCAGCCAGTCCTTGTTGACCGCGGCGTACAGGTCGCTGCAGGCGGTGACCGGCGGCGGGCCTTTGGGGGCGGCTGCGCGCCGGCGTTGGGCATCGGCGTCGGTGCTCAGGCCCACGAGCAGGGCGATCGACGCGGCGAGCAGGGCCGGGCGGGCGAGGGGGGAATGGATCGACATTGCGGCTTCCGTTCGGCGTGATGCGGGCAAGTCTAGCAAGCGCCGTAGAGGCCGACGTGCAGACGCGCGCGGCGTTCCCGGCGCCGGTCGGCGGGCGTCCGCCAACGCCGCGGCGGGCCGGAAAACGACGAGGCCCGGCGTCGCCGCCGGGCCTCGCTGGTCAGCCGGTCGGGGCTGGCCGAGGCGTTACCAGATCACCACCTGGCGCTCGCCGTCGCGCACCATCGGGTCGCCCGGCTTGCACTGGAACGCGGCCGCGAACGCCGGCAGGTTGGACGGCGCGCCGATCGCGCGGAACGACGAGAGCGCATGCTCGTCGGTCGCCAGCCGCTGGGTCAGCTGCTCGGGCGTGAAGTTGCGGCGCCACACCGTGGCCCAGCTCAGGAAGAAGCGCTGGTCGCGGGTCATGCCGTCGGTCATCGGGTCGGGCGTACCGGCGGTGGCCTTCTTCATTGCATCGTAGGCCGTCGCCAGGCCGCCCAGGTCGGCGATGTTCTCGCCCAGCGTGTGGTTGCCGTTGAGCGCACGGCCATCCGGCAGGCGGTAGTCGTTGAACTGCTGGACGAGCTTGCCGGTCCGCGCCTTGAAGCCGGCGAAGTCCTCCGGCGTCCACCAGTCCTCCATGTTGCCGGTGGGTCCGAAGCGCGCGCCCTGGTCGTCGTAGCCGTGGGTCATCTCGTGGCCGATCACCGCGCCGATGCCGCCGTAGTTCATCTCGTCGGTGGCTTCGGGATCGAAGAACGGCGGCTGCAGGATCGCGGCCGGGAACGTCAGCTGGTTGGCCAGCGGGTTGTAGGAGGCATTGACCGTCTGCGGGCGCATGCCCCACTCGGACTTGTCGACCGGCTTGCCGATCTTGCCCAGATCCCACTTGTAGTTGAACTCGGTCGCCGCCAGCACGTTGCCCAGATAGCTGTCGCGCGAGGTCGTCAAGCCGCTCCAGTCGCGCCACTTGTCCGGGTAGCCCACGCGCGGCTCGAACGTCTCCCACTTGGCCAGCGCCTTGCGCTTGGTCTCCGGGCTCATCCACTCCAGGTGCTCGATGCGCTGCTTGAGCGCATCGCTGAGGTTGGCGATCAGCGCCTCCATCTTGGCCTTGGACTCCGGCGGGAACGCGACCTGCACGTACAGCTGGCCCATCGCGTGGCCGATCTCGTTGTCGACCGTGCCCAGCACCCGCTTCCAGCGCGGCTCGATTTCCTTCTGGCCGCCCAGCGTGCGGTCGTAGAACGCGAAGTGCTGCTGCACGAAGGCATCCGACAGGTACGGCGAGGCCCCGTCGACGAGGTGGAAGCGCAGGTAGGCCTTCCACTGCTCGACCGGCACGTCGACCAGCATCTTGTCGACTTCCTGGTGGAACTCGGGCACCGACAGCGACAGCGTCTGCGGCACCGCAACGCCCTGCGACTCGAAGAACGTCGTCCACGGGAAGTTCGGCGTGAGCTTGTCGGCCTCGGCCACGGTGATCGGGTTGTAGTACAGCCCGACATCGCGCGAGAACGCCTCGCGGGACTTGGAGACCTTGGCGATGCGGGTCTCGAATGCCATCACCTCCTTGGCCTGCGCCTGGGCCTGCTCGGCCGGCACCCCCGACAGTTCGAGCACCTTGGCGATATGGGCGACGTAGGCCTCGCGGATACCGGCCTTGTCGGCGGCGCTGTAGTAGGTGGTGTCGGGCAGGCCGAGGCCGCCCTGGCCGGTCGCGGCGATATTGACCGAGGAATCCTTGAAGTCCGGCATCGCGCCGATGCCCCACAGGAAGCCCTGGCCCTTGGCCGCGCTCGCACGCAGCCACTGCGCGATCGACGCGCTGTCGGTCAGGCCATCGATCGCGGCCAGTTCGCCCTGCAGCGGCGCCAGCCCCTGCGCTTCGATCGCGGCCTCGTCCATGCCGGTGGCCCAGAAATCGCCGACCAGCTTCTCGATGCCGGTCGCATCGGCGTGTTCGGCTGCCTGCTGGGCGAGCTGGTGCTGAACCGCGGTCGAGCGCTCGTCGAGCATTTCGAACGCGCCCCAGGAGCTGCGGTCGCCGGGAATCGGATTGGCCGCCAGCCACTTGCCGTTGACGTAGCCGCCGAAGTCGGCGCAGGCGTTCTTGGTCGTGTCCAGATCGTCGATCAGGAAGCGGTTGTAGGGCGGCAGCGCGGTCTCGTCGAGATGGAATGTCGGCGCCTGGGCCGTCTGCGGTGCGTCGGCGGCGGGGGCTGCGGCGTCCTGGCCGCCCGAGCAGGCGGACAGCGCGAGCACAACGGCGCCGGTCAGCAGCAGGCGCTTGGGAACGATGGCAATCAAGACAGTCTCCGGGAGAGCGGCGCCGGACGGCGCCCTGTGAGCGCGCACTCTACGCCTGCCCCCGGGCACCTGGGGGTGTCGAAGGTCATGCGGCAATCGCCAGATTCCGCATGGTCAACGAGGTCGATCGTCGCCCGTGCTGAGTATCGGGCGGCTGTCAGTGCGGGTCGGCGGGCGGAGGCGCGGGATCATCGTTCAACGACCGCCCCTCGCGCCGCGGCCGGGTGAATGGCACGGGCTTGGGGCCTGGCGCGTCGGTGTTCTTGATCAGCAGCGGGATGCCGGCGCGGGTGTCGTTGTTCGCGGTTTCCAGGTCGAAGCGTTCGGCGTCGAGGCGGCGCACCTGGGCGGCGATCGCATCGGCTTCGTCGTCGTCGACCCCGAGTGCACGCAGCGCAGCGGCGCCGAACAGCACCGCCGATTCGAAGGTCTCGCGTACCTGCACGTCGACGCCGGCATTGACCAGCTTCAGCGCATGCTCGCGGTCGTAGGCGCGGACCAGCAGCCGGGCCTGGGGGAATTCGTGGGTGACCAGTTCGACGATGCGGTCGGCGGCATCGCGATCGTCGACGCAGACCGCGATCGCGCGGGCGCTGTGCGCACCCGAGGCGTGCAGCACGTCGAGCCGGGTGCCGTCGCCGTAGTAGACCTTGAAGCCGAAGTCGGCGGCGCTCTGGATCATCTCGATGTCGGTGTCGATGATCGTCACGTCGACGTCCCGGGCCAGCAGCGACTGACTCATGACCTGACCGAAGCGACCGAAGCCGATGATCAGCACGCTGCCGGTCTGGTCGGCGACGGCCTCCACGCCATCGAGCGAGGGCCGATCACGGCGGGCTGTCCAGCGTCCAGCGGCCAGGACCACCAGTGGGGTAAGCGCCATCGACAGCACGACGACGGCGGTCAGGGTGGCGTTGACCCGGGCCTGGATCAGGCCGCTCGCAGCCGCGGCGGCGAACAGCACGAACGCGAACTCGCCACCCTGGGCCATCAGCACCGCGCGTTCGAGCGCTTCGCGATGGCCGCTGCGGGTGACACGCGCGACGACGTAGATGCACAGGGCCTTGGTCGCCATCAACGCCAGCACCGCCGAGACGATCAGCGGCCAGTCCTCGACCACCACCGCCACATCCAATGCCATGCCCACGCCAAGGAAGAACAGGCCCAGCAGCAGGCCGCGGAACGGCTCGATGTCGGCTTCGATCTGGTGCCGGAACGCGGATTCGGACAGCAGCACGCCGGCCAGGAATGCGCCCATCGCCATCGACAGCCCGCCCAGTTGCATCAGCAAGGCCGCACCGAGAACCACCAGCAGCGCGGCGGCGGTCATCACCTCGCGCGCGCGCGCGGCGGCGAGGATCCGGAACAGGGGATTGAGCAAGTAGATGCCGGCCACGACCAGTGCGGCCAGCGAGCCGATGCCGATCGCGATCGCCGTCCAGCGCGACGGCGCGTCGGCCGCGGCCTCCGGCGTCGGCGACAGGAACGCGATCGAGGCCAGCAACGGCACGATCAGCAGGTCTTCGAACAGCAGCACCGAGACGATCTTGCGGCCGTGCGGCAGCGCGATCTCGCCGCGCTCCGACAGCAGTTGCATGACCACTGCGGTCGAGGTCATCACGAAGCCGGCGGCGCCGACGAACGCGACCGGCCAGGGGAAGCCGAACGCATACGCCACCAGGGTCAGCGCGGTGGTCGCGAGCAGGATCTGCAAGGCGCCCAGCCCGAAGATCTGCCGGCGCAACGCCCACAGGTGCGAGGGCCGCATCTCCAGGCCGATCACGAACAGGAACATCACCACGCCCAGTTCGGCCACATGCAGGATCGCCTGTGGGTCGGAGAACCAGCCCAGGCCGAACGGGCCGATCGCCAGGCCCGCGGCGAGATAGCCGAGCACCGAGCCCAGACGGAACCGTCGAAACAGCGGTACGGCGACGACCGCTGCACCCAGCAACGCGACCAGTTGGACCAACTGACCGGTGGTGTCGTGGGCGTCGGCGGCCATCGGTCAGCGCCTCGGCGCCATCGCCGACAACAACAGGAAACCGCCGGCCAGCCCCAGTTGCTGCAGGAACTGCAGCATCTGACCGGTGCGAGCGGCAGCGCGCACCGCCCAGAACGGATGCGAGAGCAGGGCATCGATGAGCACCAGTACGACGGCCGCCAACGCGGTCCAGCGCAGCTGCCAGCCGGCGACGATCAGCACGCCCACCAGCAACTGGGCCAGGCTGAAGGCCAGCGTCGTGTCGGAGGTCGGCGCGCCGCGCAGCGCCGCCCACAGGCGCAGCGCGCCGGCGACGATGAAGACCGCGGCGAGCAGCCAGCGACCGAGCGTGACCGCGCCGCCGTGGGCGCCGGAACCAGAGGCCATCGAAAACTCCGTGAACGGGAACCCGACGCAGCGTGCCATATGCGCTGTGCAACGCACAGACCCGGTCCGCGACGATGGCGCCGCGGGCCGCAGTGCCCTAGAATGGGCGGGTCCTGCAGCGCGGTCGCCCACCCAAGGTCCCCGGACCCGGTCACGATCCTGGTATGCCGTCGGCGCTTCGCGCCGTTCCGGTCCTTATCCCGCACGTCTTTCGTCGCGCAGACACGGTGCCCGGGCGTTCCCGGTGCCGTCACATCGGATCTCGCAGCGCGGTTTACGGATAGCTCCGGGGTCCATCGCCATCGTCACGGCCATCGGCTGTCGCCCGCACGCGCGGGCCGCCGGGACGTGGACTGGCCCACAGGAGTCCTTGCATGACCACGTTCGAAACCCTCGGGCTGTCGCCCGCGCTGCTGCGCGCGCTGACCGAAACCGGCTACACCACCCCCACCCCGATCCAGGCCGAAGCCATCCCGCTGGTGCTGGGCGGACACGATGTGCTGGGCGGCGCCCAGACCGGCACCGGCAAGACTGCCGCGTTCGGCCTGCCGCTGCTGCAGCGCCTGGCCAAGGAGACCCCGCCCAAGGGGCCGCGCAAGCCGCGCGCGCTGATCCTGGTGCCGACCCGCGAGCTCGCGGTGCAGGTGTCCGACAACCTCAAGGCGTACGGCCGCCACCTGCGCATGAATGTCACGACGATCTTCGGCGGCGCGGGCATGCAGCCGCAGATCGATAACCTGCGCCGTGGCGTCGACATCCTCGTCGCCTGTCCGGGCCGCCTGCTCGACCATATGGATTCGGGCCATGCCAAGCTCGACGCGGTCGAGCTGCTGGTGCTCGACGAAGCCGACCGCATGCTCGACATGGGCTTTTTGCCGCAGATGAAGCGCATCCTCGGCCGTGTGCCCAAGGCACGCCAGACGCTGCTGTTCTCGGCCACGTTCGAGCCGCGGATCAAGGCGCTGGCGCTGGAGTTCATGCGCGATCCCAAGCAGGTGCAGGTCGCGGCCAACAGCACGATCGCCGACACCATCGCCCACCGCGCCCACCCGGTCGACAACAACCGCAAGCGCGATCTGCTGGTCGATCTGCTGTCCAAGCGCCATACCGACCAGGTGCTGGTGTTCGGCAAGACCAAGCACGGCTGCAACCGCCTGGCCGAGCAGTTGGCCGAGTCCGGCCTGCCGTCGGTGGCGATCCACGGCAACAAGAGCCAGGCGCAGCGGCAGAAGGCACTGGATGCGTTCAAGTCCGGCCGCGCCCGCATCCTGGTCGCGACCGACGTCGCCGCGCGCGGACTCGATATTCCGAACCTGCCGCTGGTGATCAACCACGATCTGCCGATGGTCGCCGAGGACTATGTGCACCGCATCGGCCGGACCGGCCGCAACGGCGCGTCGGGCGAGGCGCTGTCGCTGGTGTCGCCGGAGGAGGGCGGTCTGCTGCGCCAGATCCAGCGCATGCTCAAGGCCGAGATCGATATGAGCGCGGTCGAGGGCTACGAGCCGAGCCAGCCGGTCCGGCTGGATACGCCGATCCCGAAGAACGGCGGCGGTCAGCGTCGCCAGCCCGCCGGCGGTCGTCCGGGCGCGCGCATGGGCGAGCAGAAGCCCGGCGGCCAGCGTCCGCCGCGCAAGCCCGCGGCGCGCGGTCATGGCAAGCCGCAGGAGCGCGGTGCGCATGCGCACGCCGGTCCCAGGCCGCACCGCCAGGGCGCGGGCCGGTCGCAGGGCGCACGGCAAGACACCCGCGTCTGAGCCATCGGCGCGCGGCATCCCACCCCGCTTCCGCTTGCCGGAAGCGGAGTTTTTTTTGGGGGGGTTCTCGCCTGGTCGGAAGGACGCTTGCGTCTGCCCGCTCGCGCAGTGCGGTCGTCCTCGGTGAGCGCATCGCGCGGGCCGGGCATTGCGCCCCTGCTCTGCAAACACAAACCCGGGGTCTGTTTGCAATTTCGCGTTGCTAATTTGAACTCTGACCCCGGTTTCTGCGGCGAGCCGTCAGCCGTTCTTGCGCTTGCCCTTGCGCGGGGCCGATGGCGTCTTGGGCGCCGTGCGCTGCGGCGTCGCGGCCGAGCCGCCGTGCGCGGCGATGAAGTCGCGGACCTGCGGGTAGACCTGGTTGCGCCAGCGGCGGCCGCTGAAGATGCCGTAGTGGCCCGCACCTTCGACGGTGAGGTGGGCGCGGTCGGTCTCGGCGATGCCGGTGCACAGCGTGTGCGCTGCGCGCGTCTGGCCTTCGCCGGAAATGTCGTCGAGTTCACCTTCGACCGTCAGTAGCGCGGTGTCGGTGATCCGCGACGGGTCGACCGGTTCGCCGGCCACCACCCAGCGCCCGCGCGGCAGCAGGTGCTGCTGGAACACCACGCGGATCGTGTCGAGGTAGTACTCGGCCGGCATGTCGAGCACGGCGTTGTACTCGTCGTAGAACCGGCGGTGCGCCTGTGCGTCCTCGAGGTCGCCCTTGATCAGGTTCTCGTAGAACGCACGGTGCGATTCCAGATGCCGCTCGGGATTCATCGCCATGAAGCCCATGTGCTGCAGGAAGCCGGGATAGACCAGACGCCCGCGCCCCGGATAGTTCATCGGCACCGGGTGGATGACGTTGTGCTGGAACCACGACAGCGGTTTTTCGGTCGCCAGGTTGTTGACCGCGGTCGGCGACTGCCGGGTGTCGATCGGCCCGCCCATCATCACCAGCGAGCGCGGCGTCGGCTCGCCACGCGCGGCCATCAGCGACACGGCCGCGAGCACTGGCACGGTGGGCTGACAGACGCTGATCACGTGCAGATCCTCGGCACCGATGTGACGGATGAAGGTCTCGATGTAGGCGACATAGTCGTCGAGCGAGAACCCGCCGGACTCGGTGGACACCATCCGCGCGTCCACCCAGTCGGTGATGTAGACCTTGTGGTCGCGCAGCAGCGTGCGCACGGTGTCGCGCAGCAGGGTGGCGTGGTGGCCCGACAGCGGCGCGACCACCAGCACGCGCGGCTGGGCGCGGATCACCTCCAGGTGCGCCGGGTCGTCGGTGTAGCGCTTGAAGCGCAGCAGCTTGCAGAACGGCAGCTCGAGCGCGTCGAGCTGCACGACCGGATAGGTGCGGTCGTTGTGCTCGACCGAATGGATGTCGAAGGCCGGTTTTTCGTAGTCCTTGCCGATCCGGTAGAGCAGCTCATTGGCCGCGGCCACCTGGTCGGCACCCGCCAACTGCGACAGCCAGGTGCCGCCGGGCGCATAGGCGCGCGCGGTGGCGTCGGCCAGCAGCGTCCATGGCTTCATCCACGCGCGGCCAAGTTCGTGCATTTGATAGAACAGCATGGCGGGTATCCGGGGCGGGTTGTGCGTTGCAACATATTCTAGGCCGCATGAACCGGTCCTGCGGCATTGCGACCGGATTCAGCCCGTCATCGGCGCCAATTCGAGCGCGGTGGCGGCGTCGGCCAAGGCCGGCGAGAGCCAGCAATGCGAGCCGAGCGGGCGAAATCCCACGCCGGTGAACCGCGTGCGGTAGAAGCGGGCAGGCCGCTGCCGAAAGCCGTCCTCGTCGCCTTCGGCGCCGTCCTCACGAGCGAACGTCTCCAGGAACGCGACACCGCCGCACAGCTCGGCCAGACCGGGCAGGCCGCGATCGAGTTCGCGCGTGTCCAGGTAATGCATCACGTCGCTGCACACCAGCAGATCGACCGGCGGGCAGGGCCGCAGCATCGCGAAATCGCCGAACCGAGCAAGGTGCAGGTTGCGCCTGCGTCCATGACGAGCGACGGCGTAGCGGCTGGCATCGAAGCCCAGATACTGCGCCTTGGGGCGCAATTTCAGCAGCGGCGCGCGCCAGGCGCCTTCGCCGCAGCCGATGTCGAGCACGCTGCGCAATGGCCGTTCGAGATGGTATTCGGCGGTCGCGACCGCGAGCGCGACCTTGCGCGCCAGGCGCGCCGGTCCGCCGATGTCGCCGGCGCGATACCAGCGGTCGAAATAGGCACGGTCGTACTGCTTGGCCATCGAAAATGCCGGCACAAAAGGGGCGGCCATTCTAAGCGGCCGTGCCGCGCGCGACCGGACGCGGAGCGACATGCGATCCTATGCGCCAGTCAGAGGAGCCAGCGCGCGATGCAAGCCTATCTGTGGGTCAAGACGTTTCACCTGGTGTTCGTGATGGCCTGGGTCGCCGCCGCGTTCTATTTGCCGCGGATCCTGATCAACCTGGTCGAGGCGCAGGGCCGCGTCGACGTGCACGAGCGGCTGGTACTGATGGGGCGTCGGCTGTATCGCTTCGGCCACGTGATGGCAGGCCTGGCGGTCGCGCTGGGCCTGGTGCTGTGGCTGGGCTATCGGGTGCTGCCGGATTTCCCGACGATGGTCGGCGGCGCGGGCTGGATGCACGCCAAACTGCTGCTGGTGGCGCTGCTGTTCGCGCATTTCGTCGTCGGTGGCCGCTGGCTCAAGGGCGCCGGCCGCGGCCGCGCGCTGCCCTCGACGCGTGCGCTGCGCTGGTTCAACGAAGTGCCAGTGCTGTTGCTGGTGGGCGTGGTGTATCTGGTGATCGCCAAGCCGTTCTAAAGCCCGATCAAGCACACCGCCCCGGTCGGCGTGTGGCCGACCGGGGCGTGTCCTGTCTCACTTGTGCGCGGTGACGCCGGCGTCGATGCGTGCGTAGCTGCGGTCGCCGAAGCCGCCCGCCGTGCTGCCGTCGGAGATCGAGAACAGCCGCTCCGACAGGCCGTAGTCGCTGTTGCCCAGGTTGCGGCCCAGCGAGAGTGCGAAGTCCCAGGCCTCGGGCGTGGGGTAGCTGCCGTCGCGGTTCTGATAGCCCAGCAAGTGGCCCAGGCTCATATGCGCACCGTTGCCGACCGCGGTGGCGGTCTTGCCGGCCAGTGCGGCCATCTGCTGCTCGCTGAAGCTCAGGCTCACGGTCTGGCCTTCCTGCACCGGCGTGCCGTCGAGGCCGCCGCTCAACGCGGCGTTGAGCATCTGCACATTGCTCTGGTCGACCTTGACGTCGTAGCTGTAGACGCGCGCACTGGCGATCTCGTTGCCGTTCGCGTCCCAGCGCTGGGTCACGTTCATCGGCACATTGCCCGCGTACTGCAGGTCGACGTTGCGTTCGACGCTGCCGTCAGGACGCGTGGTCACGACCATGTTGCCGGTATTGCGGGCGCCGTCGAGCGACAGGTTCACCGGCCCGAGCTTGGCGCTGAGATTGGTCTGCGAGCTGTAGTCCAGGCGCTCGATGGTGGCGACGTCGGCAATGCCGGCGCCGTTGCTCTCGGGCATGCGGCCGGCGGCCAGAAAATCGTTGTAGGCGGCCTGGCCGGCCTCGGTGGACAGGTCGAACTCGGCGGTGCGCAGCGTCGCGCCCGACAGGCTGTCGTTGCGGCCCAGCATGACGTTGCCGATCCCGAACTCCACGCCGACGCCGTTGTAGGCCTTGACCGCCTCGGTCGGCCCCGCGGTCACGCGGACGGTGTCCTCGCCGGTGCGCGCGATCACCGTGCTGACGCCGGTCTCGTCGGTGACCTTGGTCTGCGTGGCGAGATTGCGGAAGGTCGCCTTGAATTCGTTGGTGGTGTAGTCCGAGCCGTTCATCGTGACGGTGGACCCCACCGGCATCGAGCGCGGCGAGAACGGGTTGACCGACAGCGGGTCGACACCGGCATCGGCCGGCATCGCGACCTGGTAGCTGGCGCGGATGCCGTCGGTCCGGCCGAGCTCGACGCCGGCCTGCGGCGTGTTCACGCCGCCCTTGAGGAACACCGAGACGTCGGTCGAGGCCTTATACGTGGTCACGCCATCGGCGGTGTTGACGCCGCCGGTCACCGACGCATTCGCACCGGCGCCGAAGCTCACGCCATAGCCGTTGGCCGATTTCACCGACTCGCTGAAGGACACGCCGCCCGACGCGGTGACCGAGCCGGCCTCCGGATTGACGCTCACGTTGCCGCTGGCCGACGTGGTGGACTGGTGCACGGTGCCGGCATCGCTGGTGTAGGTGGTGCGGGCGTCGGTGCGCGTGCCCTGATTGGCGCTGATGCCGCCGGTGTTGGAGATCGAGACCCCCTGGCTGCCGCTGTGCGATGTGCGCGTGGGGATCACCAGCTCGTCGCTGGGATAGATCATCTCCGGGTTCACGACCTGCGGGTTCGCCTTGAGCAGGTCCTGCGGCGAAACACCGTACTGGTTCGCGATCTGAACCAGGCTCTCGGCCGGTTGCACGGTGTGGCGCGCGGGCTCGGTGGACGGGGATGCGGGAAGCGACGACGGCGCGTGCGATGCGGCGGGCTGAATGCTCATGCGGAACCTGAAAGGGAGATCCCATTCAGGATAAGAGCCGGGCCTATCGTCGGGACCTGGGGTTGTCCCCAGGTCGGGGCGTAAAACACCCGTCGAGCCAGCCTCGATTCAGCGATGCGCAGTCGCCCTGCGGTTACTGCATCGACCACCCATGACTGACGTTCAAGCTTTGCCCGGTCAGCGCGTTGGTCTCGAATGCGGCCAGCATCAACGCGACGTTGGCGACATCGTCGAGCGTGGTGAATTCGCCGTCCACGGTGTCCTTGAGCATGACCTGGCTGACGACTTCGTCCTCGCTCAGCCCCAGCGCCTGTGCCTGTTCGGGAATCTGCTTGTCCACCAGTGGCGTCCGCACGAAGCCAGGGCAGACCACGTTCGCGCGCACGCCGTATTCGGCGCCTTCCTTGGCCACCGTGCGGGCCAGGCCGAGCAACCCGTGCTTGGCGGTGACGTAGGGGGCCTTGAGCTTGGAGGCGAGGTGGGAATGCACCGAGCCCATGTAGATGATCGCGCCGCCTGCGCGGCGCTTGGCCATGTCGCGCAGGCATTCGCGGGTGGTCAGGAACGCGCCGTCGAGATGGATTGCGAGCAGCCGTTTCCAGTCGGTGAAGTCGAAGTCGACGATCGGACTGACGATCTGGATGCCGGCGTTGGCGACCAGCACGTCGATCCTGCCGTAATGCGCGATCGCGCGGGCGATCCCGTCCACGACCTGCGCCTCGTCGGCGACATTCATCGCCAACGCCAGGGCATCGCCGCCGGCGCTGCGGATCTGGCCGGCGACCGTCTCGGCGGCCTCGGCCGCCAGGTCGGCGACGACCACCCGTCCGCCAGCCGCGGCATAGACCTCGGCGATGCGCCGGCCGATGCCGCTGGCTGCGCCGGTGACCACGCAGACCTTGCCGTCGAGACGATTCATGCGCGCGTTCGTCATGGGGAAGATGCCGCGCAGCTTAGCGCGGCCGCGGGCACGTGCGTCAGTGCGTGCGCGCCGGCGCCGGCCTCGGCAGCTCGACCGGCACGCCGTCGGCGTTGCAGTGGCCATCTGCACACAGCTTGGTACGCAAGGCTGGCGTGGCCTGCACGATGATGTGGTAGATCGCGTTCTGCTCCATCGTGCCGCGCACCGCGTCGCTGCCCGGACCGCGCGCCCAGATACCGACGTCGTCGCCGCCATGCGACTCGCTCTTCATCGGCACCAGCGCCTCCTGCATGTAGTCCGGGTGCTCGGTGTCGACCGCGCGCAGGTCCGGACGTCCGTGCGCCGGCTCGACGCTGCGGGGTGCGTGGGGGTGGGTCTTGGGGCCGGCCGGTTGCTGGTCGCTGGCGCCGGTGTAGCCCGGGCCGTTGGCATAGGACAGCGTGGTGTAGGGCAGGCCGGTGGCATCGAGCGCATAGGCGGTGGGGTCGCCCTCTTCGCCGGTACGGCCGCGGACCTTGCCCAGGATCGGATTGCCGCGCGCCGGATAGCCGACGAAGTTCAGCGTGTGCGAGTGGTCGGCGGTGACCAGGATCAGCGTGTCGTCGGCGGAGGTCAGATCGACGGCCGCCTGCACCGCGCGCGACATCGAGACGGTCTCGTCCAGGGCGCGGAACGCGTTGCCGGCGTGGTTGGCGTGATCGATGCGGCCGCCCTCGACCAGCAGCACGTAGCCCTTGCCGTCGCGCGAGAGGGCGTCGATCGCGAAGCGCGTCATCGTTTCCAGGTCGGGCTGGCCATCAGGACCGGTATCGCGGTCGTGCTCGTAGTCCATGTGGCTGAGGCCGAACAGCCCCAGCACCGACGACGATGCACGCGCCGCTTGCAACTGCCGCGTGGTCCAGACGAATGCGCCATCGGGCCGGGCCGCCTGCCACTCTTCGACGAGGTTGCGTCCGTCGCGGCGTTGGCCGCGGATGCCGGGCATCACCTCCGCATCGGGCAGGAACGGCCGGGCGCCACCGCCCAGGGCGACGCGCGGGCCGTAGCCATCGCGTACCGCGTCGACGAACTGGCTGGCGATGTCGCGGCAGCCGGCCGCGCGTGCGGCCTCGGGCATGTCGACATCGCTTTCCCAGTTGCGGTCCGGGACGTGGGCGTAGGTCGCGGCGGGGGTGGCGTGGGTCAGCCGCGCGGTCGTCACGATGCCGGTCGCAAGGCCGGCCTCGGCGGCCAGGCGCAGCCACGACTGCAGGTGCCGGCCCTGGCTGTCGGCGCAGTCGGTGCGGTCGCCGGCCGAGACGCCGATCGCGCCCATGTGCGACTTCACACCGGTGGCGACCGCGGTCATCGTGCCGGCCGAATCGGGCGTCTGCGAATCGGTGTTGTAGGTCTTGCTCAACCCGGTGTGCGGGAAGTGCTCCCAGCTCAGCTGGTGCTCCTCGCCGCTGCCGCCGTTGCGCTGGCCTTCGAGAATCCGGGCCGCGGCGACCGTGGTCAGGCTCATGCCGTCGCCGAGGAAGACGATGACGTTCTTCGCGTTCCCGGCCATCGCGCCATTGCCCGCTGCGCGCGCGGCGCCGCTGCGGTACCACCATTGCGCGGTCTCGTCGGCGGGACGGGCGGCGACGGGGACGTCGACGTGCAGTGCGGTGCCGGCCTGGGGCGGCGTGGGGATGTCGATGGAGGCGCAGGCGGCGCAGAGCAGGGTCAGGGTGCAGGCGAGGCCCGCGGAGAGAACGCGCATGGAGAGTCGGCCCGGTAACGAAAAGATGCGCCTCCATTATGCCCGCCCCGCATGGCAGGCTCGTGTCGGTCGCGCGGCGCGCTACCATCGGAGCGCCGGCGAGGCGACTCCCCCACGCCTGCCGGCGCGGAACGACGACGATGACGCTGACCATTGCGCTGCTCGAAGACGACGACATGCTGCGCGAGCGCATCCTGCTGCCGCGCCTGGCCGACTTCGGCTTTCAGATCGAAGGCATGGCCAGCGCCGCCGAACTCGAGCAGCGCCTGCGCCGCGGCGTGCCGGACATCGTGGTACTGGATGTCGGCCTGCCCGACGCCAGCGGCTACGACGTCGCGCGGAGCTTGCGTATGCGCCATCCGCGGATGGCGCATCGTGATGCTGACCGCCCGGCGCGATACGCCCGACCGGGTGCGCGGGCTCAACGAAGGGGCTGATGCCTATCTGGCCAAGCCGGTGGAGATCGACCTGCTGGCGGCGACCCTGCACAGCCTCGCCCGTCGCCTGCACGGCGATGCGCCGTCGCCGGCACCGGCCGATGGCTGGCGACTGGCCGACAACGGCTGGCGTCTGGTCGGGTCCAGCGGCCACGGCGCGGCGCTGACCAAATCCGAGCGGCGGATGCTGCAGTGCCCGGTCGAAGCCGAGGGCGAGACAGTCGCGCGCGACCGCCTGATCGCCGCGGTCTCCGACAACGTCCATGACTTCGATCCGGCCACCGAGACCTGCGCACTCGGCACCCAACTGTTCAATGGCGCCGACGTCACCGGCCTGGCCTCCAACGGCGAGGGCGCGCTTCCGCTTCGAGGCGCAGGCCGGTCGCACGTTGACGCTGATGACGCTGGCCGGCCCCGGCAACGTCACCCTGCTCGCGCGCTATGGCGCACCGCCAACGTCGACCGACGACGCGTTCCGCTCGGCGCGTGCGGGCAGCAATATCGAAACGATCCGCATCACCGCGCCCCAGGCGGGCACGTATGACCTGCAGTTGAGCGGCAGCTACACCGGGCTGACTGTCGTCGCCCGCCAGTAGTTGCATCCGCGCACTTGGTGGCAGTCGATGTCGCCGGGCGTTGCACTGATGGGACGCTGGCGTCGCGGCAGGGGCATCGCCAACCCCCATGCGCTCACGTATCGTCGCAGTTCGACGTTTCGGGCAGGCCGCAATGAACGCAGTGGCATGGTGGTTCAGGATTCCGTTCTGGCAGCGCGTGCTCGGTGCCTTCGTGCTCGGCGCGCTGGCCGGCTGGCTGCTCGGGCCGGCAGCCGGCACCTGGCTGCAGCCACTGGGCACGCTGTACGTCAACCTGATCCGGATGATCGCGGTGCCGCTGGTGTTCTTCGCGGTCATCAATGCGGTCGCCGCCTTGCACGGGCAGCAGTCGATCGCTGCGCTCGGCGGGCGCACGTTCGGCTGGTTCGCCGCGACCGCGGTGCTCGCGGTGGGCGTCGGCTTCGCTGTCGCCTACACCTTCAATCCCGGGCTCGGCGTGGAGCCGGGCTCGCTGACCGTGGCCGCCGACTACACCCCGCGCGAGGTGCCGACCCCGGTCGAGGTGCTGCTGAGTGTGGTGCCGACCAACCCGTTCGCGGCGCTGTCGGAAGGACGGATCCTGCAGGTCATCTTCTTCGCCGGCCTGCTCGGCTTTGCACTGGTCAAGCTCGGCGAGCGCGTGGCGGCGCTGCGCACGCTGGTCGGCCAGGCGTCGGATGCGATGATCCAGGTCACGCGCTTCGTGCTCGAGATGACCCCGCTCGGCACCTTCGGCCTGATCGCCGCCCTCGTGGGCACCTACGGCTTCGAGAAGCTGCTGCCGTTGGGCAGCTTTGTGATCGCGCTGTATGTCGCGTGCGCCGCGCACATCGTCATCGTCTACAGCGGCCTGCTGCTGGTGCATGGACTCAATCCGCTGAAGTTCTTCCGCGGCGCCGCGCCCGGCATGCAGGTCGCGTTCGTCAGTTCGTCGAGCCTGGCGGCGATGCCGGTCGCGCTGCGTGCGGTCACCCACAACCTGGGCGTGAACCGCGACTACGCCGCGTTCGCGGTGCCGCTGGGTGCGACGATCAAGATGGACGGCTGCGGCGCGATCTATCCGACGTTGGCCTCGGTATTCATCGCGCAGTATTTCGGCATCGAGCTGAGTTTCGCGCAGTACGCGGCGATCCTGCTGGCCTCGGTGCTCGGCAGCTTCGGCACCGCTGGCGTGCCGGGCACGGCAGTGGTGATGGCGACGGTCGTGCTGTCGGCGGCCCGCCTGCCGCTCGAGGGCCTGGGCCTGCTGCTGGCGATCGACCGGATCCTGGACATGATGCGCACGATGACCAACGTCACCGGGCAGATGCTGGTGCCGGTGCTGGTCGCGCGCGAGACTGGCCTGCTCGATCGCGAGGTCTTCGAGGCGGCGAGCAGCAACGTCGGGCTCGACGATCCCGATCCCGACGCCGACGCGCCGCGCTGACGCAGGCGGCGTCGCCGGGCGCCACCTCGCCCAGCGTTGCAGGGCGCGGTTGAGTGGCGCGTTGGGTCGCGGCTCGAACATCGGCAGGCCCTGGTCCTGCAGCGGCATCCGGCCGCAGTCCACACTGCGTTCTGGCCCGAACAATCGGCGTTGCGGGCGACTGCATCGGCGGCCAGCGGCAAAGCCGGCATGTCGGGACAGCACGTGAGCACGGTTGCGCTGGGCGAACGCCGCCCCGGCGTCCTGCAGCCGACGATCGGGCGCCATCGCGTGCCGACGGACGGCAAGTGTGAGCGGCGCGTGCAGGCCGGGGCATGACCTGCGGCACACCGCGACGCCGGCGATGCGGCCTATAGTCGGGCTTCGCGCCCCCGGGAGCGGGGCGGCAAGGGGATCGACATGAGACGACTCGCAGGACTGGGCGGTGCATGCGTGCTGCTCGCGATGTTGGCCGCGCCGGCGGCCGCGCAGACCGCCGACTGGCAACTGCCGATCGAGACCCGGCGCCTGGACAACGGGCTGACCGTCGTGGTGTCGCAGGACCGCAGCTCGCCCACCGTCGGCGTCGGCGTGGTCTACCACGTGGGCATGCGGCTCGAGCCCGAGGACCGGACGGGCTTTGCGCATCTGTTCGAGCACTTGATGTTCCAGGGCACGCCGATCGCCCCCAAGGGCGTGTTCGACCGCGTGATCCAGGGCGGCGGTGGCCGGCTCAACGGCTCGACGCGGCCCGACTACACCAACTACATCGAGACCGCGCCGGTGTCGGCGCTCGCGCCGATTCTGTGGCTGGAAGCGGATCGGATGAAGACGCTCGACTTCTCTGCGCAGAACCTGAAGAACCAGCAGGACGTGGTCAAGGAAGAGATCCGCGTCAATGTGCAGAACCAGCCCTATGGGCTGTTCTTCGTGTTCGACATCAACCGTCTGGCGTTCGACAAGTGGGCCAACGCGCACGATGGTTACGGCAGCTTCAAGGATCTCGAGGGTGCGACGCTGGCCGATGTCGAGGCCTTCCATCGCGATTACTACGGGCCCAACAACGCGGTGGTGGGCATCGTCGGCGACATCGCGCCGGACGAGGCGTTCGCGCTGGTCGAACAGTACTTCGGCGACATCCCTGCACGTGCGACGCCCGCGCGGCCGGACGTGTCCGAGCCACTGAACACGCGCGAAAGGCGCGAAGCGCAGAGCGATGCGCTGGCGCAGGTGCCCGCGCTGGCGGTGGGCTGGAAGATGCCGCCGCGCGGCCATGCCGACCAGGCGCCGATGGCGGTACTGGCGCAGGTGCTCGCCGGCGGCGACGCGTCGCGGCTGTACCAGGGGTTGGTCAAGGGGCGCGAACACCTGCTCAACATCGACGGCGGAGTGGGCTGGCCGCTGGGGCACGCCTGGGACTACGACGGCCCGACGTTGATGACGCTGTTCGCGCTTTACAAGCCCGATGTCTCGCCCGACGCCGTGCTCGCCGCGATGGACGAGGAGATCGCGCGGATCGTGGCCGAGGGCGTGCCGGCGCAGACGCTGGCCGCGGCCAAGACCAAGCTGCTGGCCGATTACGTCGACGGCCTGGAGCCCTTCATTTCGCGCGCCGACGAACTGGCCAAGGCGCAGTTGCTGTGGGGCGATGCGAAAACGCTCAACGCAGTGCCCGGCTGGGTGCGGTCGGTGACCGTGGCCGACGTGCAGCGCGTCGCCAGGACTTACCTGACCGACGGCAACCGCACTGTCATCGACCGCGTACCGGCCGCGATGGCCCCGGCACGCGGGATCGCCCCGCCGGCCGCACCGGCCCCCGCCACCCCCGCGCAGGACTGAGGAGACCGCCATGGACATCCCGTATCGCCGTGCACGCGCAGTGCGTCCACTCGTTCTGGCGCTCGGCGCCTGCCTGATGGCCGCCGCCGCGCAGGCGCAGTCGCAAGCTGCGCCCGGTGCGCCACCGGCCGAGGCGCCGCCGACCGTGTTGCCCGCCGACCTGCCGGCCTACGGCGCCGACCGGCCGCTGCCCGAACTGGGCCTGGTCGAGCGCCGGCTCGACAATGGCCTGACGGTCTGGATCGTGCCGCGCGCGGGCGGCCTGCCGAAGGTCGACTACGTGCTGGCCGTGCGCGGCGGTCTGGCAAGCGACCCGACTGCGCTGCCGGGCATGTCGAACCTGCTCGCCGGCCTGCTGCAGGAAGGGACCGCGACGCGCACCTCGGTGCAGATCGCCGAGACGCTCGAACGTCTGGGGGCGTCGATCTCGGCCAGTGCGAGCAGCGACGGGCTCGTCATCGCCGCATCCGGTCTGTCGTCGTCGGCGCAGCCACTGGCGGCACTGTTCGCCGACGTGGTGCGCCACCCGGCGTTCCCGGCCAGCGAAGTGCAACTGGCCAAGACCAACGCGCTGCAGAGCCTCAAGGCGATGCAGGCGCAGCCGGCCTACCAGGCCAACCGTGCGATGGGGCGCGTGCTGTTTGGTGACCACCCTTACGGCAACACGCTGCCGACCGAGGCCAGCATTGCCGCCACCGACGTCGCGGCCCTGCAGGCCGCGCATGCCGCGCGCTTCCGACCCGAGCAGGCGTTGTTGGTGATCGCCGGCCCGCTGTCGGACGACGCGGCACTGGCGCTCGCGCGTGACGCGTTCGGCGACTGGGCGGGCCGCGGTGATGCCATCGCCGAGGTGCCCGCGCCCGCGGTGACCGACCGGCCGCAATTCGTCCTGGTGCCGCGCGCCGGCAGTGTGCAGTCGGCAGTGCGGATCGGCCGTCCGGCGTTCGCGGCCGACGACGCGCGGGCGATCCCCGCCGCGCTCGCCAGCACCATCCTTGGCGGTGGCTTCGATAGCCGCCTGATGCGTAACCTGCGCGAGGACAAGGGCTACACCTACGGCGCCGGCAGCAGCTTCGGCCTGCGCGCGCGGGGCGGGGCGTTCCAGGCCCAGGCCGACGTGCGCAACGAGGTCACCGGCGCGGCGATCGGCGAGTTCCTGGCCGAGTTCGAGCGGATGCGCGCCCGGCCCGTGCCGGAGGATGAGTTGCAGCGCGCCAAGCGCTTCACCGCCGGCACCTACCTGTTCCAGAACCAGTTGCAGGGGGCGGTGGCCTCGGCGCTGGCGTCGAACTGGCTACTGGGCCGGCCGGCCGATTACCTCAGCCGCTACGTCGAGCAGGCCAACGCGGTGACGGCGTCCGAGGTGCAGGCGGTCGCGCGCGCGTTCTTCGATCCCGCGCGCCAGAGCATCGTGGTCGTTGGCGACGCCGCGGTCGCCGGACAATTGACGGCGTTCGGTGCGTTCAAGGCGGACGACGCGCCTTGAGGCGTGGGCGCCGGCATGTGCCGGCGTCGTTCAACGGCGCGGTGCGGCGCCGGCCAAGCGCCCGCCGCACCAGGCCAGGGGCATTGCGCCGATCGCGTCGAGCAGGGTCATCCACACCGGCTGCGGCAACAGCCAGGCGTTGAGCAGCACGGCGATCAGGATCAGCGCGCCGACCGTCAGTGCCATGCGCATCGGCCGTCGGCGCGCGATGCGGGCGGCGACCCAGCCGCCGCACAAGGCCCCGGCCAGCCAGCCGAGCGCGACCAGCAGCAACATGCCGGTCGGGGCGATCGCGAACAGATCGGTCGGTCCGGCATCGGTAGGCAGCGCACCGGCCGGCAGCGGGAACAGCCGCTTGCCGAGGAACTCGAAACCCAGCGCGACCGTCGTGGCGGCCAGCATGCCGAGCATCAGCGAGGACAGCGTGCGGATCGTCTGGCCACGCGGCGCTGCGCGGGCGGCGGCATCGTCGCGCGCGCGCGCACCTGCGGGTTGCGTGCGCTGGCGGGGGCGACGTGTCGGCACGGGACTCAGCGGGGGGGCGCCGCCGTGGGCGGCGGCTCGAAAGGAATGGTGTCGGGCGCGACCGCGCCGCCGGAGATGATGAAGCTCATCGCCTGATCGACGGTCCAGTCGGTCGGCGTGACCTTGTCCAGCGGCACGATCTCCAGATAGCCCGAGGTCGGGTTGGGCGTGGTCGGCACGTAGACCGCCGCGAGCTCGCGGCCGGTGCCCTGTTCGCGGATCACCCGGGTCACGAAGCCGACCGATTTCATCTGGCTGTGCGGGAAATCGATCAGCACCACGCGCTGGGTGCCGTCAGGCTTGGTCTGCAGGATGTCGAGCAGCTTGCGTGCGCTCGAGTAGATGATGTTGGCCAACGGAATGCGGCGCACCAGTGCGTCGAGCCAGCCGAGCATGCGCTGCCCGATGACCCGGCGCGTCAGCCAGCCGACGGCGAGGATCAGCACGATCGTCGCGATCATCGCGACCGTCGCCTGCACCGAGGCGACGTTGATCCATCTCAGAGCCGGGAACGCGGAGGAGATGCCGTGCGCCAGGGGCACCACCCAGGGGGTGCTGATGTCCGACAACAGCACGAAGACGAACTTGACGACGATCCAGGTCAGCCAGATCGGCAGCAGCGTCAACAGGCCGGTGAGGAACAGGCGCTGCAGGCGCCCGCCCAGGGAGTGGGCACTCATGAAAGATCCGCAAAGCGAAAGGGGGGCGTCATCATGCCCGGGAAGTCATGGCAGATGTACCAGCCGGAAGCCGACGTCGTCGTAGCCGCGCCGCGGGTCGAGGGCGCGGCTGTCGAGCGCGTCGCGCCGGCTGCGCCCGGCGGCGATGCGATCCTTGCATGCGGCCGCGCAGTCGCTGCGCCACTCCGCCGGTCCCTCGGCGGACGCAGGCGCCGCGGCGCCTTGTGCGGTGGAGGCCACCACGATGCTGCGACCCTCGCGTTCGCTGCGCCAGCGTGCGTAGTCGAGTGCGTCGTGCCAGGACACGCACACCACCGGATCGTTCGGCCCCTGGTCGAAGCCCGGCGACTCCCAGTCGCGCGGCGCCAGCGCACGCAGCACCGAGCCGCGCGCGCGGCACGGCGCCGACTTGCGCCCGGTCGCGGCGACGAAGGCCGCGTAATCGCCGCGGCTGACCGGCGCGTTGGCGATCGCGAAGCTCGTGTCGCCACTGCGCACCACCCGAGCGCCTCCGGGGATCTTGGCCGCGAGCGCGTTGAGGTCGGGAATGGCCTGGGCCTCGCGGCGCAGGCGCGCCTTGGTCGCGGTGTCGAGCCCGATGGCGTCGGCGGCGGCCAGGCTGGCGATCGCGTCGTCGCGATCGACCGCGGTCACGGCGTCGGCGACGCGCGCCTCGATCGCATCGGCGACTTGCGCGCGCACCGGTTGCAGCGCCGCGACCTCCTCGGCACTGCCGGCATGTGCGCGTGCGGCCTGCAGCAGTTCGGTGGCCGCGTCGTCGTCGCCGCTGGCGATCAGCGTCCCGGCGCGGCTGCCGACCGCGGCGAAGACGCGCGCGGTCAGCGACGGCAGCCCCAGGTGCTGGGCATCGGCTGCGCGCGCGCGGCGCAGGCGCTCGAGCGCGTTGTCGTCGTGCGGTGCCGCCAGCCGTCCGGCCCGCAGTAGGCGCTCGGCGGCGGTGAGGTGGCGGTCGGCCTCCGACACCGGCGCGGCCTGCGAGGCTTCGATGCCGGCGGCGGCCGCCGTCGCGTCGGGATCGGCCTGCGGTGCGAGATCGGCATCGGCGTCGCCGTTGGCGGCTGCCTGGTGCGCGACCGGCGGCGCGCTCGCGCTCGATGCGGCCGGCGCCGCCTCGTCGGCCGCCGCGGTCGTGGCCGAGGGACGCTCCCAGGCGCGCCAGACGCCGACGCCGGCCAGCAGCACGACCGGCAGCGCCAGCCACGGCAACAGGCGGCGCCCGCCGCGGCCGATCCGGCGGATCTGCCCGGTGATCCGGGCCTCGCCATCGCGCTGGGGCACCTGCCCGAGCGCCCGCAACATCTGTCCGGCATCGGCGAACCGCCGCTTGGGCGACTTCGCCAGCGCCTGGTCCAGGAACCGCTGCCAGTGGCGCAGCTCGGGCGGCAGGCGCGGCACCGGGTTCTGCACGTGCGCCAGCGCCATCGACAGCGCGTCCTCGCCCTCGAACGGCAGTGCGCCGGTGAGCATTTCCCAGGCCAGCACGCCGACGCTGTAGAGGTCGGCGCGGAAGTCGACCTGCTGCCCGCGGGCCTGCTCGGGCGCCATGTATGCGGTGCTGCCCACCGCCAGCCCGACCATCGTCATCCGGGTGCCGTAGCCGCGGCGCAGTGCGATGCCGAAGTCCGCCAGCAGCGGCCGATCGGTTTCGTCGAACAGCACGTTCTCGGCCTTGACGTCGCGGTGGATCACCCCGCGCGCATGCGCATAGGCCAGCGCCGACAGCAGGGCGTGCAGGACCGTGCGGACCCGAGCCTGGTCGCCGCGCAGGTCGCGCTGGCCCAGGTGTCCATGCGGCAGGTGGGGCATCGCGTACCAGGGCAGCCCGTCGGCGGTGCGACCGACGTCGTGGATGCCGACGATGTTGGGATGCTCCAGGCGCGCGATCGTCCGCGTCTCGTTCTCGAACCGGCGTCGGCTGACCTCATCGGCCAGCGTCTCGGGACGCATGACCTTGATGGCGACATCGCGTCCCAGCGACAGTTGCGTGCCCAGGTACACCGTCGCCATGCCGCCGTGGCCGATGACGCGCAGCAGGCGATAGCCCGCGATCTGCGGCAGCGCAGGCGACTCGTATCCACTTGTGGTCTGCGACATGCGTCTTCCCCGTGGCGCTACAGCATACCGAGCGGTCGATGGCTTGGGGCGTGGCGTGCGCGGATCAGGCAGGTGCGGGGGCGCTGCCGCGGTCGCGTTTGCGGCGCACATAGATCTGCTTGCGTACGCGGGCGACCGGTTCGCCCGCAGCGTCGACGACGTCGGTGGTGAACCAGCGCAGATGCTTGTCGCCGTGCGCGGTCGCCACGCGGATCGCCTCGACCGTCGCCGCATCCAGATCGAAGGTGGCGTGCACGGTGCCGCGCCCGGGACGGATGAATTCGATCTCGGCGGCCTTGTCCCAGACCACGTAGTCGTCGCCGAGCGCGTGCAGCGTCATCAGCATCCAGAACGGGTCGGTCATCGCGAACAGGCTGCCGCCGAAGTGGGTGCCGACGTAATTTCGGTTGTACCAGTGCCGGCGCAGCTCGACCCGGGCATGCGAAAGCCCGGGCGTCAGCGCGGTGACGCGGATCCCGGTGAACAGGAACGGCGGCCAGAGATTGAACAGCAGGCGGGCGAGGCGCGGCGACATGGACGAGGGACGTGGCCAGGACGTTCGGACACTACCATACGCACCTGTATGTTTGCGCGGCGCCCGCACCGGGGCGGACCGATGCGGGCGTCGCGGCGTCGCGCTGTCAGAACAGCAGCGAGGCCATCTTCCTGCGGTAACGGCCGACGAGTTCGGCGTCGTCGACGATGCGGAATGCGTCGATCAGCGCCTTGCGCGGCAGGCCGTCCTCGAAGCTGCGGTCGCGGCGCAGCATCTCGATGAACTGCTCCAGGCCGTCTTGCGCATCGCCAGCGACGATCTGGCGCACGCCCAGCAGATGGCGGGCGCGCAGGTCCGCAGGATCGCGTTCGATCGCCGCCTGCAACGCATCGGCGGGCGGCGCGTCGACCAGCAGCGCGGCAAACTCCAGACGTGCCCGGGCCTTCACGGCGCGATCGTCGGTGGCGAGATTGGCCGGCAGCCCGTCGAGCAGGCCTTCGGCTTGCTGTGCGGCGCCGGTCTGCAGCAGCGCCAGCGCCAGGTCGAGCCGCAGCTCCGCCTTGTCGGGCTCGGCGGCCACTGCCTCGCGCAGGCGCGCGACTTCGGCTTGCGGATCGAGCGGGGCGGCCTCCTCGGGCGACGCGACGTCGTCCTCGGCCGGCACGATGCCGTGCCGCTGGAGGAACTCGCGCAACTGGCCTTCGGGCAGCGCGCCCGGAAAGCCGTCCACTGGCTGCCCCCCGGCGATCAGGAAGACCGTGGGCACCGAGCGGATCTGGAATGCCGCGGCGATCTGCGATTCCTTGTCGACGTCGACCTTGGCCAGGATGAAGGCGCCGTTGTACTCGGCTGCCAGCTTTTCGAGCACCGGACCCAGGGTCTTGCACGGGCCGCACCATTCCGCCCAGAAGTCCACCAGGACCGGCACTTCGAGCGAGGCCTGCAGCACCGCCGACTCGAAGGTCTCGGTGGTGACATCGACGATATGAGGCGAGCGTTCGGGAGTGGGGGCTTGGCCGTTGAGGAGCATGCGGTTTTCCGGTTGCGATCGGGGAGCCGCCGGAGCGGCCCGACTAGAGGTGGCGACGGTTGCGCAGGATACAAGCGCGACCTCGAGTGCAGCCTGTCGTGACCCTGGTCGACAGCGGCGCGGTGGCGTGCCGGGGCCTATCATCCGGGCCGGACAAGGCCGGAGTGGGGCGGATGGTGAGATCGGTGCGATGGCGATCGCTGGGGGCGGTGCTCGTGGCGCATGCCGCGACCTGGCTGGCGATGCTCGGCTTCGCGCGCTTCGTGGGCCTGGCGCCCGGCTTGCCGCTGGCGTTGCCAGGCGCGCACGGGCTGCCGCATGCGGGTGTGTTCAATCTGCTCGCGTTCGTGCTGCCCGGCCTCGCCCTGGGCGCGGTGGCGTGGCGCGCGCGCGCGCGCTGGTGGCCGGACGCGGGCCTGGCCGTCGGCATCGCATTGCGTCTGTGGCTGCTCGCGGCGCTGCTGTTCGCGCTGCAGGGCGCGCTGCCGCTCGATGCCGGCGACCTCGACGGTGGCGGCAGCCGGGCGCATGCGAGCGCGTGGATGCTGTGGGCGCTGGCCTTCGGCGCCGGCGCGGGCCTGGCCGTCGTCGTCGTGCCGGGTGTGCGGCTGGTCTCGCTGCTGGCCACGCTCGCGGTCGTGGCCGCGCTGGCATCGCCGGCGGTCGCGGCCGCCGGTGCGGCCGACCGCGTGCTGCTGCTGGCCTGGTGCGGCTGGACGGCCTGGCTGGCGTGGCGATTGCCGCGCCGGGCCGGCTGACTCAGTCGCGCGTTACCGATGCGTCCGGCGTGCGGTACACGCGGCCGGCCTTCATCACAAAGTCGACCGCCAGCACCGCATTGATGTCGGCGACCGGGTCGCCCGGCATCGCGATGATGTCGGCGCGCCGCCCGGCTTCGACGAGGCCCTGGTCGTCGACGCCCAGCACCGTGGCCGCGTGCAGCGTCGCCGACTGCAGCGCGTACGCCGCCGGGATACCGGCCTCGACCATGTAGACGAACTCGCGCGCGTTGTCGCCGTGCGGGCCCACGCCCTGGTCGGTGCCGAACGCGATCGGGACCCCGGCGCGGTAGGCGCGCGCTGCGGTGTCCTGGATCTGCGCGCCGATCGTCGCCGCCTTCGGGCGCACGACCTCGGGAAAGTAGCCCGGTTCGCGCGCTTTGTCGGCGACGAAGCGCCCGGCGTAGATGGTCGGCACGTACCAGGTGCCGCGCTGCTTCATCAGTCGCATGACCTCCTCGTCCATGTGGGTGCCGTGTTCGATGCTGGTCACGCCGGCCAGCACCGCGCGCTTCATGCCCTCGGTGCCGTGGGCATGCGCGGCGACGCGATAGCCGTAGTCCTTGGCGGTGTCGACCACCGCCTGCACTTCGTCGACGGTGAACTGCGGCGCATCGCCGGATCGGGCGTAGCTGAGCACGCCGCCGGTGGCGGTGATCTTGATCACGTCGCTGCCGTCCTTGTAGCGCTGGCGCACGGCCTGGCGGGCGTCGTCGATGGAGTTGATCACGCCTTCGGTCGGTCCCGGCGGGCCGAGCAGGTGCGAGAGCATCGAGTTGTAGCCGTTGCTGGGATCGGCATGGCCGCCGGTGGTGGCGATCGACTTGCCGGCCGCGAAGATCCGCGGGCCGCGTACCAGGCCCTGTTCGATCGCATCGCGCAGATGCGGCGCGACTTCGCCGCCGAGATCGCGCACCGTGGTGAAGCCGGCGAGCAGGGTCTTTTCCGCGTAGCCAACCGAGCGGTAGGCGAAATCGACCGGGTCGAGGCGGAAGCCTTCCGAATAGCTCTGCGGGCCGGACTGCGAGCCCAGGTGCACGTGCAGGTCGGTCCAGCCGGGCATGCAGGTGCGTCCAGCGAGCGCGATCGTGCGTGCCGGCTCCGCCGAGGCCGCATGACCGGCGGTGACCGATTCGATCCGGCCGTCGGCGACCACGACCGTATGCGCGCCGAGCACGCGCCCGCTGCGCGCATCGAACAGGCGCTCGCACTGCAGCGCGGTCCGGTCCTGGGCCTGCGCGGCCGGTGCGAGCAGGGCGGCGGCGAGCAGGGCGAGCACCGGGGACGGTGCGGTGAGGCGGAAGCGGCTGGACATGCGGCGGGCTCCGGACGGCCGGGACAGGAAGCCGGATTGAAGCACGATCGTGCGGCCTGTGCCGCAGCTTCAGTCGGTCTGCGAGGCGTGCAGCACGCGGTTGCGGCCTTCGGCCTTGGCGCGATACAGGGTCGCATCGGCGACCTGCAGCAGCAGTTCGGGCGTGGTGCCGTTGGCGGGGAAGGTCGCGATGCCGATCGACAGTGTCACCGGGCCGAGGGTCTGCCCCATGTGCTGCAGGCTGGAGATCTCGACCGCGCGGCGGATCTGCTCGGCGCGTACGCGCGCATTCGCCGCGTCGAGTTCGGGCAGCACCACCGTGAACTCTTCGCCGCCGTATCGGCAGGCGATGTCCTCGGTCCGCACGCCGGCCTGGATCAGCCGGCCGACCTGGCTGAGCACGGCGTCGCCCGCGGCATGGCCGTGGGTGTCGTTGAAGCGCTTGAAGTGGTCGACGTCGAGCATCATCAGCGACAGCGGCAGGTTGCGGCGCTCGCAGCGCTGGAGCTCGCGCGCCAGGCTCACTTCGAGATAGCGGCGATTGAACAGCGAAGTCAACGGATCGCGCAGCGACTGCGTGCGCAGGGTCTCGCGCAATTGCAGGTTGGCCAGCGCCAATGCCATCTGCTCCGACAGCGAGGCCAGGATCGCGGCGTCGTTGTCGCCGCTCGACGCATCGCTCGCCGCGCTGACGTGCAGCATGCCCAGCGACTGGCCCTGCGCGATCAGCGGCACGCACAAGGTCGACACGCCGTCCAGCGGCACGTCCCGATCGATGTGCGCGCAGCGCAGCCCGCCGCTGCGGCCGCGCAGGTAGTGCGGCTGGCCGCGGCGCAGGGCCCAGCAGTCGTCCTGGGTGACGGTGTCCTCGTGGCTGATCGGATGCTCGCCGAAGGTGGCGGCGCTTTCGAGGAAGTTCTGCGACGGGCGCGCCAGGTAGCAACGCCCGCTGGCGCCGGGCACCAGCTCGACGACCGCGCGCGTGGTCAGCGCGACGATCTCCTCGCGGCTCTGGCAGCTCTGCAGCATGCCCGCGTACTCGCTCTGGGTGTGCCGCTGTTCCGACAGCGCGTGCAGGTCGCGCATTGCGTTGCGCGCGTCGCGCTCGAGCAGGCGGTTGCGCTGATTTTCGCGCCACAGGCTCCACTGCATGAAGACCAGCAGACCCAGCGCGACGACGAACGCCAGCACGATGAACACCACCAGCAAGGTCGCCCGCTGCTGGCTGGTGACCTGGCGTTCGGCCAGCAGCCGGCTTTCCTCATCCATGATCTGCTGGCGCAATGCCGACATCGCGGTGGCGCGGCGCACGTTGTCGCTGATCCGCCGTTGGCGTTCTTGGTCGGGCAGAGCGGCCATCTGCACCGGGTCGAGCAGGATTTCCATCGTGCTCAAGTGACGCTGCATGTCGGCGTCGAAGGTGCGCGCCAGCGCCTGCTGCGACGGATTGTCGGCTGTCAGCTCGATCAGCCGGCGACTGGATTGGCTGGCGCGCGCCACCGCGTCGCCGTACTCGGGACGGAAGCTCTCGCGGCCGGTCAGGCGATAGCCGCGCGCCTTGGACTCGGCTTCGTGCAGCGCCGCCTCCGAGGCGACCAGCAGGTTGATCACCAGGTAGCTGTGTTCGAGCGACCCGTTCGCGCGCTCCAGGCCGCGCACGCCGACGATCGCCGCGGTGGCGGCACCCACCAGCAGCACGAACGCCAGCAGGATCGCGGGCAGGCGCAGGGCACGGGATCGGGAGCACGATGATGTCCTAGACATCAGGTCAGTCTAGCAGCGGCCCGGTGGCGCTGCGGCCTGCGTGGCGGACGCCGGGGCGCTGGGGTAGGCTTGCCGGCTGTCCTCCGCTCCGCAGAACCGTCCGTGTCCAGCGATCCCGCAGCTCCGTCGTCCAACGCCTATCAGCCTACCCGCGTCGAGGCCGACGCCCAGCGGTTCTGGACCGACACCCATGCCTTCGAAGTCGTCGAGCGCAGCGACCGGCCCAAGTACTACTGCCTGTCGATGCTGCCCTACCCCTCCGGTGCGCTGCACATGGGCCACGTGCGCAACTACACGCTCAGCGACGTCATCAGCCGCTACCAGCGCATGATCGGCAAGAACGTGCTGCAGCCGATGGGCTGGGACGCGTTCGGCCTGCCGGCCGAGAACGCGGCGATCAAGAACGCGACCGCGCCGGCCAAGTGGACCTACGCCAACATCGACCATATGCGCGGACAGCTGCAGGCGCTGGGCTATGCGATCGACTGGGGCCGCGAGTTCGCCACCTGCAGCCCGGACTACTACGTGCACGAGCAGCGCATGTTCGTGCGGCTGATGAAAAAGGGTCTGGCCTACCGCCGCAATGCGGTCGTCAACTGGGATCCGATCGACCAGACCGTGCTCGCCAACGAGCAGGTCATCGACGGCCGCGGCTGGCGCTCGGGCGCGGTGGTGGAGAAGCGCGAGATCCCGCAGTGGTTCCTGAAGATCACCGACTACGCGCAGGAACTGCTCGACGGCCTGGACACGCTCGAGGGCTGGCCGGATTCGGTCAAGACCATGCAGCGCAACTGGATCGGCCGCAGCGAGGGGTTGGAGATCACCTTCGCGGTCGACGGCGAAGCGACCCCGCTGACCGTCTACACCACGCGTCCCGACACGCTGATGGGCGTCACCTTCCTGAGCATCGCCGGCGAGCACCCGCTGGCGCTCAAGGCCGCGCAGGACAATCCTGAGCTGGCCGCGTTCCTGGCCGACCTGCGCCAGGGCGGCGTGTCGGAGGCCGAGCTCGAGGCCCAGGACAAGCGCGGCATGGCGACCGGCCTGTGGGCGATCCATCCGGTCACCGGCGAGGATGTGCCGATCTACGTCGCCAACTTCGTGTTGATGGGCTACGGCACCGGCGCGGTGATGGCGGTGCCTGCGCACGACCAGCGCGACTGGGAGTTCGCCAAGGCCTACGGCCTGCCGGTGCGGCCGGTGATCGTGCCGCTGGCAGTACGCGATGCGTTGCGCGAGGTGATCGGCGACGTTGCCCACGACGCCGACCCGTTCCAGGCCGCGTTGGCCGGCGGGTCGGTCGATGCCTACGACACCTCGGCGGCGGTCGCGGTGGTTCGCGACTATCTCGACGGCATCGAGCAGCGCGGCGCCTACACCGAGCGCGGCGTGCTGATCAATTCCGGTCAGTACGATGGCCTGGATTTCGACGGCGCCTTCGATGCGCTGGCCGCGTACCTGGGCACGCAGGGGCAGGGCGCACGCAAGGTCAACTTCCGGCTGCGCGACTGGGGCGTGAGCCGCCAGCGCTACTGGGGCTGCCCGATTCCGGTGATCTACTGCCAGGCCTGCGGCGCGGTGCCGGTGCCGGAGGACCAGTTGCCGGTCCTGTTGCCCGAGGATGTCGAGGGCGCGTTCGCCAACCCGGGCGTCGTGCAGTCGCCGATCAAGTCCGATCCGCAGTGGCGCAAGACCACCTGTCCGGACTGCGGCGGCCCGGCCGAGCGCGAGACCGACACCTTCGACACCTTCATGGAGTCGAGCTGGTACACCGCGCGCTACACCTCGCCCGGCGCTGCGGACATGGTCGACGAGCGCGCCAATTACTGGATGCCGGTCGACCAGTACATCGGCGGCATCGAGCACGCGATCCTGCACTTGCTGTACTTCCGCTTCTACCATCGCCTGATGCGCGACGCGGGCCTGGTGCAGGGCGACGAGCCGGTCCGCAACCTGCTGACCCAGGGCATGGTGATCGCCGAGACGTTCTATCGGGAGCAGGCCAACGGCGGCAAGGACTGGATCCGTCCAGCCGACGTCGAGGTCTCGCGCGACGACAAGGGCCGTATCGTCGGTGCAGTGTCCAGGCTCGACGGCGCGCCGGTGCAGGTGGGCGGCGTGGAGAAGATGTCCAAGTCCAAGAACAACGGCGTCGATCCGCAGTCGATGATCGACAAGTACGGTGCCGACACCGTGCGCCTGTTCTCGATGTTCGCCGCCCCGCCCGAGCAGTCGCTGGAATGGAACGAGGCCGGCGTCGAGGGCATGGCGCGCTTCCTGCGCAGGCTGTGGACGCAGGTCCAGCGGCACGTCGAGGCCGGCCCCGCCGGCGCCTTCGACGTCGCCGCCGCTACCCCGGCGCAGCGGACGCTGCGCCGGCAACTGCACGAGGCGATCCAGAAGGTGGGCGACGACTATGGCCGCCGCCACAGCTTCAACACCGCGATCGCGGCGGTGATGGAGTTGTTCAACCATGTGCAGAAATTCGAGGCCGACGACGCCAACGCACGCGCGTTGCTGCAGGAGACCTTCTCGACGATCGTATTGCTGCTCAATCCGATCACCCCGCACATCGCGCACGCGCTGTGGCAACTGCTGGGCCACCCCGAGACACTGCTCGAGGACCAGCCGTTCCCGCGCGTCGACCCGGCCGCGTTGGCCCGCGATGCGCTGACCCTGGCCGTCCAGGTCAACGGCAAGCTGCGTGGGACGATCGAGGTCGCCGCCGATGCCGCCAAGGACGCGGTCGAGGCGCAGGCCTTGGCCGAGCCCAACGTGGCGCGCTTCCTGGCACAGATGACCGTGCGCAAGGTGATCGTCGTGCCGGGCAAGATCGTCAACATCGTCGCCGCCTGAACCTGCCGGGGCGGCGCGTCCGCGCGCCGCTTGCCGGCCAAGACCGCCTCGTCCAGACTCCGCCCATGAGCATCCTTCGCCCGGTTTCCCTCCGTCTGGCCGCCGTCGCTGCGGTTCTTGCGCTGACCCTGTCGGCCTGCGGCTTCCATCTGCGCAACGCACTGACGCTGCCGGCGGAGCTGGGGCCTGTGGACATCGTCTCGTCCGATCCCTACAGCCGGCTCGCGCGTTCGGTCGAGCGCGCGTTGGCCGCGGCCGGCGCGCAGATCGCCGAGGAGGATGCGGTCGACGTCGCGGTGCTCGACATCCGCTCCGAGCGCTGGGCGTCGCTGCCGGCCAGCCTCGATGCCCAGGGCCGCGCGCAGGAGTACACGCTGCGCTACGCGGTGGTGTTCACGATGCGCGACGCCGACGGCCGGGACATCGTGCCCCAGCAGGCGATCGAGCTGGCGCGTGACTATCTTGCGTTGCCGACCGACTCGATCGGCGCCGATTCCGAGCGCGAGCTGCTGTCTCGCGAGCTCGAGCGCGAGATGACCGCCTCGATCATCCGCCGCATCGACGCCGTGTTCCGCAACCCGCAGGAACGCGTGCGCAATTGATGGCGGCGGCCCCGGCCAGCGGCGTGTCCCCGCCGTGGAACTGACCCCCGAACGCCTGCCCGCGCAACTGGCGCGCGAGCCATTGCGGCCGGCCTATCTGATCGCCGGCCCCGAGCCGCTGCGTGTGCTCGAGGCCGCCGACGCGGTCCGGGCCGCGGCACGGGCCCAGGGCGTGTCCGAGCGCGAAGTCTTCGAGCCCGAAGGCCGCGATGTGGACTGGAACGCGCTCGAAGCCACGTTCCGAGCGCCGAGCCTGTTCGCCAGCCGACGGCTGGTCGAGCTGCGCCTGCCCACGACCAAGCCCGGCAAGGAGGGCGCGCAGGTCATCGCCGGCTTCTGCGCCGATCCGCCGGCTGACGTCACCTTGCTGATCACCGGCGGCGAATGGAGCCGCCAGCACGGCGGCAAGTGGAGCGAGGCGGTGGCGGCGGTCGGGCATCTGGTCGTCGCCTGGCAGGTCAAGCCACACGAACTCGAAGGCTGGATGGAGGCGCGCCTGCGCAGTCGCGGCGTGCCCGCCGAGCGGGCCGCGGTGCAACTGCTGGCCGAGCGCGTCGACGGCAACCTGCTGGCTGCAGCGCAGGAGGTCGACAAGCTCGCGCTGCTGGCCGACGGCCAGCCGCTGGATGTGGCACGGATGCAGGCGCTGGTCGCCGATGCCGCGCGTTACGACGTGTTCCGGCTGCTCGATGCGACGATGAACGGCCAGCCGGCGCAGGCTGCGCGGATGCTGGCGGGCCTGCGCGCCGAGGGCGCGGCGATTCCTGCGCTGATGGGCATGATCGTCATGGAGCTCACGCGCGCGGCCAGCCTGGCACAGGTCCAGGTGCGCGGCGGCAACATGGCGGCCGAGTTCAAGGCCCAGCGCATCTGGGACGCGCGCCAGGCCGGCTACCGGCGTGCGCTGCAGCGGCACCCGGCTGCGCGTTGGGACCGCTTCGTCGCCGAGGCCGGCCGGATCGACCGGATCGCCAAGGGGCGCGGCCGGCCGGGGATCGACCCGGCCGACGCCTGGCTCGCGCTCGAGCGGCTGCTGATCGCGGTCGCCGACGCCCGGGCCGGCGCGCTGCTGGCGGCCTGACCCCGGCGATGCTCTACCTGGTCTACGGCGGCACCTTCGATCCGCTGCATTGCGGCCATCTGGCGATCGCGCGGGCCGCGCGCGACGCGCTGGGCTGCACGGTCCGGCTGATGCCCGCTGCCGACCCGCCGCATCGCGCGCCGCCCGGTGCCGATGCCGCGCAGCGCGCGGCGATGATCGCGCTGGCGATCGACGGCGAGCCGGGCCTGCTGCTCGATCCGGAGGAACTGCAGCGTGGCGGCCGCAGCTACACCGTCGACACCTTGGCCGCGCTGCGCGCGCGCCTGGGCGATGCCCGGCCGCTGGCCTGGCTGGTCGGTGCCGACAGCCTGCTGGGCCTGCCCGGCTGGCATCGCTGGCAGGCGCTGTTCGCGTTGGCGCACCTGGTGGTCGCCGAGCGTCCAGGCAGCGGCCTGGACGGTGCGCTGGCGCCGGCGTTGGCGGCCTGCCTGGCCGATCGCTGGACCGATGACCCGGCGGCGCTGTCGGCGACCCCGGCCGGGCGGGTACTGCGCCTGCGCCAGCCGCTGCATCCGGTCTCGGCCACGCAGGTGCGCGCACGGGCGGCCGCCGGTGCACCGCTGGTGGGCCTGGTGCCTGACGCGGTGGCCGCATTCATCCAGGAGAAGGGGCTGTACCGGCCGCCGCCGGGCGCTCCGCTATAATCCACGCCGCACTTTCCGAGTCCCGATCCCTTGTCCGATACCGCCCACGTCATCAAGACCCGTCTGCCCGAGCCGCCGCCGGCGGCAGATGTTCTGCTCCGCACCGCGCTCGACGCGGTCGACCACCTCAAGGCCGTCGATGTCGTCGATATCGACGTGCGGGGCCGCAGCAGCGTCTGCGACTTCATGGTCGTCGCCTCCGGCACCTCCAGCCGCCACGTGAAGTCGATCGCCGATGAGGTCGTCAAGCGCGCCAAGCAGCTTGACTGCCAGCCGCTCGGCGTCGAGGGCGAACGCGAGGCCGAGTGGGTGCTCGTCGACCTGGGCGATGTGGTCGTGCACGTCATGCTGCCGCGCGTGCGCGAGTTCTACGCGCTCGAGCGCCTGTGGACCGTCGGCGACCAGCCACCGGGCGCCGGCGAGCCGCGCAGCGACGGGTGAATCGGCGTTCGGCCCCGGCCGATGGCCGTCTGCCGCGCATGACTGCATGAAGGCCCGACTGGTCGCGGTCGGCGAGCGTGCCCCCGGCTGGGTGGTCGATGGCTTCGGCGAGTACCGCAAGCGCCTGTCGCACTGGTTGCCGCTGGACCTGGTCGAGGTCGAGCCGGGCCTGCGCGGCAAGGGCCGCGACACGGCGCGTGCGATGGCCGACGAGGGGGCGCGCGTGCTCGCCGCGCTGCCACGCAATGCGCTGGTGGTGGCGCTCGACGGCCGCGGCCGCATGCATTCGTCCGAGGACCTCGCCCAGCGGCTGGAACACTGGCGGGCGCAGGGGCGGGATCTGGCCTTCCTGATCGGCGGACCGGAAGGCCACGCCGATGCGGTGCTGGCGCGCGCCGACGAGCGCTGGTCGTTGGGGCCGCTGACCTTGCCGCACATGCTGGTGCGACTGGTGCTGGCCGAACAGCTCTACCGCGCTGCGGCGATGCTGGCCAACCATCCCTATCACCGCGCTTGACGGCGGCGCTCGCGCGGCGTCAAGCGCGCATAGGGGGCGGCGCTACAGCCGTGCGTCGACCTCGTCGGCCGGCAGGATCGCCTTGACGTCGAACAGCACCGCGCCGGGCTTGCCGTAGGCGCGGATGCCTGCACTGCCGAGTTCGCGGAACTGGCTGTGGGCGACCGCCAGCACGATGGCGTCGTAGGCGCCCGCCTCGGGCACAGCGACCGGGCGCAGGCCGTACTCGTGCTCGGCATAGGCCGGGGCCACCCAGGGGTCGTGCACGTCCACTTCGACGCCATAGCTGCGCAGTTCGGCGACGACGTCGACCACGCGCGTGTTGCGCAGGTCCGGGCAGTTTTCCTTGAAGGCCAGGCCCAGCACCAGCACGCGTGCGCCGGCGGTCTGGATACCGCGCTGCTGCATCAGCTTCACCAGCCGCTGGGCCACGTGCAGGCCCATGCTGTCGTTGATGCGGCGTCCGGCGAGGATGACCTCCGGGTGGTAGCCGATCTGCTGGGCCTTGTGGGTGAGGTAGTAGGGATCGACGCCGATGCAGTGGCCGCCGACCAGGCCGGGGCGGAACGGCAGGAAGTTCCATTTCGTGCCGGCTGCTTCGAGCACCTCGTAGGTATCGATGCCGAGCCGCTCGAAGATCAGTGCCAGTTCGTTGACCAGCGCGATGTTGACGTCGCGCTGGGTGTTCTCGATGACCTTCGCCGCCTCGGCCACGCGAATGCTCGAGACCCGGTGCGTACCGGCCTGGACGATGTCGCGATACAGCGCATCGACAAAATCGGCCGCCTCAGGCGACGAACCGGCGGTGACCTTCAGTGTGTTCTCCAGGCGGTGCAGCTTGTCGCCCGGGTTGATGCGCTCAGGGCTGTAGCCGACTTGGAAATCGTCGCGGTAGCGCAGGCCCGAGGCCTGTTCGAGGATCGGGACGCAGACCTCCTCGGTCGCGCCCGGATACACCGTGGATTCGTAGATCACCACATCGCCGGCCGCGAGCGTCGCGCCGACCGCTCGGCTCGCGCTTTCCAGCGCCGACAGATCCGGGCGGCGGTAGTCGTCGACCGGCGTCGGCACCGTGATCACGTGTACGTTGCAGCGCGCGAGCGCTGCCGGGTCGGCGCTGTAGTGCAGGTGGCTCGCCGCGCGCAGTTGGTCTTCGGACAACTCGCGGGTATGGTCCTGCCCGGCCTGCAACTGCTCGATGCGCGCCTGGTCGATGTCGAAGCCCAGCGTGGGGTGGCGCCGCCCGAACGCGACCGCGAGCGGCAGGCCGACGTATCCCAGGCCGACGACGGAGATGCGGATGTCGTCGCGTGCGGGTGGCGTTGCGCTCATGGACGAGGGGACGTTCGGGAAGAGGACAGCGCAGTTTAGCGCAGCGCCCCGGGGCGACCGGGTCAGCGCTGCGCGAGCCAGTCGGCGATCGTATCGGGCCGCTGCATCCAGGCGAAATGATCGGCGTCGATGCCCAGCGCCTGGGCATCGAAGGTCGCGATCGTCGGCGCCGGCGTGGCGAGCTTGCCGAGCAGGTAGCGCAACGAGGAGGCCGGGGCCATCCAGTCGTCGACCAGCACGGCGGCCGCGACCGGGACATCGACCCGATGCAGCGCGGTGTCCAAGTCCAGGTCCAGGCCGGCGGCGCAATAGCGGCCCGACAGCCCGCTGCGCGTCCAGTCGGCGATGACGCCGCGGGCCTCGTTGCCGCCGAAGCCGAGCCGGCGACCGGGCAGTGCGCCGTTGACCCGCGACAGCCAGGCCATGAACCGGTAGAGCGCCGGCAGCGCGAGCGCGCGCGGGCCGGAAAACGCGCGCCAGTACGGCGCGCCGCTGGCGACCAGCCACAGCGCCTGCGCCGCGTCGGGTCGACAGGCCAGATGGCAGCAAGCGAGTTGGCCGCCGAGACTGTGCCCGCCGACGATGCGGCCAGCATTGGGGACGGCCGTGCGCATCGCCGCCTCGCTGCAGGCGATGTCGGCCAGCAGTTCGCGATAGCCCCAATCGACGTGTCGTCCTGCACGCAGCGCGCTTGCGCCGATGCCGCGCCATTCGTGCAGGAAGACCGCGATGCCCCGCGCCGCCAGGCGTTCGGCGAACGGCAGGTAGTGGCGCGCCGCCACGCCCAGCGCGGGCAGCCAGAGCAGGCTGCGCTGTGGCACAGCCGGCACGCGCGCGATCAGTTCGTAGCGATGGCCGTCGCCTGCGACCA
This sequence comes from Luteimonas sp. TWI382, assembly GCF_039674545.1. Taxonomy (NCBI): domain Bacteria; kingdom Pseudomonadati; phylum Pseudomonadota; class Gammaproteobacteria; order Lysobacterales; family Lysobacteraceae; genus Luteimonas; species Luteimonas sp. TWI382. The sequence goes on from NZ_JBDJNS010000026.1 coordinate 45,730, forward strand.
GGGGCAGGGGCGGCGACGGCGTGCTCATCGGGCGATCGGCCCCAGGTGGCCGAGCACGCTGACCGCGCTGCGCCCTGGCCGGTAGGCGTCGCGCATCGTCGCGTGCACGTAGTCGATGCCCTGGCGGCAGGCGTCCGCCGCCGACGCGCCCAGCGCCAATTGCGCGGCGATCGCCGACGACAGCGTGCAGCCGGTGCCGTGGCCGTCGATCGCCAGGCGCGGCGCGTCGTGTTCGAACTGCGTCTGCGCATCGGCGTAGCGGTCCACCACGCGGTCGCCCTCGTCGAGGTGGCCGCCCTTGAGCAGCACGCCGCGCGCACCAAGCGCGCGCAGCTCGCCCAGTGCGGTGCGGGCGCGGGCGGCATCGGTGATCGGCGAACCGAGCAGCAGTTCCGCCTCAGGGATGTTGGGGGTGAGCACGGTCGCACGCGGCAGCAGCCGGGTGCGCAGGGCTTCGAGCGCATCGTCGTCGAGCAACTTGGCGCCGGAGGTCGCGATCATCACCGGGTCGAGCACCACCGGGACGTGCGGATGTGCGGCGAGCGCGTCGGCCACCGCGACCACGATCGACGCGGTGGCGAGCATGCCGATCTTCACTGCACGCACGTCGAAGTCGTCGAAGCAGGCGTCGATCTGCGCCTGCAGGAATGCGACCGGCGGCGCGTGCACCGCACTCACGCCGCGGGTGTGCTGCGCAGTGAGCGCGGCGATCGCCGACAGGCCGTGCACGCGGTGCGCCGCGAAGGTCTTCAGATCGGCCTGGATGCCTGCACCGCCGCCCGAGTCGGAGCCGGCGATGGTGAGCGCGGAAGGGGGGCGAGGGGTGTCGGACATGGCGCTATTCTGCCGCAACGCCCGGTGCGCACGGGCAGACGTTCACTCGACGCGGCGCGTAGCGCGCACCAGCGTCCAGTGCCGGTAGCCCACATAGCTCAGACCGGTCAGGCCGGTCAGCGCCGCCGGGATCAGCAGCGCGTGGTAGTGCAACGCCCGGAACAACCAGGTGCCGAGCACGCCGCCGCCGAGGAAGCCGGTGATGATCAGTCCGCTGAGCGTGAGCCGGCGCATCGGCAGTGGTTTGCCGCGGATCAGATGGCCCAGGCCGATGCCAAGGTCGGTGAACATGCCGCTGAGATGGGTCGTGCGCACGATCGCGCCGCTGTAGGTGGTCACCATCGCGTTCTGCAGGCCGCAGGCCATTGCCGCCAACAGCGCGCCGTGGAGGGGCTGGGACGAAAACAGCGGGACCGCGGCCAGCAGCAGCGCCGACTCAAGGGCGAGCGCGACGCCATAGCGTCGTCCCAGGCGCAGCGCACTGTCCTGGATGATCAGGCCGCTGAGCATCGCGCCGATGCTGAAGGCGATCAGCATCGCCCACAGATGGCGCACCGAGCGCCAGTCGCCGTCGGCGAGCGCGGCGCCGAGCAGGCTGGTGGTGCCGGTGAGATGGCTGACGGCCAGATGCTCGAAGCCCAGGTAGCCGGTCACATTGACCATGCCGGCGATGCACGCCAGCGTCACTGCGCCCACCCAGACCCAGCGTGGCAGCTGCATCCCCATCGCCTCAGCGCACCGCCTTCGATGGTCGGAACGGGCTCATGCCGGGTCCTTGAGCCGCACACCGCGGCCACGCCCATGGCTGGGGCGGTCGTTGCCGATCAACTCGACGCCTGCCGCTTCCAGCGCGTCGACGATCTTGGTCAGCGTCGCGATCGACCCGCGCACATCGCCGGCGCTGGCCTCCATGCGTTGGATCGTCGGCAACGAGACGCCCGACAGCGCCGCCAGCATTCGCTGGTCGAGACCGAGCAAGGCACGCGCGGCGCGCAGCTGGGTGGCGGAGATCACGGCGGCGGCCCTGGGCGCATGCCGGCATGTTGCATCGCAGCGAAAGCCGATGCAAGCCAGAGCGGTTCAAATCGATGGCTGATACATCAATCCAGCCGTCACAGCCCTGGTTGGAGGTGGCGGGTAGCGAGCCGCGGGATGCCGACACCCGCAGCGCGGGTGCCGGCGTCGTGTGGACCCCAATCGGTCGGGCACATCCCGGCTGATGGCTGGGGTCAGAGGACCTCGGACGCGAAATCGGCCAGGCGCGAACGCTCGCCGCGGCGCAGCGTGATGTGCGCGCTGTGCGCCCAGTGCTTGAAGCGGTCCACCGCGTAGGTCAGGCCCGAGGTCGTCTCGGTCAGGTAGGGCGTATCGATCTGCTCGACGTTGCCCAGGCACACGATCTTGGTCCCTGGGCCTGCGCGGGTGATCAAGGTCTTCATCTGCTTGGGCGTGAGGTTCTGCGCCTCGTCCAGGATCAGGTAGCGGCTGAGGAACGTGCGTCCGCGCATGAAGTTCAGCGAGCGGATCTTGATCCGCGACGCCAGCAGGTCGTTGGTCGCCGCGCGGCCCCAACTGCCGCCGTCCTGGTTGTGCGTGAGCACCTCGAGGTTGTCGGTCAGCGCGCCCATCCACGGCGTCATCTTCTCTTCCTCGGTGCCGGGCAGAAAGCCGATGTCCTCGCCGACGCTGACCGTCGCGCGGGTCATGATGATCTCGCGATAACGCTGCTGGTCCATCGTCTGCGCCAGACCCGCAGCCAGTGCCAGCAGGGTCTTGCCGGTGCCGGCGGTCCCCAGCAGCGTGACGAAGTCGACATCCGGGTCCATCAACGCGTTGAGCGCGAAGTTCTGCTCGCGGTTGCGCGCCAGGATGCCCCAGACCGCATGCTGGTTGTGGCGGAAGTCGTCGACGATCTGCAGCGTCGCGCGGCCGTCCTCGACCGCCACCACCCGGAACTCCGATTCTTCGTCCCCGGGCAGGTACAGGAACTGGTTGGGATACCAGCCGTCCTCCTCGTCGGCGGCGAGTTCGTAGAACGTGCGGCCCTTGTCGGTCCACGAGCGCAGATCCTTGCCGTGCCGGGTCCAGAAGTCCTCGGGCAATGCGGTCGCGCCGGTGTAGAGCAGGCTGAAATCGTCGAGCGCGCGATCGTTCTCGTAGTCCTCGTTGGCGATGCCGGCGATCGCGGCCTTGATCCGCAGGTTGATGTCCTTGGAGATGAACACCACCGTGCCGTCGGGCGCCTCGCGCTTGAGTGCGAGGATCGCGCCGAGGATGCGGTTGTCGGGGGCGACCGCGCCGAACGAGGTCTTGTCCTCCTGGGGCACCGTGGTCTGGAAGCGCAGGTGGCCGACGCTGGCCGCGCCGCGCAGTTGCAGGCCCTGGGGGCGGGCGAGCGGCAGGCCCGAGGCGATGCGCTCACTGCCCGAGGCTTCGATCAGCTCGTTGATGAACCGGCTGACCTGCCGGGCATTGCGGCTCGATTCGCTGGTGCCCTTCTTGGCGTTGTCGAGCTCTTCGATCACCTGCATCGGCAGGTAGACATCGTGCTCCTCGAACTTGAACAGCGCCGTGGGGTCGTGCATCAGCACGTTGGTGTCGAGGACGTAGACACGCTTGCCTTGGGTCATCATCGTGGTCGCGGCGCTCCGTGGCGGGGCGGGGAGGGAGACAGGGTCGAGGCCAGCATCCGCGCCGGCGGTCGAGAACGGGTGAGGCCGGGCAACCGGCCGATATCGATCGCGCACGGCGCCGCCGCCATGGCCCGGAATCCGGGACGGCGGCCGCCGGGGCGGGCAAGGGCGATCACCGGGATTGCGCGGCCTGCAGCGCGTCGAACACGGCCTGGGCATGGCCGGCGACGCGGACCTTGCGCCATTGCGCCTCGATGCAGCCCGACGGGTCGATCAGGAACGTGCTGCGCTCGATGCCCAGCACCTTGCGACCGTACATGGTCTTTTCGCGGATGACGTCGAATGCGCGGCACAGCGCCTCGTCGGCATCGCTGACCAGCGGGAAGGCGATGCCCTGCTTGGCGCAGAAGTTGTCGTGCGCGCGCACCGAATCGCGCGACACACCGAGCACGTCCGCCCCCAGCGCATGCAGGCGCGGCAGCAGCGCATTGAAGTCCAGGCCCTCGGTCGTGCAGCCGGGCGTGGCGTCCTTGGGATAGAAGTACAGCACCAGCCAGCGGCCCGCGTAGGCGGCGAGCGTGGTGGTCGTACCGCCGGACAGGGCCAGCGGCAGCTGCAGTGTCGAGGCGGGGAGAGGTGTGGCGCTCATCGAACAGTCGGCCGTTCCATGCCGGTGGCGTTGCGCATCACGATGCGCGATGCCGATGCGGGAGGCAAGCGGTGCACCATCGGCATCAGAACTTCATCGGGTCCATGATGGCGTCGAGATTGAGGTGGTCGCAGAACTCGAGGAAATCGTCGCGCAACGCGGCGATGTGCATGTTCGACGGAATGCCGATGGTGACCTGGGCCGAGAACATGTCCGCGCCGGTCTGCATCGCGCGATAGCGCGAGGAGTGCAGGCTCTCGATCGTGATGCCTTGGCGGTCGAAGAAATCCGCCAGTTGATACAGGATGCCCGGCTTGTCGGCCGCGACGACTTCCACCACGTAAGGCAGCAGGTTCGACTGCACAGGCTTTGGGCCGGTGCGGTACCAGATCAGTTTCAGGCCTTCCTCGCGCTCCAGGCGGGTGAGCATCGCCTCGAGCTTGGCGACCGCGTCCCATGGGCCATTGGCCAGCGCGGTGACTGACACATCGCGGCCCACGGTGGACAGGCGGGTGTCGACGAGATTGCAGCCGCTGTCCGCGATCCGCCGCGACACCGACAACAGCGGCGAGGCCGGATGCGTGGTGTAGGCGTTGATGAGCAGGTAGTTCTCGTTCGGCGCAGGCCGTGAAGCGGTATCGGAATCGGTCAAGGCGGCGTCCGCGGCGGGAATCTGTTCGACGGCAAGCGCGTCGAGGGCGACTGGAGGGTGAACGGCGACCCGGCCGGGGCCGGTGCCGCGGTCAGCATACTTGCCCGCGCTTCGCGGCCGCAAGTAACATCGGCCGGCATTTTCCGCGTGTTTCCGCCGTTCGTGCGCCCAACGGGCGCGTTCCGGCGACCGCGGTCGCCCCGTCCCCAAGCCCTGGATGCCTCATCTTGCGACTCTCCGGCAGCATCACCGCCCTTGCCACCCCGTTCTCGCCCTCGGGCGCGCTCGACCGGTCGGCGTGGAAACGCCTGGTGGACGCACAGTTGGCAGCGGGCACCCAGGGGCTGGTGGTCGCCGGCTCGACCGGCGAGGCGGCCACGCTGGAGGACGAGGAATACGACTGGCTGATCGCCACCACGGTCGCGCAGGTCGCCGGCCGCGTGCCGGTACTGGCCGGGACCGGTCAGCCGGGCACGGCGAAGACGGTCGCGCTGACCCGTCGGGCGGCGGCGCTCGGCATCGATGCGGCGCTGGTCGTGGTGCCGGCGTACGTGCGCCCGACCCAGGCAGGCCTGGACGCCCATTTCCGCGCAGTCGCCGACGATGGCAGCGTGCCGGTGCTGCTCTACAACGTGCCGGGGCGGACTGGTACCGACCTGTTGCCCGAAACCGTGACCGGGCTGGCGACGCATCCGCGCATCGTCGGCATCAAGGAGGCGCACAACGGGCAGGCGCGCATGCAGGCGCTGCTGGCGCTGCAGGGCGAGGGGTTCTCGGTGCTCAGCGGCGACGATCCCACCGCTGCGCGCGCGATGCTGGCCGGTGCCGACGGCACGATCTCGGTGGTGTCCAATATCGTGCCCGCCGCGTTCCGTCGCCTGTGCGATCTGGCGCGGGCCGGGCGTGCGGACGAGGCCATGGCCTGGGATGCACAACTGCAGCCGATCCACGCGTTTTCGGGCATCGAGTCCAATCCGATCCCGGTCAAGGCGGTACTGGCGCGCCAGGGCTTCGGCCACGGGCTGCGCCTGCCGTTGACCCCCCTGGCCGAGGCGCATCGCGCGCAGGCCGACGACGCGACGCGACTGGCGGCGGACCTGGAAGGGTCCTGCCGCGCGCGCGCCGCCTGATTTCCCAGGAGAACTCCACCCATGCGTCGATCCCATTCCCCCATCCGTTACGTCGCCATCGCCGTCCTGGCCGTCGCGGTCGTGGGCGCCAGCGGCTGCCGCTGGTTCAAGAAGGACAACGCGCTGTATGCGCAGAGTCCCGAGAGCCGGCCGCTCGAAGTGCCGCCGGACCTCGACCAGCCGCGCACCGATGGCGCGATGGCGTTGCCGCCGGCCGGCGGCTCGGCGACCCAGTCGGCGACGGTTGCGGCCGCCTCGTCGAATGTCGCCTTCACCGTGGCCGGCGAGCGTGACGCGGTGTTCGCCCGCGTCGGTCAGGCGTTGGCGGGGGTCGAGGGTGTGACCGTCAACAGCCAGTCGCAGGCGCTGGGCACCTACGAGATCGCCTATGCGGGCAGCCAGTTCCTGGTGCGCGTGGGTGCCGGGCAGGGCGGGGCGACAGTGTCGGCGGTCGATCCGCGCGGTGTCGCGGCGAGCGGCGCAGGCCCCGAGCGCGTGATTGCGGCGCTGCGCGCGGCGCTGGCCAACTGAGGCTGGGCGTCGGTCCCTTCGGGCCGGTCCGCAAACGCAGAACGGGCGCCTCGCGGCGCCCGTTCTCGTTGCGATGCCGGACCGGTCGGCTCAGCGTTCGAGCAGCGGCAGCTTGCCCGGCTTGCCTTCCCAGTCCTTGGCGTCGGGCAGCGGGTCCTTGCGCGTGGTGATCACCGGCCAGACCTGGGCCAGTTCGGCGTTCAGCGCGACGTAGTGTTCTTGGCCGGCGGGGACATCGTCCTCGGGGTAGATCGCGTTGATCGGGCACTCGGGCTCGCACAGGGTGCAGTCGATGCACTCGTCCGGGTCGATGACCAGGAAGTTCGGGCCCTCATGGAAGCAGTCCACCGGGCAGACTTCGACGCAGTCGGTGTACTTGCACTTGATGCAGTTTTCGGTGACGACGAAAGGCATGGAGATCTTCGAACGCGCGGCAATGCGTCAAGTTTAAGGCAGGGCTCCGCGCTGCGGTGGAAAGGATTCGCATTTGCGCGTCCAGGACGTGATGTTGGACGAGCGAAGAAGCGCTTGACTGACACGACGGCGCGGCGTCTTCGGACGGGCAGCGGCCGACCCGCCGGAAGCCGCTCTTCCCTCGGTCAGGACATCCTGTCCTGACTCGGGCGCGCGCCATCCTTGGCGCGCTCGATGCAGCCACCGGCCGGCCGGCCGCTGATGCGGGCGTTTGCAAACCCCCAACGGAGCGTCGAGGCAGGGCCCAAAACAGGGTGAGAAAGGAAAATAGAGAGGCGAAAA
>NZ_JBDJNS010000027.1:0-51179 GCF_039674545.1 Luteimonas sp. TWI382
GGCCCGCCTTCCCAAACCGGGGCGGCCCCGGGGGTCTGTGTCCTTTTGCGGGGGGCTATTTGGCCCCCTGACCCCGGTTTTGCGAGCAGACGCGCAGAGCGGGCTCGCCCGTCGCGCGCTCGACGCCGACGCCGGCCGTCAGTCCTCGGCTTAGACGTTGGCGATCGAGCTTCGGACGGATGCAGCGCCGCCCGTTGAAAGAAGGTGCGCGCCTCCGGTCTCAGCGCGCGCTGTAGGCGTGCACCTCGTCGACCAGCACCGCGACGTGGTCGGGGTTCATGTCCGGTGACATGCCGTGGCCGAGGTTGAACACGTGGCCGTCGCGCGAGCCCTGGTTGCCGGCGGCGTAGCTGTCGAGCGCTCGCCGCACTTCGCTGCGGATCGCATCGGGCGCGCCGTACAGCGTCGCCGGGTCGAGGTTGCCCTGCAGGGCGACACGGCCGCCGGTGCGGCGCGCGGCATCACCAAGCTCGATCAGCCAGTCCACGCCGACACCGTCGGCGCCGGTCTGTGCGAGGTCCTCGAGATAGGCGGCGGTGCCCTTGCCGAACAGGATCAGCGGTGCGCGGTCGGCGCCGTCGCCGCGCTCGAGTTCCTTGGCGATGCGCGCCAGGTACGGCAGCGAGAACTCGCGGTACATCGCCGGGCTCAGCACGCCGCCCCAGGTGTCGAACACCTGCAGCGCCTGCGCACCGGCGGCGCGTTGTGCGGCCAGGTAGGCGATCACCGCGTCGGTGTTGACCGACAGCAGCGCGTGCAGCGCCTGCGGGTCGTTGAGCGCCATCGCCTTGATGCGCGCGAAGTCCTTGCTGCCACCGCCCTCGACCATGTAGCAGGCCAGCGTCCACGGGCTGCCCGAGAAGCCGATCAGCGGCACCGCACCGTCGAGCTCACGACGGATCAGCCGCACCGCGTCCATCACGTAGCGCAGTTCGGTCTCCATGTCCGGCACACCGAGCCGGGCGATCGCTGCGGCGTCGCGCACCGGGTGGCGGAACTTGGGGCCTTCGCCTTCGACGAAGTACAGCTCCAGGCCCATCGCATCGGGGATGGTCAGGATGTCGGAGAACAGGATCGCCGCGTCGAGCGGGAAGCGGCGCAACGGCTGCAGCGTGACCTCGCAGGCGATCTCCGGCTGCTTGGCCATGCCCAGGAAGCTGCCTGCCTGGCGACGGGTCTCGCGGTACTCGGGCAGGTAGCGCCCGGCCTGGCGCATCAGCCAGACCGGCGTGCGGTCCACGGGCTCGCGGCGCAGTGCGCGCAGGAAGCGGTCGTTCTTCAGGGGTGCGGACAAGGCGTTCTTCCTTACTCGGTGCGTCGGCGTGCGCCGCGCGGGCATCAGGGGGCGGGCGGCACCGTCGTTGCGTGTGTGCCGACCAGGTGGAAACCGCGCCGCAGCTGGGTGTCGCGCGCACGTTGGAGTGCGCCCAGCGCACTGGGCTCGTCGGCGTACTGCTGGCTGCGCAACTGGCTGCGACCGCCGATCTGCCCCGACTCGCGCACCAGCGTCCAGCCGCCGAGCAGGTCGGGCTGCAGCATCAGCTGGACGAAACGCGCGGCCTCGTGGCCTTGGGCCGGTTGTTGCAGCAGCAGTCGCATGGGCGGCATTGTACGGGGCGCAGGCAAGGCGCGGGCCGCGTTGCGGGGAACGCGGTGTCGCAACGGCGTCAGCCGGTGCGCAGCACGCCGATCACTGCGCTTTCGGGCACGTCGGCCAGCACCTGCGCGCGGCCGGCGCCGGACCAGACGATGAAACGCAGGCCGCCGGCCTGGGCCTTCTTGTCGAGCCGCATGTGCGCCAGCAGCCGTTCGGGATCGAGGCCTGCCGGCAGCGCGACCGGCAGGTCCAGGCGGGACAGCAACGCGGAAAGGCGTGCGGTGTCGTCGGCCGGCGCCAGACCCAGCGCTTCGGACAGGCGCGCGGCGAGCACCATGCCGACCGCGACCGCCTCGCCGTGGTTGAGTCCGTCGTAGCCCTGCTCGGTCTCGATCGCGTGGCCGAAGGTGTGGCCAAGGTTGAGCAGCGCGCGTTCGCCGTGCTCGAAGGGATCGCGCGCGACGATCGCGGCCTTGTGCGCGCAACTGCGCGCGACCGCCTCGCTCAGCACGGCCTCGTCCATGGCCAGCAGCGCTGGTGCTTGGGCATCGAGCCAGTCGAGAAAGGGGGCATCGGCGATCGCGCCGTACTTGACCACTTCGGCCAGGCCGGCGCGCAACTCGCGCGCAGGCAGGGTGCGCAGCGCCCCGGTATCGGCAATCACTGCGCGCGGCGGATGGAAGGCGCCGACCAGATTCTTGCCTTGCGGCAGGTCGACCGCGGTCTTGCCGCCGACCGACGAATCGACCATGGCCAGCAGCGTGGTCGGCAGTTGCACGCAGTCGATACCGCGCATCCAGCACGCCGCGGCGAAGCCGGCCAGGTCGCCGATCACGCCGCCGCCCAGGGCGAACAGGGTCGCATCGCGGCGCAGCCGCGCCTGCGCCATCGCGTCGATGACCTGGGTGAAATGGGCCAGGGTCTTGGCCGACTCGCCGGCCGGCAAGACATGGCGATGCACGCGCAGGTCCGGGCGGGCGGCCTGCAGCGCGGCGGCGACCCGGTCGGCGTAGAGCGGGGCGACGTGGCGATCACTGACCAGCATCGCCTCGCCGCCGCGCACGTGACGGGCGAGCAGCGCGCCGTCGTCGAGCAGCGCAGGGCCGATGTGGATGGCGTAGGGGCGTTCGCCGGCGACGGCGACTTCACGAAGCGATGGGGGCATGGGGGATGACTCGGTTGCGCGTGGGGTCTGGCCCGTGGCATCGACGTGGCGCACGCCAGGCGGGGGACGTGGGGATGGCGCGGCGGCGCTCATGCGGCCGGCCGATCCGGTGTCGGGGATGTGGCGGGTCGCCAGTGGGTCTCGACCAGATGGCCGAGCGCGACCGCGGCTTCCGCGCAGCCGTAGACGCCGGTATCGAAGCGCAGATGGGCCGCCTGCGCATACAGCGGTGCGCGCACTTGTGCCAGCCGATGCAGCACGTCGCTGCGATCGTCACCGGCGATCAGCGGCCGTGCCCGGTCGCGGGCCAGGCGGGCGAGCTGGGTGTCGACATCGGCGTGCATATGGACCACGAAGCCGCGCTCGCGCATGCACCGCCGGTTCTCGGCGTCGAGCACCGCGCCGCCGCCGGTCGCGATGATCTGGCGCGTGCCCTCGAGCACCGCGGCCAGCGTCGCCTGTTCGCGCGCGCGGAAGCCCGCTTCGCCCTCGCAGTCGAAGATCGTGGCGATCGTCGCGCCGGTGCGGACCTCGACCTCGTGGTCGACGTCGACGAACGCCAGCCCGAAGCGTGCCGCCAGACGGCGGCCGATTGACGACTTGCCGGCACCCATCGGACCGACGAGCACGAGGTTGGGGGCGGAATGCATGGCCGAATCCTAGCAGCGGTGCGCCTCGCATCGGTGCCGGTCGCACGTCGTTGCGGGCGCGGGGCCGATCAGTCGGGCGGGCATACGCGCCGCTGCGCGTCCAGAGCGATCACGACATCGGCCGCGTCCGGCAACGTGCGCAGCAGGCGCCGGCTGACGCGCTCGTAGTGCTGCACGAAGCGTTCGACCTGGGCGCGGTCCATGCCGGCCCGGTCGGGCGTCGCGCGGCGCAGCGCCTGTTCCTGCTGCCAGCGCCAGCTCGGTACCACCTCGAAGCCGGGCGGTTGCAGGAACAGCAGCCGGTCCATGCGCTGCCACAGCGCGGGGTAGTCGCGGGCGAGCGCGGTATTGCACCAGCGGCGCCACGTGCCGTCGGGATCTTCGTCGCGCTCCAGCGCGTTGATCGGCGTGGCGAGCGCGTCCGCAGGTTCAGGCGTCGCGCCCAGGCACCAGCCCTCGAATACGGTCAATGCGACCGGTCCGGCGCTCGCCCCGTCGGCCGGCGGCCGACGGTCGTCGCAGCCCTTGTCGAAGCGTGGCAGCCGGGCGATGCCGCCGGCGCGCAGCGTGTCGAGCAGCGCGCAGCCCAGTGCGACCGCATGCGTGCCTGGCGGGCCACGGGTGGCGAGCAGCGGATGCACGGTGCGGGCCAGGGTCTGCCGGGCATCACGGTCGAGATAGAGGTCGTCGAGCGAGAGCACCGCGATCGCGAGCCCGCGCGCCCGACCGGCGTCGGCGAGTTGGGCGGCCAGCGTCGACTTGCCCGTGCCTTGCAGGCCGCTGATGCCGAGCACGCGCGTGTCGTGCCGCAGGGCATCGTCGAGCACGCGCGCGACGAGCGCGTCGGGCCATTGCGTGGGCGAGGGCGGGGTGGCCATCGCGTCACGATACCCGAGCGTCGAGGCCGCCAGTGGCCAACTGCACGCCGACGTTCGACATCGCGACGCGGCGGCGCGATGATCGGCACATGACCACGCCCTGCGCCGCCTTGCTGACCGAAGCCCTGTCCACGTTTTCCGTGCTGTTCGACGAGGCCGCCGCGGCCGGCGAGCCCGACCGCACCGCGATGACCGTCGCCACCGCCGCCCTTGACGGGCGCCCGTCGGCGCGCGTCGTGCTGCTCAAAGCCTGGGACGAGCGCGGTTTCGTGTTCTACACCCATCTCGACGGCCGCAAGGGCCGCGAGCTGCAGGACAACCCGCAGGCGGCGTTGCTGTTCCATTGGCCGCGCGTGCGCCACGGCGTGCAGGTCCGCATCGAGGGGCCGGTGGTGATCGTCGGCGACGAGGAGGCCGACGCGTACTTCGCGTCGCGGCCGCGCGGCAGCCAGCTCGGGGCCTGGGCTTCGCGGCAGTCTGAAGAACTCGACGATCGCGCGACCTTCGAGCAGCGGCTCGACGATGTCGCCGGCGAGTTCGAGGGGCGCGAGGTGCCGCGCCCGCCGCGCTGGTCGGGCCTGCGTGTCCGTCCCGACCGCATGGAGTTCTGGTACGGCGCCGACTATCGCCTGCACGAGCGCTGGCTCTATGAGTGCGACGCCGCTGGCAATTGCCGCAAGCGGATGCTCTATCCCTAGAGCGCTCGCCGGCCCGACGCGGCCGGTGCGGGAACGGAACGCTGCTTTGCGCTGCCGGTGGCCCACCGCGGCGGCCTGCGCACTAGCATGCAGGCCCCCCGCTTCGAGAATCCCTCCATGCAACGCATCGCCATTATCGGCGTGACCGGTCGGGTCGGGTCGCGCCTGGCGCGCGAACTGCTCGCGCGTGGCCACCGGGTGACCGGCATCGCCCGCAACACCGCCGATGTTCCCCCGCAGGCGGGGCTGAGCCTGCAGTCGGCCGATGCCTCGCGCAGCGCGTCGCTCGCGCCGGTGCTGGCCGGGCACGATGTCGTGGTCAGCGCCGCCCGCTTCGACGGGGGACCGAGTGCGCAGGTCGTCGTCGACGCGGTCCGTGCGGCCGGCGTGTCGCGGCTGCTGGTCGTCGGCGGCGCGGGCAGCCTGGAGGTCGCGCCGGGCGTCGCATTGATCGACACCCCGGAGTTCCCCGAGGCCTACCGTGCCGAGGCCGCCGCCGGCCGTGCGTTCCTGCAGGCCTTGCGCGACGTCGCCGACCTCGACTGGACCTTCGTGTCGCCGGCGGCGGTGTTCGAGCCCGGCGAGCGCACCGGCGTGTTCCGGGTCGGCGGCGACAGCCTGCCGGTCGATGCCCAGGGCCGCAGCGCGATTTCGATGGAGGATTACGCCATCGCGTTCGCCGACGAAATCGAACGTCCCGCGCATCCGCGCCAGCGCATCAGCGTCGGCTACTGAGGCCACTGCACGGCGTCGCGGGCGGGCCGCGGCGCCTGGAGGCCCTTGCGCGTGGTCAGCGCGGGATCTCGCGGCTGAAACGCAGCACGGTGCGGGCGCCGTCGGCGCCCGCGACCTCGAGCGCCAGCCGCAGGGTGTCGGGGCCGGACGCGCGGGCCGTGGCGACATGTTCGACCTGTCCATCGACGGTCACCTGTGCGAACGCCAGCGACTGACGCACACCGCGCAGGTCGCGCGCATGGCCGGTCACGCTCACCCGTGGCGCGGCATCGCCGTCGCGCACACTGACCAGTACGAGCACGCGGTCATCGCCGCGGTCGATGCCGTACTGGCGCGCGGCGGCATCGGAGATACGCGCAGTCGGCACGACGCTGGCCTCGATCTCGGCCGTGCCGAGCATGGCGCGTTCGGGCATCGCGAGGGTGTTGCCGCCACTGTTGGTGCCTGGCGGGGGCGTCGACGGCTCGGCACCACAGGCGGCGAGCGCCAGCGCCAGCATGGCCACGAGCGGTCGCCGGCGTTCAGTCATTGGCGGCCGACAGTTCGGCGCCGCGCCGCGCCGCGCTGGCGATCGCCTCGGCCACCAATGCGCGCAGCCCGCCGGCCTCGAAGGCCTCGATTGCCGCCTGGGTGGTGCCGCCGGGCGAGGTCACCCGCTGGCGCAGCGCGGCGGGCGCCTCGTCGCTCTCGGTGAGCATGCGCGCCGCGCCGAGCACCGTCTGCAGCACGAGTGTGCGCGCATCGGCCGGCGGCAGGCCCTGGGCGACGGCTGCCGCTTCCATGGCTTCGGCGAGCAGAAAGACGTAGGCCGGGCCGCTGCCCGAGACCGCGGTGACCGCGTCCATGCGCGCTTCGTCCTCGATCCACACCGTGGGTCCGGCGCTGCGCAGCAAGGCATCGGCGCGCTGGCGCCCGGCCGGATCGACCTGTGCGTTGGCGAACAGGCCGGTCACGCCGGCGCCGAGCAGGGCAGGGGTGTTGGGCATCGTGCGCACGACCGCGACCCCGCCGCCGAGCCAGCGCTCGAGCTGTGCGGCGGTGATGCCCGCCGCGATCGACAGCACCAGCGGACGCGCTTCGGCGGCCCGCGGCGCGAGCGCCTCGCAGACCTCGCGCAACACCTGCGGCTTGGTCGCCAGCACCCAGGTCCCGGCGCCGGCGACCGCTTCGGCGGCGGTCTCGAACGTCAGGATGCCGAAGTCGCGGGCGAGCGCCTCGCGGGTACCGGCGTTCGGGTCGGCGACGCGGATCGTGCGCGGGTCGGCATCGCGCGCGAGCAGCCCGCCAATCAGGCTGCGCGCCATGTTGCCGCCGCCCACGAAGGCGGTCGCGGTGTGGGTGTCGGAGACGGAGGCTGGAGGCATGAGAAGTCCGGGAAATGGCAGGAAGGGCGCCGTCCCGGATGCCGTGCCGCGCAGTCCGGCGACGCGGCCGCATCGGGGCTGCGACGGCGGGGTCTATACTGCCGCCGGACACCGGGCGGCGCCAGCCGCCGCTGGCCTGCGCCGTCGCCGGACCACCAACGAGGAACCCCATGGACATCGCCGAACTGCTGGCGTTCTCGGTCAAGAACAAGGCCTCCGACCTGCACCTGTCAGCCGGCCTGCCGCCGATGATCCGCGTCGACGGCGACGTGCGGCGCATCAACATTCCCGCGCTCGACCACAAGCAGGTGCACGCGCTGATCTACGACATCATGTCGGACAAGCAGCGGCGCGACTACGAGGAGTTCCTCGAGGTCGACTTCTCGTTCGAGATCCCGGGCCTGGCGCGCTTCCGCGTCAACGCGTTCAACCAGAACCGCGGCGCTGGTGCGGTGTTCCGCACGATTCCGTCCGAGGTGCTGACCCTCGACGACCTCAACTGCCCGCCGATCTTCCGCCAGCTCATCGACCAGCCGCAGGGCCTGATCCTGGTGACCGGGCCGACCGGCTCGGGCAAGTCGACCACGCTGGCGGCGATGCTCGACCACATCAACAAGAACGAATACGCGCACATCCTGTCGGTCGAGGATCCGATCGAGTTCGTGCACACCTCGCACAAGTGCCTGGTCAACCAGCGCGAAGTCCACCGCGATACCCACGGCTTCAAGGAGGCGCTGCGCTCGGCGCTGCGCGAGGACCCCGACTACATCCTGGTCGGCGAGTTGCGCGACCTGGAGACGATCCGCCTGGCACTGACCGCCGCCGAGACCGGCCACCTGGTGTTCGGCACCCTGCACACCAGCTCGGCGGCCAAGACCATCGACCGCATCATCGATGTCTTCCCGGCCGGGGAGAAGGCGATGGTGCGCTCGATGCTGTCGGAAAGCTTGCGCGCGGTGATCTCCCAGGCGCTGCTCAAGAAGGTCGGCGGCGGCCGCACTGCGGCCTGGGAGATCATGGTCGGCATTCCGGCGATCCGGAACCTGATCCGCGAGGACAAGGTCGCGCAGATGTACTCGGCGATCCAGACCGGCCAGCAGTCGGGCATGATGACCCTCGACCAGCATCTCCAGGACCTGGTCAGGCGTGGCGTCGTCGCACGCGCCCAGGCCAAGGAACATGCGAAGGACAAGCGACTTTTCGAGTGAGCCCGTGATTTGGGGGTCGGTGAACAGTGGTCCGTGACGGCGACGCGCGGCGGCTCGTTCCAATCACGAATTGCCCATGATCGATCACGGCGCCGCAGGAGCACTGATGAGCAGCCTCGACTTCACTTCGTTCCTCAAGCTGATGGCCCACCAGCGGGCCTCGGATCTGTTCATCACCGCCGGCCTGCCGCCGTCGATGAAGGTGCACGGCAAGATCTCGCCGATCACGCAGACACCGCTCACGCCGCAGCAGGCGCGCGACATGGTGCTCAATGTGATGACGCCGCCGCAGCGCGAGGAGTTCGAGCGCACGCACGAATGCAACTTCGCGATCGGGGTTTCCGGCGTGGGGCGGTTCCGCATCTCGTGCTTCTACCAGCGCAACCAGGTCGGCATGGTGCTGCGGCGCATCGAGACGCACATCCCGACGATCGAGGAACTGAACCTGCCGGCAGTGGTCAAGACGCTGGCGATGACCAAGCGCGGCATCGTGATCATGGTCGGCGGCACCGGTGCCGGCAAGTCGACATCGCTGGCGGCGATGATCGGCTACCGCAACCAGAACTCGACCGGCCACATCATCACGATCGAGGATCCGATCGAGTTCGTGCATCGGCACGCCGGCTGCATCATCACCCAGCGCGAGGTCGGCATCGACACCGACAGCTGGGAGGCCGCGCTCAAGAACACCCTGCGCCAGGCGCCGGACGTGATCATGATCGGCGAGGTGCGCACGCGCGAGGGCATGAACCACGCGATCGCGTTCGCCGAGACCGGCCACTTGGTGCTGTGCACGCTGCACGCCAACAACGCCAACCAGGCGATGGACCGGGTCATCAATTTCTTCCCCGAGGACCGGCGCAGTCAGTTGCTGATGGACCTGTCGCTCAACCTCAAGGGCGTCATCGCCCAGCAGCTGATCCCCACGCCCGACGGCAAGGGCCGGCGCGCGGCGATGGAAATCCTGCTCGGAACCCCGCTGGTGCAGGACTACATCCGCGAAGGCGAGATTCCCAAGCTCAAGGAGATCATGAAAGAGTCGACCAACCTGGGCATGAAGACCTTCGACCAGTCGTTGTTCGAGCTCTACCAGGCCGGCGAGATCTCCTACGAGGACGCGCTGCGCTACGCCGATTCGACCAACGAGGTGCGCCTGCGCATCAAGCTGGCGCAGGGGGGCGATGCGCGCACGCTGGCCCAGGGCCTGGACGGGGTGGAAGTCGCCGAGGTCCGCTGAGAGCGGGCTGCCGGACGCTTGATCGGCGAGGCGCGTGCGGCTGAAAATCCGCGCGCGGCGACGGGCCCGGTGCGCGTCGCCGATCCGATCCCATTACAAGGAAGCACCATGCACCACTTCGTTCCCCGCTGCGTCCTGGCTGTCTCGCTGCTGGCCGCGGCGGTCTCGGCCGCGCACGCGCAGAGCGCGCTCGACCGGCTCAAGGGGTTAGGCGGCGGCCGGGCCCAGACCGCGCTGGATGTCGGTAGCGACGTCGTCAAAGGGCTGACGCTCAGCGATGCGGACATCGCCACCCTCGGCGCCGAGGCCGCGCTCGCCTACGACGCCGAGAACCTCGTCGCGCCCGCCAGCGATCCCTACGCGCAGCGGCTGGCGCGTCTGGTCTCCGGTTGGGAGAACGATGCCGGCCTGAATCTCAACTTCAAGGTCTACCGCACGCCCGAGATCAACGCCTTCGCTTTGCCCGACGGCTCGGTCCGAGTGTTCAGCGGCCTGATGGACGCGATGGACGACGACGAACTGCGCTTCGTCATCGGGCACGAGATCGGCCACGTCAAGCACGGCCACAGCAAGGCCCGGTTCCGGACCGCCTATCTCGCCCAGGCGGCGCGCAAGGGCGTGGCGAGTACCGGCAACGCAGCCGGCCGCCTGGCGGCGTCCGAACTGGGCGGCGTGGTCGAAGACGTGGTCAAGGCGCAGCATTCGCAGTCCAACGAGCTCGAGTCCGACGGCTACGGCCTGGGGCTGTTGCAGCGCGGCGGCTTCAATCCGCAGGCGGCCGTGACCGCATTGCAGAAGCTCGACGACGGCGGCCCCAAGGCCGGCATGCTGTCCAGCCATCCCGATCCGGCGCGGCGCGCACAGCGCATCCAGGCGCAGTTGCGCTGAGGGCGCCGGGCACGCGTCGCGAAACGCTGCGTTGTTCCGATTTGGCACCGGCTATGCGTATCGTAGCCGGGCCTTGTCGCCAGTTTGACCTCCGTCGGAGGACAATGGCGCATTCATCTAAGAGGAGTCCCGCTGATGGCCTACACCCTTCCCGAACTTGGCTACGCCTACGACGCGCTCGAGCCGCACATCGACGCCAAGACGATGGAGATCCATCACACCAAGCACCACCAGACCTACATCAACAACGCCAACGCCGCGCTCGAAGGCACCGAGTGGGCGGATCGCCCGGTCGAGGAACTGGTGGCCAACCTCGACAAGCTGCCCGAGGACAAGCGCGGTCCGCTGCGCAACAACGCGGGCGGCCATGCCAACCACTCGCTGTTCTGGACGGTGATGTCGCCCAAGGGCGGCGGCGCGCCGGTCGGCGATGTGGCCAAGCACATCGACAGCGACCTGGGCGGTTTCGATGCGTTCAAGGAGGCCTTCACCAAGGCCGCGATCAGCCGCTTCGGCAGCGGCTGGGCCTGGCTGTCGGTCGACAAGGCCGGCACGCTGAAGGTCGAGAGCAGCGCCAACCAGGACAATCCGCTGATGCAGGGCATTGGCTCGGGCAACACCCCGATCCTGGGTCTGGACGTCTGGGAACACGCCTACTACCTCAAGTATCAGAACCGTCGCCCGGACTACATCGCCGCGTTCTACAACGTCGTCGACTGGAACGAAGTCGAGCGCCGCTACCAGGCCGCGGTCAAGGGCTGAGCCTGCGCCCACGCCTGTGGCAACCGTTCCGGCCGCGCAAGCGGCCGGAATGCGTTCGGGGTGCCGGATCCGGCGGTCAGCGCGCGGTCCGGCGCGCGAGCGTCCGTGCGACCGGGCAGTCGGCGCGGTGTGCGCCGGGCAGATAGCCCAGGCTCATCAGGAACTCGCCGGTGATCTCCCCGCCGGTGAACCGGAACGTGCGCTTGAACAGCTTCACCCACGAGGCCTTGTCGCGCGGCCTGCCGTCTTCGTTGGCGTGCGCGTCCAGCCACGCGGCGAAGCCGCCATGACTTGCACGCAGGCCCTGTACGACCTGGGCGTTGTGGATCGCCGCGTCGATCTTGAGCCGGTTGCGGATGATCGCCGGGTCGGCCAGCAGGCGCGCGCGGTCGGCCTCGCCGTAGCCGGCGACAGTATCGACATCGAAGCCGTCGTAGGCGGCACGAAAGCCCGCGCGCTTGCGCAGCACTGTCTCCCAGCTCAGCCCGGCCTGGTTGATCTCCAGCAGCAGGCGCTCGAACAGCACCGCTTCCTCGCGCTGCGGAAAGCCGTACTCGGTGTCGTGGTAGGGCCCGTGCAGCGGATGGCCGGGCGCGATGTCGCAGTAGCCGCTCATGCGCGCAGCATAGGCAGGCCCGGCGCCGGGCGCCAGACACCAGACACCGGCTTGCGCCCTTCACGGGGGCCGCGCGACCATGCGCCATCGCCCAGCAGGAACTGCCGATGGAAATCGCACACCGTCGTGTCGCCACGGTCCACTTCACGCTGTCGGACACCTCCGGCGCGCAGATCGCCACGACCCGCGGCCATGATCCGCTGGTCTACATGCACGGCAGCGGCGCGATCATCCGTGGGCTGGAAGAGGCGCTCGAGGGGCACAGCGCGGGGGACACGTTCACCGTCGAGATTCCGCCCGAAGCCGGCTTCGGGCCGCGCCACGACGGCCTGGTGCAGCGCCTGCCGCGCAGCGTGTTCACCGGCAGCGCCGTGCCGGCGGTCGGCGAGAAGCTGCGTGCGCAGACCGAGAAGGGCCCGCTGGACGTCACCGTCACCGCGCTCGATGCCGACAGCATCACGGTAGACGGCAACAATCCGCTGGCCGGGCGCACGCTGCGCGCCGAGGTCGAGGTGGTCGGCGTGCGGGTGGCGACGCCGCAGGAGATCCAGTTCGGGCTGTGACGGCGCGGCGTCGGGTGCAGCCCGGCCCGGACCGGCGACTAACGCCAGCCGGCGATGCCGATGCGGACCGCCAGGGGGCGGGCTTGCGCGGCAGGCGGCGAGGGTGGGCAGTGGATCGCGCCTGCGCGATGCTGGCCTTCAGGTCGTGCACGCGTCGCCTGCGGGGCGGCCGGCTAGAATGTCGCCATGTCGTTCTTCGCCAATCACCTGCTGGTCGCGCTGCCGGCGCTGCAGGATCCCGACTTCGCGCGCTCGGTCGCGCTGATCTGCCAGCATGACGCCGATGGCGCGATGGGTGTGGTCGTCAACCGGCCCTCGGAGTACACCCTGGGCGAGGTGTTCGAGCAGATGGGCATCGTGCTCATCGACCAGCGCCTGCGCGACCACCGTGTACTGGCCGGTGGGCCGGTGCATCCCGAGCGCGGCTTCGTGCTGCACGACGGCGACCCGCGCTGGGACTCGAGCCTGGCGATCGCCGAGGGACTGAGCGTGACCACGTCGCGCGATGTGCTCGAAGCGATGGCGGCCGGCGAAGGGCCGGACAACGCGATCGTCGCGCTCGGCTGTGCCGGGTGGGGCGCCGGCCAGCTCGAGCAGGAACTGACCCAGCACAGCTGGCTGACCGTGCCCGCCGATGCCCCGTTGCTGTTCGACACCCCGCTCGACGCGCGCTGGCAGGCGGCGGCCGGCCGGATCGGCGTCGATATGACCCTGGTCGTCAGTCACGGCGGACGGGCGTGAGCGAGGCCGGGTCCGAATCCGCTGCCCCGGCGATCCGCCGCGACGGCACGGTGCTCGGGTTCGATGTCGGGGCGCGGCGCATCGGCGTGGCCGTGGGCAGCGCGTTCGGCCACGGCGCGCGCGCGCTGGCGGTGGTTGACGTGCATGGCGGCCAGATCGACTGGCCGGCGGTCGTGCGGCTGCACAAGGACTGGCGGCCCGACGGCATGATCGTCGGCGACCCACTGACCCTGGACGGCGGCGACCAGCCCGCACGGGTCCGGGCGCATGCGTTCGCGCGCGAACTCGTCGCCCGCTTCGGCCTGCCGGTCGTGCTGATCGACGAGCGGGCGAGTTCGATCGAGGCGGCCCGCCGCTTCGCTGTCGACCGGGCCGAGGGGCGCCGGCGCCGCCGCGACGCGGCGACACTCGACGCAGTCGCCGCGGCGGTCATCGTCGAGCGCTGGCTCGCCGCGCCGGACACCGGCACGCCGGTGATGCGCTGACCGACGCGCGCTATCCGCGCGGGCACCGGGTGCGGGACAATCGAGCTCCCGCCGCTGCCCGCCCACCGCGATGTCCCAGACCGCTTCTTCCGCGCAACTCGACGCCGACGGCCGCCTGCGCCATCTGCTGACCCTCGACGGCCTGCCGCGTGCGAGCCTGGAGATGCTGCTCGACCGCGCCCAGGCGATCCTCGACGGGGACGAGCGCAATGCGCGCTTGGCCGGCGTCGCGGTCTGCACGCTGTTCTTCGAGCCATCGACGCGGACCCGGCTGAGCTTCCAGCGCGCGACCCAGCGCCTCGGCGCCGACGTGCTCGGCTTCGACGCGTCGACCTCGTCGACGACCAAGGGCGAGACCGCGCTCGACACGTTCCGCAACATCGAGGCGATGGGCGTGCGCGGTTTCGTCGTGCGCCACAGCGCCGATGGTGCGGTCGCCACGCTGGCGCAGGCCGCCGCGCCGGACACCGCACTGCTCAATGCCGGCGACGGGCGCAGCGCGCATCCCACGCAGGGCCTGCTCGACATGCTGACCTTGCGCCAGGCCAAGGGCACGGATTTCTCGGGTCTGCGCGTGGCGATCGTCGGCGATGTGAAGCACTCGCGGGTCGCACGCAGCGACCTGCAGGCGCTGCGCACGCTCGGCGCCGGCGAGATCCGCGTGTGCGGCCCGGCGGCGCTGCTGCCGGACGAGACCACGCTGGCCGGCTGCGCGGTCTCGCACGATCTGGATGCCGCGCTCGACGGTGTCGACGCGGTGATGATGCTGCGGTTGCAGCGCGAGCGCATGGAGGAAGGCCTGGTCGGCTCGCTGGAGGACTATCACCGCGACTACGGACTCGACGCGCGCCGGTTGCGGCTGGCCGCGCGGGATGCGGTCGTGCTGCATCCCGGCCCGATGAACCGCGGCGTGGAGATCGCCGACGAGGTCGCCGACGGCCCGCAATCGCGGGTGCTGCGCCAGGTGCGCAATGGCGTCGCGGTGCGCATGGCGGCGCTGGAGGCGCTGCTGGCCTGAGCCCGGGCGCGGGCCGGTTACGGCGACGCGAATCGGGTATCGTGCCTGCCTTTCGACCCAGGCCGGCCCCGATGCAGCCCACCTCTACGCCCCGTCCCGAGGCCGCCCGCCCGGTCGCGGTCTCCGCGCACGCGCTCAAGCCGCGCCAGCTGGTGATGATGGGCCTGGGCAGCGCGATCGGCGCCGGTCTGTTCCTGGGCTCGGGGGTCGGCATCCAGGCCGCCGGTCCGGCGGTGCTGCTGTCCTACCTGATCGCCGGCGCGCTGGTGATCGTGGTGATGCACGCGTTGGGCGAGATGGCGGTGGCCAAGCCGGCCAGCGGCGCGTTCTCGGTCTACGCCGAGGACGCGATGGGCGCCACCGCGGGCGCGACGGTCGGGTGGCTGTGGTGGCTGCAAGTGGTGATCGTGATCGCCGCCGAGGCGGTCGGCGCGGCCGGCCTGCTGAAGACCCTGTGGCCCGGCCTCTCAGTGCCCGGACTGGCGCTGACGTTCATGGCGGTGTTCACCGCGATCAATCTGCTGGGGGTGCGCAATTTCGGCGAGTTCGAGTTCTGGTTCGCGATCCTGAAAGTGGTCGCGATCCTGGCCTTCATCGCGGTTGGCGTCGCGCTGTTGCTGGGCTGGCTGCCGGACGTCGCATCGCCGGGGCTGGCGCATTTCCATGCCAATGGCGGCTTCGCGCCGAACGGGCTGATGGGCGTCGGCGCGGCGCTGCTGGTCGTGGTGTTCGCGTTCGGCGGCACCGAGATTGTCGCCATCGCCGCTGCCGAGACCGACGATCCGGCGCGCAGCCTGGCGCGTGCGATTCGCACCGTCGCCTGGCGCATCCTGGTGTTCTACCTGGGCTCGATCGCGGTGATCGTCGCCGTCGTGCCCTGGGACAGCCCAGCGCTGGCCTCGCCGTTCGCGGCGGTGTTGCAGGTGGCGCGCATTCCCGGTGCAGCGGCCGCGATCACCCTGGTCGCGGTGATCGCGCTGCTGTCGGCGCTCAACGCCAACCTCTACGGCGCGTCGCGGATGATCTGGTCGCTGGCCCGGCGCGGCGAGGCGCCGGCGGTGCTCGGGCGCAGCGATCGCCGCCAGGTGCCGGTCGCCGCGGTGCTGGCCAGCGTCGCGTTCGGTTTCCTTGCAGCGGGCCTGGAACTGCTGTTCCCGCAGCGGGTGTTGCCGGTGCTGCTCAACATCGTCGGCGCGACCTGTCTGCTGGTCTGGACGATCGCGCTGGTCTCGCAGCTGATCCTGCGCCGCCGCGCGGATCGGGCAGGCACGGCGCTGCCGTACCGGATGCGCGGGTTCCCCGTGCCGACGCTGGCCGCGCTGGCGATCCTGGGGCTTATCTTCGTGCTGTTGATCGCATCCCCGGACACCCGCGCGCAGTTCCTGTCGATGGTGCTGTTGACCACGGTGGTCGCCGCGCTCGGCGCGCTGGCACGCCGGCTGCGGACCGGGGCGCGGTCCGCGCGCTAGTTGCCTGTCGGGCGCGGCCGGCGATGCCGGCACGCGTTCTGCCCGGTCGACGCGTCGCTCAGCGCCGCTGCGCGAACAACCAGTCCCACATTGCTTGTGTGGCGTACGCCGCGTCCCAGCTGTTGTGATTGGCGTCGGGGAATTCGGTGTAACGCACGTCGGCGCCGACGCGCTGCAGCGCTGCGTACATCCGGCGCGACTGCTCCGGGGGCACGACGTCGTCGCGGGCGCCATGGAACAGCCAACTGGGGATATCGCGCAGCCGTTGCGCGGCGGCATCGAACGGGTCGGGCGCCTCGCGGGTCGATTCGACCTGCAGGCTGTTGAGATCGGGGCGGGTGCCGGGCGGGGTGATACCGCCGCAGACCGGCACCAGGGCCGCGAAGCGCTCGGGCGCACGCAGGGCCAGCGACCAAGTGCCGTAGCCGCCGCGGGACATGCCGGTCAGCGAGGTGCGGCGCCGGTCGCCGTCGAACTCGACCGTGGCGGCATCGAGCGCGGCCAGCGTCATCGTCGCCACGTCGCCTTCCCACGATGTGCCCTCGGGCGATTGCGGAAACACCACCAGGGCCGGGAAATCGGCCGCGTGCGCGCGCACGTGGGGCCCCAGGCCGGCGTGGGTCTGCTTGTCGCCGTCGCTGCCGCGCTCACCCGAGCCGTGCAGGAACAACACCACCGGCAGTGGCCGGGGCACGGCCGCCGCCGGCACGAAGACCTGGTAGGCATAGCGGCGTCCGCCGACCTCGACCGCGCGGCGCACGAAGTGGCCCGATGCCGGTGTGGACGACAACGACCGGCAACCGGCGAGCCAGGCCGCGCCACCGGCGCCGGCGAGTGCGAGACCGCACAGCACGCGGCGGCGGGACGTGGAATCGGGGGGCAGGGACATGGGAGGCTCCAGGACGGGGGCGCGCTCAGGGGGCGGGCCGGAGGACGAGGGCGAGGGCGATCGCATGCACCGCGATCATCGCCACGAAGACATGGCGGTAGGCGCGCTTGGCACTCTTGTGCCGCAGCAGGCGTTGCGCGAGCCAGGCGGCCGGCCAGCCGCCGAGCAGTTCGAACAGGTGCAACTGGGCCTCGGGTGTGCGACGGCGCCCGGCCTGCGCGGCGCGCTTGTCGAGCGCGTACATCCCGAACGTCACCAGGTTGAGGACCGCCAGCGCCGGGACCAGCGCTGCGGGCAGGCGGCCGATTTCGATGCCCCAGGCCAACGCCGCGGCCCACAACGCGATCGCCAGCGTCATCGCCAGCGCGCCGGCGTGCCCTCGTGCGTGCAACCGCGGGGCCGCTGGCGGCGCCTGGCGGCGCCGCTGATCGCGGGCGGCGGTCAGTGACACACGAACCACCCGATGGGCGCGCCAGCGGCCATCGGGCTGGCGTTCGGGCGTGTAGCGCACGATCTCGCCGACGTCCGGCCGGCGGCCGCCCTGGTCGTAGTCGCGGATGTGGAAGAACGCGCGCGGCCCGTCGGCAGGATCGAGCGGCTCGACGAAGCCGTAGCCGCGGCCGTCGTCCCAACTGGCGATCTTTCCCGGTTGCGAGGTCGGCGGCATCGATGAGGCCCTCAGCGCAGCATGATCGCAGTGGCCAGGCCCAGAAAGCTGAAGAAGCCCATGATGTCGGTCACCGCGGTGACGACCACCGTGCCGGCGACTGCGGGATCGACCCGCATGCGCTTGAGCAGCAACGGCAGCAGCACGCCAGCGGTCGCGGCCGAGCAGAAGTTGATCACCAGCGCGGTGAAGATCACCAGCGACAGCACCCAGTCGTGGAACCAGACCAGCGCGACCAGGGCGACCAGGGTGCCGATCAACATGCCGTTGATCAGCGCCACGCGCAGTTCCTTCCACATCAGGATGCGGGCGTTGCTGGCGCCCACCTGGCCCAGCGCCAGGCCGCGCACCATCAACGTGAGCACCTGCACCGCGGCATTGCCGCCGATGCCGGCGACGATCGGCATCAGCACCGCCAGCGCCACGACTTTTTCGATCGTCGCCTCGAAGCGACCGATCACGAAGGCGGCCATGAACGCGGTCAGCAGATTGATGCCCAGCCACACCACGCGGCCGCGCACCGCGCGCCGGATCGGCGAGAACAGATCCTCGTCCTCGTCCAGACCCGCCGCGCCCAGGGCCTGGTGTTCGGCCTGCTCGCGGATGATGTCGACCACGTCGTCGACGGTGATCCGGCCCAGCAGCACGTTACCGTCGTCGACCACCGGCGCGGACACCCAGTCGTTGTCGGAGAACTGGCGCGCGACCTGGTCGGCCGATTCGTCGACATGGATCGAGTCGAGCTCGTCGTCGATCAGCCGATTGATCGGGGTGCCGGGGTCGCGGGTCACCAGATCCTGCAGCGCGACCCAGCCGATCAACTGGTGCCGGCGGTTGACCACGTACAGGTGGTCGGTGTGGTCGGGCAGTTCGCCGCGCAGGCGCAGGAAGCGCAGCACGACATCGACCGTGGTGTCGGCGCGCACCGTCACCACGTCGGGGTTCATCAATCGGCCGGCGGTGTCCTCGGGATAGGAGAGCACCTGCTCCAGGCGCTCGCGGTTCTCCCGGTCCATCGACCGCAGCAGCGTGTCGATGACCGCATCGGGCAGGTCCTCGACCAGGTCGGCGAGGTCGTCGATATCGAGATCTTCGACTGCGGCGACCAGTTCGTCGGGGTCCATGTCCGCGATCAGGCTCTCGCGGACCTCGTCGCCGACGTGGACCAGCACCTCGCCATCGTCGTCGGCATCGACCAGCCCCCAGACCACGATGCGCTTGTCGTGGGGCAGGGATTCGAGCAGGTTGCCGATCTCGGCCGGCGCCAGCGTGTTGACCATGCGCCGCACCGGCCCCAGCCGCCCGCTGTCGAGGGCATCGGAGAGCAGACGCAGCTGGCGCGCGGTCTTGTCGTGGCGGACGGCTTCGGCCATGAACGGCTCCGTTGCGCGTCGCGACGCACGCGGCGCGACTGGGTCAGATGTGCATCGGCGCATTATCCGCGCTGCCTGCCCATCTGCACACCCCGGTCAAGCGCGACGGTTCGCGCGCGTTGGGGTGGGGCACCGGCTCAGCCGGCTGTGCGCTCGGGCTGCGCGGCATCGAGCCAGCGTTCGATCGACGCACGGTCGCGTGCGCGCAGCAACGCCGGCGTCCGCGATCGCAGGGCGCCCAGGTCGATTCCGCGGATCGCGCGGCGCACTTCCAGCAGCGGGGCGGGGTGCAGGCTCAGTTCCTCGATGCCCAACGCCAGCAGCAGCGGGGTGAAGCGCGCGTCGCCGGCGATCTCCCCGCAGACCGAGGCCGAGATGCCGCGCGCGCGCGCCACGCGCACGATGCCGTGCAGCAGCCGGATCACCGCCGGGTGCAACGGTGAGTACAGGTCGCCGAGCGCATCGTTGTTGCGGTCGGCGGCCAGCAGGTACTGCACCAGGTCGTTGGTGCCGATCGACAGGAAGTCGAGCTCGCGCACGAACGTGGGCAGCGCGATCGCCGCCGACGGCACCTCGATCATCGCCCCCATCGCGATCCGCTCGGCGGTCTCGTGCCCCTCGGCGCGCAGGTCGCGCTGGACGCGGTCGAGCAACCGGCGCACCGCGACGATCTCCTCGCGGCCGCTGACCATCGGCACCAGCACGCGCACCGGGCCGTAGCCCGAGGCGCGCGCGATCGCCCGCAATTGGGTCTCCAACAATCCGTTGCGCGCCATCGACAGCCGCACCCCGCGCAGCCCCAGTGCGGGATTGGGCTCGTGACGCAGAGCCAGGCCGGTGTCGTCGGCCTTGTCGGCGCCGATGTCGAGGGTGCGGATCGTGACCGTGCGGCCGGTCATGCCCAGCACCAGATCGCGGTAGGCACGGAACTGCGCGTGCTCGTCGGGGATCTCGCGGCTCTGCAGGAACAGGAATTCGGTGCGGTAGAGGCCGACGCCGGCCACGCCGAGCGCATGCGCCTCGGCGACGTCTTCGCGCGATTCGGCATTGGCCCACAGCTTCATGTCGACGCCGTCGAGCGTCTTGCTCGGCTCGCGACGCAGTCGGCGCAACTGCTTGCGCTCGCGCTTCTCTTCGCGCACCCGCGCGCGATAGGCGCGCAGGTCCTCGGCATTGGGCTCGACGACGATCTCGCCGGTGGCACCATCGACGACCAGCACCGCGCCATCGTTGATCTGGGCCAGCGCCTGCGGCGCGTTGACGATGAGCGGCAACTGCAGGCTGCGGGCGAGGATCGCCGAATGCGACAGCGTACTGCCGGTCGAGGTGACGATGGCCAGCACGCCCTGGGCCTGCAGCCGGCCGACCTCCGATGGCGCGATGGCATCGGTGACCAGGATCTCGCCGGCCACGCCCTGCAGCTCGGCCTCGTGCGCATGCAATGCGGCGTGGACCCGTCCGATGACGTGGTCGATGTCCTCGATGCGGCTGCGGAAGTAGGCATCGTCCATGCCCTCGAACACCGCGGCCAGGCGGTCGCGCTGCAACCGCAGGGCGTAGTCGGCGCCATAGAGCCCGGTGCCGACGAGCTCGTCCAGGCCCTGCAACAGCTCGGGATCGTCGAGCAGCAGCGTGTGCAGATCGAGGAACTCGCCGACTTCGTGGGCCAGCGCGCCGTGCAACTGGTCGCGCATGATGCGGATCTCACCACGCACCTGGGCGATCGCGGCATGCAGCCGCGCCAGCTCGTCCGGCGCCTGCTCGGGGCCGATCCGCTCTTCGGCGACCTCGAGCGCATGCGGCTCGCGCACGCGCGCACGTCCCAGCGCGTTCCCGCGCGAGGCGCCGTGCCCGTGCAGCGACTGTCGCATCAGGCGCGCTCGCCCGCTACCGGACGGCAGGTCGCGCGCGCGGCCAGCGGGGTATCCATCATCCTTCCTCGTCGAACCGGCGTTCGAACAGCGCGGCGGCCGCGTCCATGGCGGCGGCCTCGTCATCGCCATCGAGCCGCAGCACCACCCGGGTGCCGTGACCGGCGGCCAGCAGCATCACCCCCATGATGCTCTTGGCGTTGACCTCGCGGCCCTTGGCGAGCAGCGTCGCATTGCAGCGGAAGCCCGACAGCACCTGCACCAGCTTGGCGGTGGCGCGCGCATGCAGGCCGAGCTTGTTGGCGACGAGCAGTTCACGTTCGATCATCGGGGGTGGGGCCTGTCCTGGAAGCGGGAGATGGGGGGCGCGTCAGGCGTCGTCGAGCACGACGCCGTTGCGGGCGCCCGCCGCGGCGGTGGCCGGCAAGGTGTCGAGCGCCTGCTCAGGATAATTCATCACCCGCAGCAGCATCGGCAGGCTGAGCGCGGAAATGCGCCGGGCCGGGGTGCCGAGCCGCGCGAGCTGCGCGGCGACGTTGCTGGGGCTGGCGCCGTAGAGGTCGGTGAGGATCAGCACGCCGTCGCCATCGTCCACCGTGCGCATCGCCGCGCTGGCCTTGGGCAGCGACACCTCGAGCGCTTCGTCGAAGGGCACCTCGAACACCGCGGTGCGCAGCGGCAGTTGCGTCAACAGGCGCACGGCCACGGCATGCATCGCCGTGCCGATGCCTTCGTGGGTCAAGAGGAGTACGCCGACGGCCATGCGTGGACGTTACCAGAGCGAGGGGACCGCCCGGAAGCGTCGCGGCCGTGATGCAGCGTCCGCGCCCGCCGCGCGGCCGCTTGCGCCGCATGCGCTGGGTCGGGCGACAGCGCTCAGTCGAGCTCGCGGTGCCAGGTCGCCACGTCCGGCCAACCGGTCTCGCGGGCATGGCGCGCGAGCGCCTCGGCCAGGTAGACCGAACGGTGCCGGCCGCCGCTGCACCCGAACGCGACGGTGACATAGCTGCGCGTGGCACTGCGCATGCGCGGCAGCCAGGTGTCGAGGAACTGCGTGACCTGGGTCGCGAACTCGCCGACCTCGGCATGGGCCTCGAACCAGGTCCGCACATCCACATCGCGTCCCGACAGCGGCCGCAGGCGCGGATCCCAATGCGGGTTGGGCAGCGCGCGCGCGTCGAACACGAAATCGGCATCGGGCGGCACGCCGCGCCGGTAGGCGAAGGATTCGAACAGCAACGACAGCGCGTCGTCGTCGGCGAGTTGCAGCTCGGTGACCACGCGCCGGCGCAACTGGTGGACATTGAGGTCGCTGGTGTCGATCACCGTATCGGCCAGCGCGCGCAGCGGGCGCAGCAAGGTGCGCTCGAGCGCGATCGCGTCGGCCAGCGACACGCCGACGCGGCTGAGCGGATGGCGGCGGCGGGTGTCGGCATAGCGGCGCAGCAGGATCTCGTCGCCGGTCTCGAAGAACACCAGGCGCGGGTCCAGGCCCATGCGGCCGACCTCGGCCAGCCAGGTCGGGATCCGCGACAGGTCGGTGTGCCGGTTGCGCACGTCGATGCCGACCGCGAGCCGACGCGGCGGCTCGTCGGCGCGGGTCACGTTGCCGACGAACTCGGCCAGCATGCCGGCCGGCAGGTTGTCGACGCAGTAGAAGTCCAGGTCCTCGAGCGTGCGCAGCGCGACCGACTTGCCGGCCCCCGACAGGCCGCTGACCACATACAGCAGCGGGGCGTCGGTCATGGCGCGCCTCGCTCGAGAAACTGCGAATGCCGGGCCAGGAACGCCGCTGCCGGGTCCAGGCCCTTGGTGCGCAGTACATGCGTGCGGGTCGCGGCTTCGGCGAGCACCGCCAGGTTACGGCCCGGCATGACCGGCAGCGTGATCAGGGGCACGTCCAGGTCGAGCACGCGGCGGATGCCCAGATCGCCAGTCAAGCGCACCATGCCGTCGCCGTCGCCGGCCAAGGGGTCGGCATTGGGCCGGCTCAGATGCACGATCAGCCGCAGATACTTGTTCCGCTTGACCGCGGTGTCGCCGAACATCTCGCGGATGTTGAGCACGCCCAGGCCGCGCAGTTCCAGCAGGTCCTGCAGCAGCTCGGGGCAGGTGCCGTCGAGCACGTCGGGTGCGATCTGGGTGAACTCGGGCGCGTCGTCGGCGACCAGGCGGTGTCCGCGGGTGATCAGCTCGAGCGCCAGTTCGCTCTTGCCCGAGCCCGATTCGCCGGTGATCAGCACGCCGATCGAGTAGATCTCCATGAAGACGCCGTGCAGCGTGATCCTGGGCGCGAGCACGCGCGCCAGGTGGTACTGCAGCAGGTTCAGCAATTCGTGGCCACGGTTGGGCGAGCTCCACAGCGGCGTCTGCGATTCTTCGGCCGCCTCGCGCAGGTCTTCGGGACAGGGCTGGTCCTTGCTGATGACCAGCGCCAGCGGCCGGTACTGGACGATGCGCTCGATGGTCTCCCAGCGCAGCCGCGAATCCAGCCCGTCGAGCCAGGCCAGTTCCTCGGTGCCCAGGATCTGCACCTTGTTGGGATAGATGATGTTGAGGTAGCCGGCGAGCGACGGGCGGCGGGCGATCGTCTCCACCGCCTCGAGCGAGCGCTGCGCGCCATGCTGGCCGGCCAGCCAGCGCAGCCCCAGCCGATCGTGCAACTGGGCGAACAGCTCCTGCGCTTCGATGGTCGCGTTCATGCGTCGGCTGCGGTGGATTGCCCGACGTCGTCGAGCAGCAGCGCCTGCAGCGCATGGCGGTCGCGGGCACCGCGCAGCGCGTCGCGGAAGGTGCCATCGGAGAAGCGCTCGACCAGGCCCGAGAGAAACTGCAGGTGCTGCTCGACCAGATGCTCGGGCACGCACATCGCGAACACCAGGTCGACCGACTCACCGTCCGCGGCGCCGAAGTCGACCGGCGACGATAGCCGCAGGAACGCCGCGCGCGGCTCGTGGAATGCGCCGCTGCGTGCATGAGGAATGGCGACGCCGCGTCCGATGCCAGTGCTGCCCAACTGCTCGCGTTCACGCAGCGCGCGGCCGAGCAGCGGAGTCATGGTCGGCGAATTGCCGGACAGCAGACGCGCAGCCGAATCGAGCACAGCGTCGCGGGAACCGGGCGCAACCAGCATCACGATGCGGTCGGCCGAGAGCAGATCGGAAAGAGGCATGCCGAGCGGGCTCGAGGACGGGCGTGGGGCCAGCAGTCTAGCCCGATTCGACGCCGGGCCGCCGCCGCGCGCGGTCCGCGCCGCGGCGGGCAGTTCGCTTGCGGCCTGGGAGAGGGCGGTACAGGGCGGCGTCGTGGGTCCGCGGTGCTGGCCGGCCGCATCGCAGCGGCCGGCCAGGGCTGCGATCAGCCGAACGTGCCGTCGCGTGCGGGATTCTCGCCGCGATGGTGGTCGACGATCTTCTTGCGATGCTTGACGACGATCCGGTCGAGCTTGTCGGTCAGCAGGTCGATCGCGGCGTACATGTCGACCGCGCTGGCATCGACGTGCTGGGTCTTGCCGGCGATCGTCAGCGTCGCCTCGGCCTTGTGATCGGGCTTTTCCAGGCTGAGCTGGACGCGGACCTCGAGCGGGCCGTCGAAATGCCGGGAGAGCTTCTGCAGCTTGGTCTCCACGTACTCGCGCAGCGCGGGCGTCACTTCGATCTGATGGCCATGGGTCTCGACGTGCATCGGCAACCTCCTTCAAGGTAGGAAACGGACCGTCGGCGCATGTCGCGGCGGTCCGGGTTCAGAGTAGCGCGGCCGGCGTGGCTGACAAGCGGCCACCGGTCGCACCCTTAGAGACCATCGTGCGGGGCGGGAAGTTCAGGCGATGCGAACACGCTCGTGGGACGAGGCGATCTGCATCGCCTCGCGATACTTGGCCACGGTGCGGCGTGCGACCGGCACCCCGGCGGCCTTGAGCGAGTCGGCCAGACGCGCATCCGACAACGGCTTGCGCGGATCTTCGGCGTCGATCAGGCCACGGATCATCTGCTGGATCGCGGTGCTCGAGGCTTCGCCGCCGCCTTCGGTGCCGATGCCCGATGCAAAGAACGCCTTCAGCGGCAGGGTGCCGCGCGGGGTGTGCACGTATTTGCGCGCGACTGCGCGCGAGACGGTCGACTCGTGCAGGCCGATCTCATCGGCGACCTCGCGCAAGGTCAGCGGCCGCAACGCGCGTTCGCCGAACTCCAGGAACCCCGACTGCTGGCGCACCAGACAGCGCACGACCTTGAGCAGGGTGTCGCCACGCGCCTGGAGATTGCGCAGCAACCAGCGCGCCTCCTGCAGGCGCCCGCGCAGATAGCCCGCGTCGCTGCTGCAGGCGTGCTCGATCATGCGCTCGTAGCCGCGGTGGATCGTCAGTCGCGAATGCTGACGGCCAGCCAGCGTCACGCGCCAGACGCCGCTGTGGCGGCTGATCACGCAGTCGGGGGTGACGTAGTTGTCGTGCGGCACGCCGCCGATCCGCGCGCCGGGCCGCGGGTCGAGGCTGCGCAGCAGCTGCAAGGCGGTCTGTGCCTGCTCGAGCGTGTGGCCCAGCGCGTCGGCCAGGCCCTGCGGGCCGAGTCTGGGCAGTCGCTCGATATGCGTGGTCGCCGCCTGCAGCGCGAGGGTGCGTCCGGGCGTGTCGGCGGGCAGCGCCTCGAGCTGCAGCCGCAAGCACTCGCCCAGGTCGCGCGCGCCAACGCCGGGCGGATCGAAGCGCTGGATCCGGCACAGCACCGCAGCGATCTCCGCCTCGGTGGCGCGGGTCTCGGGCAGCAGTGCCTCGGCGATGCCCGCGAGTGTTTCGCGCAGGTAGCCATCGTCGTCGATCGCATCGATCAGGGCGATGCCGATGTTGCGGTCCCGCGGCGAGACCGGGCTCAGGTGCCACTGCCAGGACAGGTGGTCGCGCAGGTCTTCGGACTGGACGATGCGATCGGCGGGATCGCCATCGCTGTCGCTGTCAGCGTCGCCCCGCTGCCCGCCGGACGCCCGCCAGCCATCGTCGCTGTCCCAGTCGGATGCTGCAGTCTCGTCGTGCGTCGAATTCTGCGTGTCGGGCGTGTCGTCGCTGGCGGCTGAGCCGCCGTGCTCGCCGGCAGAGCTGTCCGGGGTCGGCGCGTCATCCCAGTCGAGCAACGGGTTGCTCTCCACCGCCGCCGCGATCTCGGTCTCCAGTTCCACCGCCGAGAGCTGCAGCAGATGCAGCGCCTGACGCAACTGCGGCGTCAGAACCAGGTGCTGCCCCTGCGATGTCTGCAACCGTGGCTTCATCGTCCCCGGATCTCCATGGCCGGATACGCGAGCACGTTACAGACGGAAGGAATCTCCAAGGTAAACGCGGCGCACGTCCGGATCGGCCAACAGCGCCTCGGGCGCTCCCTGCGCGAGCACGCCGCCATCGCTGAGGATATACGCGCGGTCGCAGATTCCCAAGGTCTCGCGGACATTGTGGTCGGTGATCAGCACGCCGATACCGCGTTCCTTGAGATGGGTGACGATGCGCTGGATCTCGCCGACGGAGATCGGATCGACGCCGGCGAACGGCTCGTCGAGCAGGATCATCCGGGGATTGGCAGCGAGCGCGCGTGCGATCTCCACCCGGCGGCGCTCGCCGCCCGACAGGCTGGCGCCGGTCTGGTCGGCGACGTGGCTGATCTGCAACTCGTCCATCAGATCGGCCAGCGCCTTGTCGCGGCCCGGCTTGTCGAGGTCTTCGCGCAGTTCGAGCACCAGCATGATGTTGTCGGCCACGCTGAGCTTGCGGAACACCGAGGGTTCCTGCGGCAGGTAGCCGACGCCGCGCTTGGCCCGGGTGTACATCGGCTCGGCGGTGATGTCGTGGCCGTCGAGCACGATGCGGCCGGCATCGGCCGGCACCAGGCCGACGATCATGTAGAAACACGTGGTCTTGCCGGCGCCGTTGGGGCCGAGCAGGCCGACGACCTCGCCCGCTTCGAGCGTCAGCCCGAACTCCTTGACGACCTCGCGCTGCTTGTAGCGCTTGCGCAACCCCTCGGCGACGAGCATCAGCGGCCGCCTTCCGGCGTCGACCGGGACGCAGGCTGTGCGGCGGGCGTGGCGGGCGGCTGCGCCGGCTGGCGGTTGCGTGGCTCGAACTGCATGCGCACGCGGCCCTGGCCGTCGCCGCCCCCCTGCACCTGACCGGTGGACATGTTGTAGACGATGCGCTCGCCTTCCATGCGGCCGCGGCCGGGCTGGTTGACGACCGCATTGCCGGTCAGCACCACCGTGTCGTTGGGCATGTTGTAGTCGGCCTGGGCGGCGGTGGCGTCGACCCAGCCGCCATCGTCCATCTGCTGCTTCATCTTGACCGGCCCGCCTGTCAGGATCACGCGCTGGAACTCGCCCCCACGGCGGCGCACATCGGCGCGGCTGGCCTGGATCTCGAGCGTGCCCTGGCTGATCGTCACGCCGTTGGTGAACAGGCAGGGCAGCTGCTCGTTGCTGACCGAGCAGTCGCTGCCGCCGGCGTCGACCGACAGCGTCTGGTTGCGGTCGGCTGCCTTGGCCAGGACGGTGCCGGGCACGAGTGCCAGGACGAGGAGCAGGCTAGCGGCGGGAGTTGGGTTCATTGCGGAATTTGACCTGGGAAAGGAGTTCGATCCGCCCCGACGTAAGATCGGCGCGCATGCCCGTGCCTTGCATTGTAGAGCCGGGCTGGACCACGTCCACGAGCGCGTCGGAGGCCGCCTGGTTGCGTTGCGGGAACACATCGAGCGCCTCGGTGCGCATCGTCGTGGGGCGCGGCGCGCCGTCGGGGCTGGTCGCGGTGACCTCGCCGCGCAGACGCACCAGTTCGTTGTCGTCGGACACCCAGCCGGTCTTGGAGCGCACCTGCCAGTGGCCGCCGGACTCGGCAGGAATGTTGAACACCGGAGTGACCAGTTCCAGCGTGCGCGCGCCCGGAGTCTGCTGCAGTTGCGGCGCCTGCACCGCGAACGCTTCGCGGCCGTCGCTGTCGAGCGCGACGAGGTCGAAATCGCGCAGCAGATAGTCGGTGCGGGTGTCCGCGGGGCCGTCGATGGTCAACCGGTCCTTCTGGCGCCAGGCCGACCAGCCCGATATCAGCGCGCCGGTGAGCAGCAACAGGGTGAGTCCCAGGCGCCAGTTCACGAGACCCGCCCGTCGGCGTGGATCGTCGCCAGGCGACCCTGCGCATGCAGGATCAGGTCGCACAGCTCGCGGCCTGCACCGCGTCCGCCGGGCGCACGCGTGCACCAGTGCGCCGCCGAGACGGCGCAGGCGTTCGCGTCGGCGGGTGCCACCGCCAGGCCCGCTTCGCGCATCGCGCCGACGTCGGCCAGGTCGTCGCCCATGAACGCGACCTGGTCGTCATCCAGGCCGAGCTCGGCGCACAGCGCAATGACCCGGGCCCGCTTGTCGGCGACATGCACGTGCGCCTGCACGCCCAGGTCGGCGGCGCGGCGCTCGACGATGCCGCCGGGACGCGCAGTGACCATTGCCACCGTGATGCCGGCCTTGCGCAGCAGCACCAGGCCCTGGCCGTCGTGGACGTGGAAGGTCTTGATCTCCCGTCCGTCACTGTCGAAGCCGAGCCCGCCGTCGGTCAGCGTGCCGTCGACGTCGAAGCACGCCAGGCGCACGCGCGCCGCGCGCGCGAGCACATCGGGCGGCACGTGGTCGAACAGGGAGGCGGGCATCGGTATCGTTCTGTCCATGAATGGAGAGTGGGGTTACACCACGCGGGCGCGCAACAGGTCCTGAATATTGAGCGCGCCCACGACCCGGCGCCCGGCGTCGAGCACCGGCAGCATCGTGATCTTGCGCGTCTCCATCAGCCGCGCGGCTTCCACCGCCAGCGCGTCGGCGTCGATCGCGATCGGGTCGCGGGTCATGACGTCGGCGATACGGGCATCGCGCACATCGATGCCCGGGTCGGTGAGCGTGCGCCGCAGGTCGCCGTCGGTGTACAGGCCGATCAGCCGCTGGGCCTCGTCCACGACGACGGTCATGCCCAGCCGCTTGCGGCTCATCTCCATCAGCGCATCGGCCAGCGAAGCGTCCGCGCGCACGGCGGGCACCTCGTCGCCGCCGTGCATGACGTCGCGGATGTGCAGCAGCAGGCGCCGGCCGAGCGCGCCGGCCGGGTGGGAGCGAGCGAAGTCGTCGGCGGTGAAGCCGCGCGCGTCCAGCAGCGCCACCGCCAGCGCATCGCCCATGACCAGCGAGGCGGTCGTGCTGCTGGTCGGCGCCAGCGCCAGTGGGCAGGCCTCGGCCGGCACGCTGATGTCGAGATGGATGTCGGCGGCCGTGGCCAACGTCGATGCCGGGCGGCCGGTCATCGCGATCAGGCCGTTGCCCTGGCGCTTGAGCACCGGCAGCAGCATCAGGATCTCGTCCGATTCGCCCGAGTACGACAGCGCCAACACCACGTCGGCGTCGGTGATCATGCCCAGGTCCCCGTGCCCGGCCTCGCCCGGATGCACGTAGAACGCCGGGGTGCCGGTCGAGGCCAGGGTCGCGGCGATCTTGCGGGCGACATGGCCGGACTTGCCCATGCCGGTGCACACCACCCGCCCGCGGCACTCGAGGATGCGCGCGCAGGCTGCGGCGAAGGCGCCGTCGAGGCGGGCGGCCACCGCGTGCAGGCCCTGGACCTCGACCTCGAACACTTGGCGACCGCTGTCGGCGAACGCCGCCGTGGGCGTGGCGGGGCGGGCGGAGACGGCCTGGGCCGCGTCGTCGAACGTATCCGGCAAGGGTCTTTTCCGTTAGGCTAAGCCATTCATTTTATGCGCTTCCCGGCGTGAATGCCCCGCGACCGTCGGCGGCGTCGAAGACGGCTCATCCCCGCTTCACGCGAGGCGGCGCCCGGCCCCGTCCTGCGGCGCCCACAGGATCGAAGACTTGGATACCCGCACCATCACCGCACTCATCCAGCAGGGCATGCCCGACGCCCATGTGCACGTCGAGGGCGCCGACGGCGTCCATTTCGAAGCGCTGGTCGTCTCGCCCGCGTTCGCCGGCAAGCTGCCGCTGGCTCGCCATCGCATGGTGTATGCCACGCTCGGCACGCGCATGGGCGGCGAGATCCATGCGCTCGCGCTGCGCACGCTGACCCCCGACGAGCACGCGCGGCAGACGGGGCAGGGCTGATGGACAGCATCATCGTCTCCGGCGGCGCCACGCTGCAGGGCGAGGTCCGCATCTCCGGCGCCAAGAACGCGGTGCTGCCGATCCTGTGCGCGACGCTGCTGGCCGACGCGCCGGTCGAGATCGGCAATGTCCCGCATCTGCACGACGTGCTGACCACCGCCAAGCTGCTGGCCGGCCTCGGCGCCGGCGTCGAGCACGACGTCGACGGCGCGCGGGTGATCGTCGATCCGCGCGGCGTGCACAGCCATGTCGCGCCGTACGAACTGGTGCGCACGATGCGCGCCTCGGTCCTGGTGTTGGGCCCGCTGCTCGCGCGCTTTGGCGCGGCCGAAGTGGCGCTGCCCGGCGGCTGCGCGATCGGCGCCCGGCCGGTGGATCTGCACATCAAGGCGCTCGAGGCGCTGGGGGCGACGATCACCGTCGAGCACGGCTTCATCCGCGCCCGGGCGCAGCGCCTGCGCGGCGGGCACGTGGCGTTCGAGACGATCAGCGTCGGCGCGACCGAGAATGTGCTGATGGCCGCCACGCTGGCCGATGGCGACACGGTGATCGACAACGCCGCGCGCGAACCGGAGATCGTCGATCTGGCGCAGTGCCTGGTCGCGATGGGCGCCGACATCCGTGGCGCCGGCACCTCGCGGATCGAGGTCCGCGGCGTGGAGACGCTGCACGGGGCGCAGCACGCGGTCGTCGCCGACCGCATCGAGACCGGCACCTTCCTGGTCGCCGCGGCGATGACCGGTGGGCGGGTGACCGCCACGTCCGCGCGTCCCGATACGCTCGGCGCGGTGCTCGACAAGCTGCGCCAGGCCGGCGCCGAGGTGACCATCGACGGCGATCGCATCACGCTCGACATGCACGGCCGCCGCCCGCGCGCGGTCGACATCGTCACCGCGCCGCATCCCGGGTTCCCGACCGACATGCAGGCCCAGTTCATGGCGCTCAACTGCATCGCCGAGGGCCGCGGCACGATCGACGAGACGATCTTCGAAAACCGTTTCATGCACGTCAATGAATTGATGCGACTGGGCGCGGAGATCGACATCGACGGGCCGCGGGCTTCGGTCACCGGGGTCGAGCGCCTGAGCGGTGCGCCGGTGATGGCGACCGATCTACGCGCTTCGGCGTCGCTGATCCTTGCCGGCCTGGTCGCCGAGGGCGACACCACGATCGACCGCATCTACCACCTCGACCGCGGCTACGAGCACATCGAGCGCAAGCTCGGCGGCCTCGGCGCGAACATCCGGCGGGTGCGCTGACGATGGCGTTCCGCGGTCGCATGTCGAGCCGGCGGGTGGCGCTGTTTGCGACGCTCGCCGTGGTGTTGCTGGCGCTGGGCTGGATGCGCTACACCGGCGCGGCAGCCCTGAGCGGCATCGAGTTCAAGGACATGGACTGGAACGAGGATGGCGAACTGACCCGCAGCGAGGTGTTGCAGGGCTTCTTCACGATCGTCGCCGTGCGCACGACCGACGGTGCGCGCAGTTGCGTCGATTACCGACGGCGCGGCTCGGGCGAGTCGATCCGCGTCGAGTGCCGGACCACGCCCGCCGCGCCGTAGCAAGGAGTCAGAGTGCGATTTCGCGAGGCGAAACCCCACGCTGACCCCGGTTTTGGTCCGGGCGATCCGCCGTCATCACGCCAATAGAGAAGGCCCCGCAATGCGGGGCCTTGTTCGTCCTGTCGTCAGCGGCGCTCAGTTCACCGACTGCAGGCGCATGTCGATATGGTCGCTGCCGTCGCGGCGCTGCAGCAGCCGGGCCGGGACCGGCAGGTCGTCGACGATCCAGGCCACGATCTCGCGTCGCCCGTCGGTGCGCACCACCTTGGTCGCTTGCAGCGTCCGGCCGCCGACGGTGACCGCCTCGGTCCCCTGGCGCTCGAACACCTGACGCTTGCTGCGGCCGTCCTCGACTAAGCGATAGCGCAGCGGTGAACGGCCGGCCTGCACGTCGCGCACCAGCACCAGGTTCATCAGCATGCCGTCCAGGTCGCCGGGCTGCAGCTTCACCGGACCGCCCTGGTCGTCCTTGACGTCGCCGCGCCAGCGCGCCTCGCCGGCGTTCCAGTCGTAGGTCGCGTTGACGGCGCGGCGCTTGACCAGCATCGCCGCCAGGCCCGACTCGCCACGCTGGGAATCGGTGCTGCTGATCGGCCGCCATTGCTCGCCATTGGCCTCGAACACCGTGCTCTGCTCGAGCCGGGCGCCGGCACCTGCGACATTGAGGCTGTACTTCCAGCGGTCGCTGCCTTCGCGGGCGAGCTTCATATCGGCCTGCGCGCGCAAACCCATGAAGGTCGTCTGGTAGGTCGCGGTGAAGGGCTCGAGCGCCAGCGCCGGCAGCGCGGCGAGCGACAGCAGGGCGGCGCCGCAGGCGGCGAGCAGGCGGGGGCGGCGGGTCGTCTGAGGCATTCAGGGGGCTCCTTGGTATTCAACGAGACGCAGGTCGATCGCGTCCTCGCCGTCTTCGCGTTGCAGGATGCGGATGGGGGTGGGAACGCCATCGGCGATCCAGACGATCATCTCGTCATTGCCGCCGTTGGTCCGTGAAACCCGCAACGCCGAGTAACTGACGTCGGCGACCTGGACGATCTCGGGCTCGGGCGCGGTGAGGTAGGCATAGTCGCGTGCGCGGCCGCCGTCGACGAAACGGTACTGCAGCGCAGCGCCGGGGGCGGCATCGCGGACGAGCGCCAGGTTGATCAGCAGCGCGCTCATGTCGCCGGGCTGCAGCGGCACCGGGGCACGGCGGCGCTTGCTGATGTCACCGGTCCAGGTCGCCACACCGCGTGTCCAGTCGTAGACGCCTTCGGTGCGACGGTTGAACAGCACCGCTGCCTTGCGCAGCGTGTGCTGGGTCAGCGGGCGGAAGGTCTCGCCGACGAGGTCGAAGCGGGTGCCCTGTTCGACGTTCAGCCCGAGGATGCCGGCGAACCCGCGGTTGCCGCGGATGCTTAAGTCGACCCGCCAATTCGGTCCGTCGGGCTGCAGGCGCATGGTCGCAGCGCCCGCCTGGCGGCCTTGGTACCAGGCCTCGTAGGTCGCGACGAACGGCTGCAGCGGTGCCGCGTGCCCAACGGGTATCCAGGCGATCAGCAGGCCGGCAACGAGGGCAAGGAGAGGGCGCATCCCACCATCATGAAAAGCGCTGGTTGGCTGCCAGCTGAAGCGGCGCCGCCGCATCCCGGCCGTCGATCTGCACCGCGCCGGCCGCGTTCAGCCGGACCCGCCCGGCGGCGATCCAGCGCAGCGTTTCCAACAACAGCGGGTGCTCGCGCGCCAGCACCCGCTGGGCGAGCGTGGCCTCGTCGTCGCCGGGGTGTACCGGGACGCGCGCCTGCGCGATCACCGGCCCCCCGTCGAGGTCGGCGGTCACGAAATGCACGCTGGCCCCGTGTTCGTCGACCCCGGCCGCCAGTGCCTGGCGATGCGTGTGCAGGCCCTTGAAGGCCGGCAGCAGCGAGGGGTGGATGTTGATCATCCCGCCCGCGCGCCCCGCGACGGCCGCCGCGCCGATCAGGCGCATGTAACCGGCGCAGACGATCAGGTCGGGCGCGGCGACGTCGATCGCCGAGAACAGCGCGGCGTCGTGGGCGCGGCGGTCGGCGTGATCGCGGGGGCGTATGGCCTGCGCGGGCACGCCCGCGGCGCGTGCGCGATCCAGTGCGCCGGCATCGCCGCGGTCCGACCACACGCCAGCGACCGTCGCGTCGAGCGTGCCGGCGGCCACCGCGTCGAGGATCGCTTGCAGATTGCTGCCCCGGCCCGAGGCGAGCACCGCGATACGCAGCGTCATCGTGCAGTTCCCGTGGCAGCGAACGCGGCGCGCACGTCGGGGCGCGAGAGCACGAGCAGCGCATAGACCCCGAGCGCGGTGCCGAGCGGGATGTTCAAGCACACGAGCGCGGCGACCGCCACGCACAGGCCGTGGCGACGGCGGCGGGCGAGGTCGAGCCCGGCGCGGATGCACAGCGCGCCACCGGCCAGCGCGGCCACAACCAGGGCCCCGACCACAGCGATCATGCCGATCCCGGCAGGGTCGGCGAAATCGTCTGCCGCTTCATTGGCGATTCCGAAGACCAGCAGCACCACCAACGGCAGGCTCCCGGCCAGCGACAGCGCCCCCAGGACGTGGTGCAGCACCGACAGCGTGCGCAGTTGCCCGTCGATCTGCGCCGGCGACGATGCCGGCACAGTCGGCGCCGGCGCCCGGGGCGGCGCGTAAGGTGCGTGGTCGAGGTCGGCGCGCATGCGGCCGGCTCAGCCGATGCGCACGCGCTCGCCGTCGCCGTGCGCGACGACCTCGCCGATCGCCCAATGCGCCAGGCCCAGCCCGTCGAGCGCGGTGCCGAACGCCCCGACGCTGTCGGCCGGCACCACCAGCACGAAGCCGATGCCGCAGTTGAAGGTGCGCCACATTTCGTGGTCGGCCACCGCGCCTTCGCGCTGCAGCCAGTCGAACACCGGCGGCAGCGGCCAGGACGCGGCGTCGATCGTCAGGCCGAGGCCGTCGGGAATCACCCGGATGATGTTCTCGGTCAGGCCGCCGCCGGTGACGTGCGCCATCGCGTGCAACTGCGGCCCGAGCGGCCCGCGCAGCAACGCGAGCACCGGCTTGACGTACAGCGTGGTCGGCGCCATCAGTGCATCGACCAGTTTCACCCCGCCAACCTCGACATCGGCCGGGCTGCCCGCACGCTCATAGATACGGCGGATCAGCGAATAGCCGTTCGAATGCGGGCCGCTGGACGCGATGCCGACCAGCACATCGCCGGCCTGGACCTTGCCGCCGTCGCGCAGCTCCGACTTCTCGACCGCGCCGACCGTGAAGCCGGCCAGGTCGTATTCGCCAATGCCGTACATGTCCGGCATCTCGGCGGTCTCGCCGCCGATCAGCGCGCAGCCCGACAGCTCGCAGCCGCGAGCAATGCCGCCGATGACCGCGGCGGTGGTGTCGATGTCGAGCTTGCCGGTGGCAAAGTAGTCGAGAAAGAACAGCGGTTCGGCGCCCTGCACCAGCACGTCGTTGACGCACATCGCGACCAGGTCGATGCCGATGGTGTCGTGGCGGCCCAGCTGCTGGGCGAGCTTGAGCTTGGTGCCCACGCCGTCGGTGCCCGAGACCAGCACCGGCTCGCGGTACTTGCCCGACAGGTCGAACAGCGCACCGAATCCGCCCAGGCCACCCATGACCTCGGGTCGGAAGCTGCGCTTGACCAGCGGCTTGATGCGTTCGACGAGTGCATTGCCCGCGTCGATGTCGACGCCGGCATCGCGGTAGGTCAGGGGAGTGGGGGCGGTCACGGCGGCCGTCGCGAAGCGGAAAGGACCGGGGATTCTAGCAGCCGCGGCCCGCTCGCCGCGGCTGGCGCGGGAATGGATCGCGACGGACCGCTCGCACGGTTTGTGGCACCATCCCGCGTCGATGTCCCCCCGACCCAGGATCAACCGGATGCACCGCCCGAAGCGCTCGTTGGGAATGATGGCGTGGCTGCTGGCCGCCTTGCTGCTGGCCGCCGGCCAGGCGGCTGCACAGCGCGTGGAAGGCGACCGCGCCGAAGGGACCGGCCTGTACTCGGCCGAGATCCCGGTGCGCAGCCAGAACGAGAACGAGCGCACCGCGGGCTTTTCGCGCGCGCTGGCCCAGGTGCTGGGCAAGCTGTCGGGCGACCGCGGGGTCGCCCAGCGGCCGGGCGTATCGCAGGAACTGCGGCGTGCAGAACAGTACGTGGAGGGCTACGACTACCGCCAGGACGAGGGCGTGTCCTCGCGCGGCTCGCCGACCTTCACCACGACCCTGGTGGTGCGCTTCCGCCCCGAGGACGTCGACGGCGTGGCCGCTGCGCTCGGCCTGCCGGTGTGGCCCGACCCGCGGCCCAAGCCGGTGCTGTGGCTGGCGATCGACGACGGCTCCGGGCCGCGGCTGGTCGGGCTGCAGCAGAACAACGTCGCCCGGCCCGTGCTCCAGCGCGCGATCGAACGCGGCTACCGGTTGGGACTGCCCGGCGGCAGCGCCGCCGAGCAGGCCGCCGTCGGCGCGATCTGGCGCGGCGACACTGCCGCGATCGCCCGCATCTCGGCGCGCTACAACCCGCCGATGCAACTGGTCGGCAAGCTCTACCGCGACGGCAGCGGCTGGAAGGCCGACTGGATCTTCGTTGATGGCGGCCGCGTGCTGGCGCGCTGGAGCGAAACCGGCGACGACGCCCGGCGGATTCTGCCCACTGGCGCCGATGGCGCCGCCGACGCGCTGACCCGCCGCTATGCCAAGGCCAGCCCGGCGGGCGCGCCCTCGACCGAGGCGATCCTGTTCACCGGCATCAACAGCAGCGCCGATTTCATCCGCTTGTCGGCGCAGTTGCAGCGCATGTCGGTGGTCCGTGCGATCCGCCCGGTGCGCGCGACCCCGCGCGGGCTGGAGGTCCAGCTGGACCTGCTGACCGGTCTGAGCGGGTTTCGCCGCATGGCCGACGAGAATGTGCTGGTCGAGGCCGACGGCGCCCCCGAGGGCGTGACCCCCACCTTCCACCTGCGCTGACCGCGCCAGGATCGCCATGACCGAGCACGATCCCGCGACCGCCGACATCGCGCGTTTCCTCCGGCGCCTGCAGTGGGGGCTGGCGCTGGTTGTGGTCGCCTGGGTGATCGGGCAACTGGGCCCGGTGCTCACCCCGTTCGTGCTGGCCGCATTGCTGGGCTGGCTCGGCGACCCGCTGGTCGACCGCCTCGAACGCCGCGGCCACTCGCGCACGCTGTCCGTCTCGCTGGTCTTCGCGCTGATGACGCTGTTGTTGGCGCTGGTGCTGATCATCCTGGTGCCGATGATCGAGCGGCAGATCGTGACCCTGGTCGACAGCCTGCCGGCGTATCGCGACTGGATCATCGGCACCGCGCTGCCGTGGATCGAACAGCGCACC
The DNA here is from genome assembly GCF_039674545.1 of Luteimonas sp. TWI382. Classification (NCBI taxonomy): domain Bacteria; kingdom Pseudomonadati; phylum Pseudomonadota; class Gammaproteobacteria; order Lysobacterales; family Lysobacteraceae; genus Luteimonas; species Luteimonas sp. TWI382. The sequence continues at coordinate 36,919 of NZ_JBDJNS010000027.1, forward strand.
GGCTACGAAGTGGTCGCCTGGCTCGACACCGATCGGCTGATCGAGTTGATCCGCGAGCACTGGCAGCAGGCCGGTGGCGTGGCCGCAGCGGTGCTGGGCTACCTGTCGCGCTCGGGCTTCGCGCTGTTGGCGGTGGTCATCAACCTGGTGCTGGTGCCGATCCTGACGTTCTACTTCATGCGCGACTGGGACCTGCTGGTCGAGCGCTGCGCGTCGCTGGTGCCGCGCGACCACATCGGCACCGCCAACCGGCTGGCGCGCGAGACCAGCGACTCGCTCGGCGGCTTCCTGCGCGGCCAGTTCCTGGTGATGCTGGGGCAGGGGGCGATCTACGCGGTCGGCATGTCGCTGGTGGGCCTGCGCCTGGGCCTGCTGATCGGCATGATTGCAGGCCTGATCAGTTTCATTCCGTACCTGGGCGCGACCGTCGGCATCGCGATGGCGTTGATCGCCGCGATCGTCCAGGTCCAGGGCTTCGACTGGACGCTGCTGATCCTGATCGGCGTGGTGTTCACGATCGGCCAGCTCGTCGAGAGCTATGTGCTGACCCCGCGCCTGGTCGGCGACCGGATCGGCCTGCATCCGGCCGCAGTGATCTTCGCGGTGCTGGCCGGTGGCCAGTTGTTCGGGTTCCTGGGCATGCTGCTGGCGTTGCCGATGGCAGCGGTGGCCAACGTGCTGTTGCGCTATGCGCACGAACGCTATACCCAGAGCAAGCTGTACGCGGGCGACAAGCCGACGATCGCGTTGTCGGGCCGCACGATCGTGCTGCCCGCCGACAGCCGCGACGGCCGCGACGACGAGCCGGTCGATCCGACGCGATGAGTGCGCCATCGCCGCAACTGCCGCTGGCGCTGCGCTATCCGCCGGACCAGCGGCTGGACACGTTCGTCGCAGACGATCCGGCGCTGCTGCCGCAGCTGCGCGATTTCGCACTCGCCGGCGTTCGCCGCGCGCTGTACGTCGCCGGTCCGGCGGGGACCGGGAAGACCCATCTGGCGATCGCGCTGTGCGCGCAGGCCGAACAACTGGGACGCAGCGCCGTCTACCTGCCACTGCGCAGCCTGGCCGGGCGCGTGCGCGCCGCCGCCGAGGCGTTGCAGGGCCATGATCTGGTCGCGGTCGACGGCCTGGAGGCGATCGCCGGGGACCGCGACGACGAGGTTGCGCTGTTCGACCTGCACAATCGCCTGCATGATGCTGGTCGCAGCGTGTTCTACACCGCCGACCAGCCGCCCGAGGCGCTGGCGCTGACCTTGCCCGACCTGCGTTCTCGCCTCGGCCAGAGCGTCCGCGTGGTGTTGACCCCGCTCGACGACGCCGGCCGGCACGCGTTGCTGCGCCTGCGTGCGGAACGCCGCGGTCTGCAGGTGGATGCGGCGACGATCGACTGGTTGCTGCGGCGTGTCGATCGCGACCTGCCTGCGCTGACCGCGCTGCTCGACCGGCTCGACCGGGCCTCGCTGGCCTCGCAGCGCCGGCTCACCGTGCCGTTCGTGCGTCAGGTGCTGGCCGAGGCCTCGTAGCGGCAGTCGCGGCGCCTGCGCGCCGTCATTCCTTCAGACGCGGGCGGATCGTCGCCAGGTTGCAGGGGCGGGTGGTCGAATCGAGTTGGTGGCGGATGATCCGCTCCCAGGCCGTCGTGCAGGCCGAGGTCGAACCGGGCAGGGCGAAGATGAAGGTCGCGTTCGCCAGACCGGCGAACGCGCGCGACTGCAGCGAAGAAGTGCCGATCTCCTCGAACGACACCGCGCGGAACAGTTCGCCGAAGCCCGGCATCTCCTTGTCGAGCAGCGGCAGCAGCGCCTCGGGCGTCGAATCACGGCCGGTGAAGCCGGTGCCGCCGGTGACCAGGATGCCGTCGACATCGGGATCGGCGATCCAGCGCGAGACCAGCGCGCGCATCGCGTAGCGGTCGTCGGGCAGCAACGCGCGCTCGGCGACACGATGACCATCGCTGCGCAGCGCGTCGGCGAGGTAGTCGCCCGAGGTGTCGTTGGCGGCGGTGCGGGTGTCGGAGACCGTCAACACACAGATGGACAGCGGAATACGTTCGTTCAGTGCGCTCATGCAGTCAGATTACCACCGGCATGCGCATGCCCGGCGCGCAGCCGGGTGTGACGGATGGTCGCGATGCCTGCGCTTGAGTTGACTCGAAACGCATGCAGGTCCGCGCACACCCTGGCGGCCCCCCGCCTGCGCGGGGAAGGTTGCAGTCCATGGGGCTTGCGGCGCGGCGCCCATTACGCCCCTCCCCCGCGCGCGGGGGAGGTCGACGCCGGAGGCGTCGGGTGGGGGCTGTCACTGCGCGGTCAGCTGCGCCAGCGCGTCGGCCTGGTGTTCCTGCGACAAGCGGTCGACGAGGGGTTCGAGCTGGCCCTCGAGCACGTTGGGCAGGTCGTAGAGGGTGAGGCCGTCGACCCGATGGTCGGTGATCCGGCCCTGCGGGTAGTTGTAGGTGCGGATGCGCTGGCTGCGGTCGCCGCTGCCGACCTGCAGTCGGCGGATCTGCGCCGTCGCGGCCGCGCGGCGTTCGGCCTCGGCCTCGGCCAGCATCGCGCGCAGCCGCTTCATCGCCTTGTCGCGGTTGGCGTGCTGGCTGCGTTCGGTCTGCGACTCGACCACGGTGCCGGTGGGCACGTGGGTGATGCGGATCGCCGAGTCGGTCTTGTTGACGTGCTGTCCACCCGCGCCCGAGGAGCGGAAGGTATCGACCTTCAGGTCGGCCGGGTTGAGCACGATATCGGTGGCCTCGTCCTCGATCGGAATGATCGCCACGGTTGCCGCCGAGGTGTGGATCCGCCCTTGCGATTCGGTCTCGGGCACGCGCTGCACACGGTGGGTGCCCGACTCGAACTTCAGCCGCGCGTAGGCGCCGGCGCCCTCCACGCTGGCAACGATCTCGCGAAAACCGCCGTGCTCGCCGGGGCTGGCCGATTCGACCTCGACCCGCCAGCCGCTGCGCTCGGCGAAACGCTGGTACATCCGGAACAGATCGCCGGCGAAGATCGCGGCCTCGTCGCCGCCGGTGCCGGCGCGGATCTCCAGGTACAGGCCGCCCTCGTCGCGGGCGTCGCGAGGGACCAGCAGCGCGAGCAGTTCGGCCTCGAGCGCCTCGAGCCGCGCGGTCGCCGCAGCGATCTCCTCTTCTGCGAGTTCGCGCAGGTCCGCGTCGTCGAGCATCGCGCGCGCAGCCGCAAGGTCGGCATGGGCGGCCCGTTCCTGCGCCAGCGCCACCGACAGCGGTTCGAGCTGGGCGAACTCGCGCGACAGCGCACGGTAGCGGGCCTGGTCGGCGACCGTGGCCGGATCGGAGAGCAGGCGTTCGACCTCGTCGCGACGCTCGGCCAGGGCCTCGAGCTTAGCGCGCAGGGTCGGCAGCATCGGCATCGGTCCGGGCGGGGGCAGGCGGCAGCAGCCGGTCGAGGCTGTCGGCCAGTGCGTCGTCGCCGCGCAACGCGGCTTCGCGCAGCGCGGCGGTAGGCAGGTGCAGCAGCCGGTTGGTCAGGGTGTGGGCAAGCAGCTCGAGCACCGCCTCGGGGGGCTGCCCGGCTGCCAGTTGTTGGCGCGCGCGCGCCAGCGAATCGCTGCGGATCGCGTCGCCGTGCGCGCGCAGCCGCTTGACCGGAGCCAGCCGCGCGCTCGCCGCACGGGTTTCGCCGTAACGGCTGACCTGCAGGTCGATGATCGCCTCGGCATCGTTCGCGGCCTCGCGCCGGCTGCGCCGGTTGTCGTCGAGCGTGCGTTCGAGGTCGTCGACCGTGTACAGGAACACGTCGCGCAGATCGGCGACATCGGGTGCGATGTCGCGTGGCACGGCGAGATCCATCAGCAGCATCGGGCGGTGCTTGCGCGCGGCCAGTGCGGCGGCGACCTGCGGCCGGGTCAGCACCGGCTCGCGGCTTGCGGTGGCCGAGAACACGATATCGGCCAGAAACAGATGGCGATCGATCTCGTCGAGCGGCAGCGCGATGCCGCCGTGCCGTGCCGCCAGTTCCTGGGCGTGGGCATAGGTCCGGTTGGCGACCAGCAGCCGTTTGACCTTGGCCTGCGCCAGATGCCGTGCCGCCAGTTCGATGGTCTCGCCGGCGCCGACCAGCAACACCGCCGAATCGGACGGCCGCGAGAACGATTCCTGCGCCAGCCGCACGGCGAGCGAGGCGACCGACACCGGGCTGTTGCCGATCCGGGTTTCGCTGCGCGCGCGCTTGGCGGTCACGAACGCATGCTGGAACACGCGGTCGAGCTCGCCGCCCAGCGTGCCGGCGCTGCGTGCGGTGGCCCAGGCCTGCTTGACCTGGCCGAGGATCTGCGGCTCGCCGAGCACCAGTGAGTCCAGCCCGGTCGCGACCCGGAACAGGTGGCGCACCGCATCGTCGTCGCGATGGCGGTAGAGATAGGCGTCGAGCGAACCGCCGCCAGTGCCGCCGTCCTGGTCGGGATGGGCGCCCAGCCAGTGGGCCAGCGCGCTGCCGTCGTCGTCGGCCACCGCGTAGAGCTCGGTGCGGTTGCAGGTCGACAGCAGCGCGACCTCGCGCACCGGGGGCAGCGATTTGAGTTCGGCCAGCGCCGTCTGCAGCGCGTCCCCGGAGAACGCGACACGCTCGCGCAAGGCGACCGGCGCGGTCTGGTGGTTGATGCCGAGGGCGTACAGACTCATGGGCTGGCGGGCTCTCCGGGGATGGCGCATCCCGTTCAGGCGCTTGCGATAAGCTTCCGGTGAAGCGCCCATTTTACGGCCCGGTTGCCCCAGATGCCCGTTTTCGATTCCATTCCGGTCGCCCGATTGCGTGCGGCCCTGCTGGTGCCGTTGCTTGGCCTGGCCTGCGTGGCACAGGCGCAACGCCCGTCCGAGGCCGCCGACCCGCTCAGGCGCGACGTGCTGGGCGCCACGCTGGCCGGCGAGTTCGCGGTCCAGGCCGGGCGTCTGGACGAGGCCGCCAATTGGTATCTGGACGCAGCCCGCCACTCGGATGGCGATGCCGGGCTGGCCGAGCGGGCGACCCGCATCGCGCTGCTCGCTGGCGATGACCGTCGCGCGGGTCAGGCGCTGGATCTGTGGCGTCGTCATGCGCCTCAGTCGCTGCCGATGCGGGCTGCCGAGGCGACGCTCTCGCTGCGCAATGGGCGCGACCGCGCTGCGCGACGCCAGCTCGAAGCCTTGTTGCGCAGTGGTGATCCCACCGGCTGGCGCCATGCCTTCACGGTGTTGTCGGGCGGCGGCCGCGACCCGCAGCAGGCGGCGCGGTTGCTTGAGCGGATCGTCGCCGACGGCGCGATTCCCGATGAGTTGCAGGCATGGATGGCGTTCGGCGGTTTGGCCCAGCGCCTCGATCGTCCCGACTTGACCGAACGTGTTCTCGACAACATCGTCGCGCGCTTCCCTGGCGAGCCGCGGGTCGCACTGCTGCGGGCCAGCCAACTACGCGAATCCGGTCGTACCGACGAGGCCCGCGCGGCGCTGGCGGCGATGGCCGAGGCGGCGCTGGCCGCGCCTGACCTGCGTCTGGCGATCGCAAGCGAGTACGAGGCGATGGGCGATCTCGACGCCGCCGAAGCCACGCTGGCCAACGGGCCGCAGGACGGGCGCACCTATGTGCTGCGGGCCTCGCTGCTCGCCCGCGCCCAGGACAAGACGCGGCTGGGGGCGCTGTACGAGGAGGTCAAGGCCGTGGCGCTGGCGCCCAATCCCGCGCAGCGCCTGCTGCTGGGGCAGATGGCCGAGTACCTCGAACAGTACGATCAGGCGCTGGAGTGGTACGACGCGGTGCCGGGCGGCGAAGAACGCTTCCAGGCCAGGCTGCGCGGCGCCCGGGTATTGCACGAGTTGGGGCGCCGGGACGAAGCCTGGGCGCGCTTGCGCGCGCTGCAGGCCGACGGCGCTGCCGATGACGAGTTCCGCCGCAGCGCCTACCTGCTGGAAGCCGAGCTGCGCCAGTCGGCCGACGATCCGGCCGAGCTCGATGCCTACAACCGCGGGCTGTCGGCGATGCCCGACGACCCGGCCCTGCTTTACGCACGCGCCCTGATGTGGGAGCGCCGAGACGACATTCCGCGCGCCGAGGCCGACCTGCGCCGGTTGCTGGTGGCCGAGCCGGAGAACGTGGCCGCGCTCAATGCGCTGGGTTACACGCTGGCCGACCGCACCACCCGTTACACCGAGGCGCTGGAACTGATCGACCGCGCGCGCGTGGCCGAGCCCGACAACGCCGCGATCGTCGACAGCTACGGCTGGGTGCTGCACCGGCTGGGACGCAATGCCGAGGCGCTGGTGGAGCTGCGCCGGGCCTATTCGATGATGAAGGACGCGGAAGTCGCTGCGCATATCGCCCAGGTGTTGTGGGCGATGGGGCGCCGCGATGAGGCCCGCAAGTACTTCGAGGAGGCGCGCGCCATCGACCCGGAGAACCGGTCGCTGCTGCGTGCGCTGGAAGTCACCGGCGCATGAGGCGCTGGCGTGGGATGGCGATGCTCGCGGCGATGGTCGCGCTGTCGGCCTGCACCAGCGTTCCGGTCCGGCCGCCCGCCGAGGTCGTGCGGCTCGACGCCGACGCGCGGGCGGCGGCCGATGCCCGGCTCGCCGCGCGTGAGGCGGCAGTGCGCGCCCTGTCCGAGTTCGGCTTCGCCGGGCGCGTCGCGATGTCCAACGGTCGCGATGGCGGCAGTGGCCGCATCGAGTGGCAGCAGCAGGGCGCGCGCTATCGCGTCGTGCTCAGTGCGCCGGTCACGCGCCAGAGCTGGCAACTGCAGGGCGGGCCGGAAGGCGCGCGGATCGACGGCCTGGACGGCGGCCCGCACGAACGTGCCGATGTCGGGCAACTGCTGTGGGAGACCACCGGCTTCGAGATCCCGGTGGCGGCAATGGCCGCCTGGGCGGCCGGCGCGCGCGCTGACGCCGCACTGTCGGGCGAGGCCCAGGTCGACTACGACGCCGCGGGGCGGCTGGCACGGCTGCACCAGGACGGCTGGACGATCGACTACCTGGAATGGCAACCCGAGACTGCCGGGGCGCTGGCGCTGCCGACCCGCGTGAATGCCGCGCGCGGCACTGCGCGGGTGCGGCTGGTGGTCGATGCCTGGACGCTTCCCGACGTCGCGCCGGCAGCGCCCGTGACGCCATGACCCCGCGGGACGAGGCCGGCTGGTCCAGTTGGCCGGCTCCGGCCAAGCTCAATCTGTTCCTGCGGATCACCGCCCGGCGCGCAGACGGCTACCACGCCTTGCAGACGGTGTTCCGGATGCTCGACTGGGGCGACACGGTGCGCCTGCGGCTGCGAGACGATGGCCAGGTCCGCCGGATCGGTGCCTCGGTCCCGGGTCTGTCGGAGGACGATGATCTCGTTGTGCGCGCGGCGCGATCGCTACAACGTGCGGCCAATTGCACGCAAGGCGTCGATATCGCCGTCGAAAAGCAAATCCCCACGGGTGCAGGGCTGGGCGGCGGATCGTCCGATGCAGCGACTGTGCTGCGTGCGCTCGACCGGCTGTGGGACACCGGTCTGGGCGAGGATCGGCTGGCCGCGCTGGGGCTGGCGCTGGGGGCCGACGTGCCGGTCTTCGTCCGCGGGCGCAATGCCTGGGCCGAGGGGGTGGGTGAGACGTTGACGCCGGTGGCGCTCGAGCCAGCCTGGTATCTGCTCGCCGACCCCGGCGTGCACGTGAACACCGCGGGTCTGTTCCAGGCCCCTGAATTGACGCGAAATGCCCAGCCCGCGACAATGGTCGACTTCGTTTCAGGTGCATCGCTCGGCAACGCGTTCGAGCCGGTCCTGCGGCGCCGCGAACCTGCCGTCGAGGCGGTGTTTGCTGCGCTCGCAACGATCGGCACGCCGCGCCTGACCGGGACGGGCAGCGGCTGCTTCGTCGAATTCGCGACCCGCGAATCCGCCGAGGCCGCCCAGGCGCAGGTCGCATCGCGGGCTCAGACCCGCGTCGTCGCCGGTGCCGCCCGCTCGCCGCTGCTCGACGCACTGGAAATGGAGATCCGGAGTTAGGGATTGGAGATCTGGAGGGCCTGGTGCCTGCCCGATTCCTGATCCCCGATCTCCAGTCCTGTTCGCCATAGGGGCGTCGCCAAGTGGTTAAGGCACCGGGTTTTGATCCCGGCATTCGCAGGTTCGAATCCTGCCGCCCCTGCCATGCCCGTGCGCGCGTGCGTGCGCGGTCCTTCCATCCGCTCGGTCAGAGCGACGCGGAATCTCCGACATGAAAGAAGAACGCAATCTCCTGATCTTCTCGGGCAACGCCAATCGCCCGCTCGCCAAGTCCGTCTGTCGCGAGTTGGGCGTGCGCCAGGGGCGGGCGCTGGTGTCCACGTTCTCCGACGGCGAGGTGCAGGTCGAGATCGAGGAGACCGTGCGCCGCCAGGACGTGTTCGTCCTGCAGCCCACCTGCGCACCCTCGGCCGAGAACCTGATGGAGCTGCTGGTGCTCATCGACGCGCTCAAGCGCGCATCGGTCTCGAGCGTCACCGCGGTGATTCCGTACTTCGGCTACTCGCGCCAGGACCGCCGGCTGCGTTCGAGCCGTGTGCCGATCACTGCCAAGGTCGCCGCGCGCATCATCACCGCTGCCGGCGCCGATCGCGTGCTGACGGTCGACCTGCACGCCGACCAGATCCAGGGGTTTTTCGACATCCCGGTCGACAACGTCTATGCCTCGCCGTTGCTGCTGGCCGACATCTGGCGCGCACACGGCACCGACAACCTGATCGTCGTGTCCCCGGACGTCGGGGGCGTGGTGCGCGCGCGCGCGATCGCCAAGCGCCTGGACGATGCGGAGCTGGCGATCATCGACAAGCGCCGTCCGCGTGCGAACGTCGCCACGGTGATGAACATCATCGGCGACGTGCAGGGCAAGACCTGCGTGCTGGTCGACGACATCGTCGATACCGCCGGTACGCTGTGCGCCGCCGCCGCCGCGCTCAAGGCGCAGGGGGCCATCAAGGTCGTCGCCTACTGCACGCACGCGGTGCTGTCGGGGGCTGCGATCGACAACATCAACAAGTCCCAACTCGACGAAATGGTCGTCACCGACACCATTCCGCTGTCGGAGGCTGCGCGCAACTGCGCGCGCATCCGCCAGCTCAGCGTCGCCGAACTGCTCGCCGAGACGATCCGCCGGATCGCGTTCGGCGAGTCGGTCAGTTCGCTCTACGTCGACTGACCTGCTGCAACGTCTCGTCTGGTCGCGGACGAGACGCATCACCGCCGCGAGGCGGTTCCAACCTAGAAAAAGTGAACACCAACATGGCTACCACGCATGAAATCAAGGTGCAGCGCCGCGAGGACGAGGGGAAGGGTGCGAGCCGCCGCCTCCGTCACGCCGGTGAAGTGCCTGCCGTCGTCTACGGCGGCGACCTCGCACCGGTGAGCATCAAGCTCAGCCACAACGATGTCTGGCTCGCCAGCCAGCACGAGTGGTTCTACGCGTCGATCCTCGACCTGAGCCTCAACGGCGACGTCCAGAAGGTGCTGCTGCGCGACATGCAGCGTCACCCGTTCAAGCAGCAGATCCTGCACCTGGACTTCCAGCGCGTGAACGACAACGAGGTGATCAAGACGGCGGTGCAGCTGCACTTCCTCAACGAGGAGACCTCGCCGGCCGGCAAGGCGGCCGACGTGATCGTCATGCACGAGCTCACCGAAGTCACCGTGACCTGCCTGCCCAAGGACCTGCCGTCCTCGATCGAGGTCGACCTGGCCGATCTGGCTGTCGGCGACATCATCCACCTCTCGGCGCTGAAGCTGCCCAAGGGTGTGGAGATTCCCGAGCTGGCGCTGGGTCCCGATCACGATGTGGCCGTCGTCGTCGCCAAGCACGGTCGCGTCGAAGCCGAGCCGGAAGAGGGCGAGGGCGCATCGGCCGACGTGCCGGCGACCAAGGCCGCGAAGGACGAGTGATTCCGTCCAGGACGCGTGCGCCCGTCGGCGCGCGCGTCCAGGCGGCGTTGCAATGACGACCGGTCTGCAATTGATCGTGGGGCTGGGCAATCCCGGTCCCGAGTACGCGCGGACCCGGCACAACGCCGGGTTCCGCGTCGTCGACGAGCTCGCCGCACGTGCCGGCGAGGCCTTCGGCATCGATGCCAAGCTGTTCGGCGAGACCGCGCGGGTGCGGATCGGCGGCCATGACGTGCGGCTGCTGAAGCCGGCGACCTTCATGAACCTGAGCGGCAAATCGGTGCTGGCCGCGCAGCGCTTCTGGAAGATCGATCCCGAGTGCACGCTGATCGCCCATGACGAACTCGATCTGCCGCCCGGTGTGGCCCGGCTCAAGTTCGACGGCGGGCATGGTGGCCAGAACGGCCTGCGCGACACGATGCGGCTGCTGGGGCACGGTCGGTTCCATCGCCTGCGCATCGGCATCGGCCATCCCGGCCACCGCGACAAGGTCACGCCCTGGGTGCTGGGCCGACCGAGCGTCGAGGACGACATCCTGATCGGCCGCGCCGTGGACGACGCGATCGACGCGCTGCCGCTCGCGCTGGCGGGCAATGTCATGGACGCGATGACGCGGCTGCATACGGCGAAGCCGTAATTGGTGATTGGCGATTCGTCGCGGCATGCGCCGGCTTGTTCGAATCCCCAATCACGAATTACGAATCACGAATCACGGACGCGCCATGGGCATCAAATGCGGCATCGTCGGCCTGCCGAACGTCGGCAAGTCGACTCTCTTCAATGCGCTGACCAAGGCGGGTATCGCTGCGGCCAACTTTCCGTTCTGCACGATCGAGCCGAACGTCGGCATCGTGCCGGTACCGGATCTGCGTCTGAACGCGCTGGCGACGATCGTCAAGCCGCAGAAGGTGTTGCCAACGGCGGTCGAGTTCGTCGACATCGCCGGGCTGGTCGCCGGCGCGGCCAGCGGCGAGGGCCTGGGCAACAAGTTCCTGTCGCACATCCGCGAGGTCGATGCGATCACGCACGTCGTGCGCTGCTTCGAGAACCCGGACGTCATCCACGTCAACAACAAGGTCGATCCGATCGCCGACATCGAGACGATCGATACCGAACTGGCGCTGGCCGATCTCGATTCGGTCGAGCGCGCGCTGCAGCGCGCCGAGCGTTCGGCCAAGACCGGCGACAAGGAGGCGAAGGTCCGCGCCGAGGTGCTCGGCCGCGTGCACAAGGGGCTGGCCGACGGTCAGCCGGTACGGTCGCTCAAGCTGTCGGACGACGACCGCGCAGCGATCCGCGATCTGTTCCTGCTCACGGCCAAGCCGGTGCTGTACATCGCCAACGTGCTCGAGGATGGCTTCGAGAACAATCCGCACCTCGACGCGGTGCGCGCGCGCGCGGTGGGCGAGGGCGCCGAGGTTGTGCCGGTGTCGGCAGCGATCGAAGAGGAGCTGTCGCAGCTCGACGACGCCGACCGTGATGCGTTCCTGGCCGATCTCGGGCTCGACGAGCCAGGCCTGAACCGGGTGATCCGCGCCGCCTACGGCCTGCTGGCGTTGCAGACCTACTTCACTGCCGGCGTCAAGGAAGTGCGGGCCTGGACGGTGAAGATCGGTGCGACCGCGCCGCAGGCCGCGGCGGTCATCCATACCGACTTCGAGAAAGGCTTCATCCGCGCCGAGGTCGTCGGCTACGACGACTTCATCCGCTACGGCGGCGAATCGGGTGCCAAGGAGGCCGGCAAGTGGCGCCTGGAAGGCAAGGAGTACATCGTCAAGGATGGCGATGTGATGCACTTCCGCTTCAATGTGTGATCGCTGCTGCGTGGGCTCTCGCGTGTGAACTCCACGATGTGAGTCCGCGGCGGCGATCTCGCCAAAGGCGTCCTTCGGGGCGCCTTTGGCGCTTCTGGCGTCGCGGCGCGTCCGAGCGCGAGGGCCGCGCCGCGTCGCATGTCGGCTCGGTACGTCCCGGCGGCGTGTCGCGCCTACACTCGGGGTTTCGTCACACCACCGGAATCCCAATGCGCGCACTTGCCCTGTCCGCCTGCCTCCTGCTGTCGAGCGCGGCCATCGCCCCCTCCCTGGCCGCCGCGTCCGACGCGGCCCCGGCCCCTGCTGTCGCCGGTCCGGTGCTGGCGATCCACGGCGGCGCCGGCGTCGTGCGCGGCAATCTGACGCCCGAGGAAGAAGCGTCGGCGCGCGCGGCGTTGACCCTGGCGCTGCGCACCGGCCACGCCTTGCTGCGCGAGGGGCGGCCGGCGCTCGATGCGGTGGTCGCGGCGGTCACCGTGCTCGAGGACGATCCGGCGTTCAACGCCGGCCGTGGCGCGGTGTTCACCCACGAGGGGCGCAACGAGCTCGACGCCTCGCTGATGGACGGTGCCACGCGCGCCGCGGGCGCGGTCGCGGGCGTGCGACGGATCCGCAATCCGATCCAGCTCGCGCGTCGGGTCATGGAGGACTCGCCACACGTGATGCTGATCGGCGAAGGCGCCGAAGCGTTCGCGCAGTCGCAGGGCGTCGAACTGATCGATCCGGCCTGGTTCCGGACCGAGAAGCGCTGGCAGCAGTTGCAGAAGGCCCGCGCCGAAGGGGCGGCGGCCGAGCGCGCGGCGAGCGTCGTCGCCGATGACCCGCTGCGCTACTTCGGAACCGTCGGCGCGGTCGCGCTCGACGCGCGCGGTGCGCTGGCCGCGGCGACCTCGACCGGCGGCATGACCGACAAGCGCTGGGGGCGGGTGGGCGATGCGCCGGTGATCGGTGCCGGGACCTGGGCCGATGCGCGGTGTGCGGTCTCGGGCACCGGCTGGGGCGAGTTCTACATCCGCAGCGCCGCCGCGCATGCGATCTGCAGTCGCGTCGGGCTGTTGGGCGAGAGCATCGACGAGGCGGCCGCCGCGGTGATCGACCGGGAGATCCCGGCGATGGGCGGCAATGGCGGTGCGATCGCGCTCGATGCCACCGGCCACGTCGTCATGCCGTTCAATACCGAAGGCATGTATCGGGGCTGGATCGGTGCCGATGGCGTGCCGCATGTCGCGATCGGGCGCGACGATGTGGCCGTAGAGGATGGCGCGCCGGCGCGTTGACCGGTACTATGCGCGCCCCGCCATCGCGTACCGCAGGTACCGGGGCGGGGCAGCCTGGCTCCATCGCATCGCGACGTTGACAGGAAGGGAAACTGGCCCCAAAATCGCGGGCTGTTTTCACCGGCAACGCGAAATCGCCGGAGGGATACCCAAGCGGCCAACGGGGGCAGACTGTAAATCTGCTGGCTTACGCCTTCGGTGGTTCGAATCCACCTCCCTCCACCATCTTGCAGTCCGGTGGAACGAACAAGCAGTGCGACAGGTTGTGCGGCAGGCTGGATCCCGGTGCGGGAGTAGTTCAATGGTAGAACCTCAGCCTTCCAAGCTGATGGTGCGGGTTCGATCCCCGTCTCCCGCTCCATTGACGGCTCCGGCCGCATCCAGAGGTTGAAATCGTTGCTCACGTAGCTCAGTCGGTAGAGCACCTCCTTGGTAAGGAGGAGGTCGAAGGTTCGATTCCTTTCGTGAGCACCATATATGCGGATCCTTCCGCGAAGAGCCCGGCCATTCATGGCCGGACTTTTCATTAAGGCAGTCAATTCACAAACGTTCAGCGAGACAAGGCAGCCATGGCAAAGGGTAAGTTCGAGCGCACCAAGCCGCACGTCAATGTCGGCACGATTGGTCACGTCGACCACGGCAAGACGACGCTGACGGCGGCGCTGACGAAGATCGGCGCCGAGCGTTTCGGCGGCGAGTTCAAGGATTACTCCTCGATCGATGCGGCGCCCGAAGAGAAGGCGCGCGGCATCACGATCTCGACCGCGCACGTGGAATACGAGAGCCCGACGCGCCACTACGCGCACGTCGACTGCCCGGGCCACGCGGACTACGTCAAGAACATGATCACCGGTGCGGCGCAGATGGACGGCGCGATCCTGGTGTGCTCGGCCGCTGACGGCCCGATGCCGCAGACGCGCGAGCACATCCTGCTGTCGCGTCAGGTCGGCGTGCCGTACATCGTCGTGTTCCTGAACAAGGCCGACATGGTGGACGACGCCGAGTTGCTCGAGCTGGTCGAGATGGAAGTGCGCGAGCTGCTGAGCAAGTACGAGTTCCCGGGCGACGACACCCCGATCATCTCGGGTTCGGCGCGCCTGGCGCTGGAAGGCGACCAGTCGGAGATCGGCGTGCCTGCGATCCTGAAGCTGGTCGAGGCGCTGGACACCTGGATTCCGGAGCCGGAGCGCGACATCGACAAGGCGTTCCTGATGCCGGTCGAGGACGTGTTCTCGATCTCGGGTCGCGGCACGGTGGTCACGGGCCGT